>DAINQB010000081.1:0-4379 GCA_036743175.1 Bacillota bacterium | reverse complement strand
ATGTACACCTTTGCTTCGTTGTTCGGGATATTCTCCATCTGTGCCCTTGCTTTCAGGGAAAAGGTCAACAAGACATACCAGCGTATAATGAGCGGACCTGTGGCGCCATGGCAGTATGTCGTCGGAAACACATTGGCCTGCATGTTTTTTGCCGCCCTCCACAGTATAATTTCACTGACGCTTATATATAACATCTTCGGGATAGGTGAATTGCTGAGTCTGTGGCAGTTCGTTGTCCTTATAACAGTTTTCTATCTGGCGGTCATACCGCTGGGTCTTTTCCTTATGTCCCTTGGCCGAAGCTATTCAGCGGTCCTGGCGGTGAATGTACTCGTTCTAACACTGACATGCATGCTTGGCGGGTGTTACTGGGATGTAACCTTCATGCCTGATTTCATGCAGAAACTTGCAAGAGGTACTGTACAATTCTGGTTTACGACGGGAATTGTAAAACTAATGAACGAAGGCAGGCTGTCAGCAATATCAACCAACCTCATAGTCCTTGCAGTGTTTGGCCTGGTGTTTACAGTTGCATATATAATTGTGGATAAATTAAAGAAAAACAGGATGGTCGTATGATGAACTCAAGGGAAAGACTTCTTGCTGCAGTCAATCTGGAACCTCTGGACAGGGTGCCTTTTTCAGGCTACGAGCTGGACAGATGGTGCAATGATGGTTTTTATAAAACCGAGCCCTCCTATAAGGAGCTGATGGACTACCTTGCTAAAAAGGCGGACCGGATTTACATGACCAATGAGGACAGGGGTGAATTCAGGCTCCAGGAAAACAGGGAATGGAGGGGGGATGGGTGCACTTATTCCGAATCCATAATCCATGCTCCCGGAAGAGACCTCAGGATGCTTCAGAAGAAGAATGACAATGTCAATACATGGTGGGTTCTTGAACACTATTGCAAGGACCTTGAGGATATCGAAGCGTATATAAATGTGCTTCCTGACAAGGCTTCCTGCATTGATATGACGAAAGTCCTCAGGGAAAAGGAGGAAGCGGGGGACAGTGGTATTGTGATGCTTTCACCTGCTGATCCCATAGGTGAGGGAGCCCATATCGTTGAGATGGGCGAATTCCTTGTGTATTGCATAACCGAAACCGATACCATAAAAAGATTCCTGGATGCAATATTTGAAGTTCAGATGTATCACCTCAGACAGATACTGAAATATGATGTAAAGGATGTCATGTTCAGGATCTGCGGACCTGAATATGCAACCCCTCCGTATCTTTCTCCTGAAATGTTCAATGAAATCGTGACAAAATACCTTATCATCATGTGCCGTGAAATACGTGAGGCAGGGGGCATACCAAGAATACACTGCCATGGAAAGATAAGGAATGTCCTTGATGAATTCCTGCTTACGGATGCCATGGCACTTGACCCCTGCGAACCTCCGCCGGACGGAGATGCAGACCTTGCATATCTGAAGGCAAAATGCGGTGACCGGTTCTGCCTGATGGGCGGAATGGAACTCCACGAGCTTGAAAACTCATCGCCCCAGAGAGTCAGGGAGATAGTCAGAAGGTCAATGGAAATGGCAAAAGGGACAACCGGGTATATAATGCTTGCCACAGCCGCTCCCATAAATGTACCGCTCTCAGAAAAAACCAGGAGAAATTACATCGAAATGGTAGAGGCAACCATAGAATATGGCAAATATTAAAAAAACGGTCACATCATCCGTGGGATGAAGTGACCGTTTTGGAATGGATTCTTCGAATTATTGCTTGTTTTCTTCCACGTAGCGTTTTATTTTACTTGTAGTAGTCTTTACGAAGGGTTCTGTCCTTATCATAAGGTCCTTTATTTTCTTGTAGTCAATCAATCGGGAATTAACATCCCTTACCAGTTCTTTAAGTTTTGATTCGATCAAATCCTGTGACCTGTCGTTGAATTCTGCATCAAATGCCTCAAGGTCAGGGTAAACTGAAAGGGTTATGACTTCTTCCCTGGAATCATCTTCCATTTTTCCGAATACCATTGATTCAGCGACATACGGTGAAGTATTTACCAGAAGTTCAATTTCCTCCGGATAGATGTTCTTTCCGTTCTGGGTTACGATAACGCACTTTTTCCTGCCTGTGATGTAAATGAAGCCTTCCTTGTCCATGTAACCCATATCACCTGTGTGGAAATAACCGCCTTCGAATATTTCCTTGTTCAGTTCCGGTTCATCCAGATATCCTTCGAATATGTTGGGACCTTTGGCAACGATTTCACCGATGCCTTCCTCATTGGGTTCCCAGATCTGAATTTCTACACCCGGAATTGCCTTGCCCGCAGCTGAATCAACGAAATCAGTGTCGCTGTTCAGGGCAATGATGGGTGAACATTCAGTCAATCCATAACCCTGGAAGAAATCCAGTCCTATATTTCTGAAGAACTCAGCTACCTCCGGGGATATGGCTGCAGCGCCGCTTATGAACATCCTTATGGAACCACCCAGACCATCATAAATGGCCTTGAAAAGTTTTCTTCTGACATCAATGCCGAGTTTCATCAGGAAATTTGAGATTTTCAAAGCAGTCCGCATTTTTTTAGCAGATCCGGAAGCCTCGGCTTTCTTCCAAAGTTTCTTATACATGTTTTCAAAAAGAAGAGGAACACCAAGCATTATGGTCGTTCCTGATTCCTTCATGTTGTCAACAATGTACTTGAGGCCTTCACAGAATGCAACTGAACATCCCATGTACATGGGACAAAGGAATCCGCATGTGCACTCATATGTATGGTGAAGCGGAAGTACTGAAAGGAATGTATCCGTTTCGTGCAATTGAATCAAGGTAACCATTGACATGAGGTTTGAAGCGATATTGTGGTGGGAGAGTTTGGCGGCCTTTGATTTTGAGGTTGTGGCAGATGTGAAAAGAAGTATTTTTATTGCCATGGGATCGATGACAGCTTCTATAAATCTTTTGTCACCTGATTCCAGCAAAGCCTTTCCTTTCTCAATCAGGGCATCATAGGAGATGAACCGGCCGTCCTCTTCATCTTTTGCAATATCCATACCTATGAAAAATCTGACATTTCCCGCTGATTTCGCTGCTTCTTCAATCTGTTCCTTCTTTTTTCCTGAAAAGATCACAGCGGCAGGGGAGCATCTGTCGATTATGTTCATAATTTCATTGACCGGCAGTTCCTTGTCTATGGGAACCACGGTTCCTACCCCGTTTACAACAGCAAGATAGGATGTGACCCATCTGTACCTGTTCTCGCCCATGACACCTATGAATTCATCGGTCAGTCCCAGGTCCATGAGGGCGGTGCCAAGATACTCAACCTCCTTTACATAATCCCGGTACAGGATGGTTTCATACTTTCCGGTATCCCTGCTTTTCTCAAGGAAAAGCGGATTGTCCCCATACAGCTTAAGTCCGCTGTATAAAAGATCCCTCAAATCTGTGATCGGTCTGTTTTCATGGATTGGATCAAAGCCTATTCTCATATCTTTCCTCCGTAATGACATATAATGTTTACTGACAATAAAAATATTGTAGCATAAATTACCTGCATAGTTATCACCCCATGGAGTGTTTTGGTATCAATAACTATACGCATAGTGCGGGATTTTATGATAAAACAAAAAAAGGAGTGCCATTCCGGCACTCCTTAGAGAGGTCAATCACCACTAGTCCTTGTTTTCATCAACATACCTTTTGATTTTGCTGGTAGTGGTTTTGACAAATTCCTCGTTCCTTATTTTTACATCCCTGATCTTCTTGTAATCAACAAGACTGGAATTTACTTCCTTGATCATTTCCCGTACCTTTTCCTCAACGAACTGCGGGTCCGAATTACCGAATTCTGCAGCTATTGCCTCAACATCGGGATAAACCGCTGCGGTGATATATTCTTCCTTTGAACCTTCCTCAATGACGCCATAAACCATGGATTCAATGACAAATGGATATGTGTTTATCAATAGCTCTATTTCTTCAGGATAGATGTTCTTGCCGTTCTGTGTAACGATTGCATTTTTTTTACGACCTGTAATGAAGACGAATCCTGCATCATCCATATAACCCATGTCGCCTGTATGGAAGTATCCGCCTTCGAATATCTCTTCATTCAGATCAGGTTCATCAAGATAACCAACGAACACATTGGGACCTTTGGCAACTATCTCACCGATACCTTCTTCATTTGGTTCCCAGATCTGAATCTCAACTCCGGGAATTGCTTTCCCTGCAGATGCATCGATGAAATCCGTATCACTGTTCACTGAAAGGATAGGGGATGTTTCCGTAAGGCCATAGCCCTGGAAGAAGTTAAGTCCGATGTTCCTGTAGAATTCAGCTATCTCCGGGGTCATTGCAGCAGCTCCGCTTATGAACATCCTTATCGTTCCGCCCAGTCCCTCATA
>DAINQB010000080.1:4641-8433 GCA_036743175.1 Bacillota bacterium | reverse complement strand
ATGAAAAAAGGCATCAAAGGAATATTAAAGACATTAATAATTGTACTGGTAGTTGCACTTGTACTTTTTGCGGTAGCAGAACTTTTTGGGAAAATTTTCAGAAGAGGTGTTGCATCTTCTGAACTCTGGAGTGATACTGAGACATTTGTGACTGATGATATAAACAGTCTTGTAAAAAAGGATGGAGAGGATTTCAGGATACTGGTACTTACCGATATCCAGCTTGCCGCCAATCCCTTTGAAAATGCAAAGGCCTTGAAAATAGCAGAGGAAATGGTTGAAAGAACCAATCCTGACTTCATAATGACTGCAGGTGACAATGTATCATGGTTTTTCTCCGACCTGATGACAAACAGGCTGGTCAGAAAATTTGAAGGTTTCGGTATACCATGGGGAGTGACCCTTGGCAATCACGACTCCGAGTGGATAGAAGACAGACTGTGGAACGGGAACAGATACGAAGAAGCCGAAAATTCATTGTTTGAAATGGGTCCGGGGAACATCCATGGCGTTGGGAACTATGTGGTCAATATCACAGATGAAAGCAATAATCCTATATATTCATTGATAATGCTGGATTCAAACTCCAGGAGGAAATATGACGAAGGTTATGACTATGACTATATATATTACGACCAGATCAAGTGGTATGAATGGGTGGTGAGGAACCAGTCCGGGGTTCCGTCCATGCTGTTCTTCCATATACCATTACCTGAATTCAAGGATGCCTTGACTGCTCTGGAAAACGGTGATATTCCTTCGGAACTGGCCTTTGGCGATAACCGTGAGGATGTTTTCAGTGCTCCTGTAAACACCGGATTTTTTGACATAATCAAGGATTTTGGTAGCACAACCCATATATTCTCAGGCCACGACCATGTCAACAACTCTTCAATTGAATATGAAGGTATTAGACTTACGTATTGCCTTAAGACAGGACCATCATCCTATTCAGACAAAGACAAACAGGGTGCTACATTGGTCACAATCAAGGATGGTACAAATGAAATCATCGTAGAACACATATACCACTGAAAAAGCAGTTTTCTGTCTCCGTCATGGTTGTATACAAAGGGCTCTTCGTGTATATTTGTTATGTGCAGCAACGGTGGTGAACAAAAAGCTGAAATGACTTGCCCGGGTGGTTTGCCGTTGATTTACAAAAGATAATAATTATTAAGAGGAGTTTCCGTCTTTGGTATTTTCCAGTCTCATATTTCTATGTGTTTTCCTTCCCGTCAATCTGCTTCTGTACTTCGTTGTAAAGAACCAGGTTTGGAGAAATGCAGTTCTTATAGTTTCGTCACTTGTATTTTACGCATGGGGTGAGCCGGTCTGGATCATTGCACTTATTTTCAGTTCAGTATTTGACTATTTCAATGGAAAGAATGTTGAAAAATACCAAGGAACCCCCAGAGCCAGATTCTTCCTCATACTTTCCATAACAGGGAATCTGCTTATCCTGGGTGTTTTCAAGTATTCGGGATTCATGGTGGAGAACCTGAACCAGCTTTTCAATCTAAACATGAACGTACCCAGGACAACCCTGCCGATAGGTATATCATTCTATACATTCCAGACCATTTCCTACGTAATAGATGTGTACAGGGGAGAGGTAAAGGCACAGAAGTCCCTGTTCAAGCTGCTGCTGTTTGTATCCCTTTTCCATCAGTTGGTTGCAGGCCCTATAGTAAGGTACAAAGACATTGCTGCTGAAATAGAGGACAGGAGGATTACATGGGCCGGGTTTGGTGAAGGGGTAAACCGCTTTATACTGGGACTTGGTAAAAAGGTACTGATTGCGAATACTGCCGGAAAACTTGCCATTATATTCCTGGGTACTGATTATGACAAACTTCCGGTTACAGGTGCATGGCTCGGTATAATACTTTTTGCATTTCAGATTTACTTCGATTTTTCCGGTTACTCCGACATGGCCATAGGTCTTGGCCGAATGTTCGGTTTCACCTACAAGGAGAACTTCAATTACCCATATACCGCAAAGAGTGCATCGGACTTCTGGAGAAGATGGCATATTTCCCTTAGCAGCTTCTTCAGGGACTATGTCTATATACCAATGGGAGGAAACCGCAGGTTCCACATAAGGAATCTGCTTGTAGTCTGGTTCCTTACGGGGCTCTGGCACGGGGCCAGATGGAACTTCATTATATGGGGGCTTTACTACTTTGTTTTCATTGCTGCTGAAAAGTGGTTCCTTGCAAAATTCTTTGAGAAAATTCCGGGGATATTTTCTAGGATATATCTTCTGCTTGTAATGCTCATCGGATGGGTATTCTTCTATCACACGGATCTTTCGGAAGCATTCAGATTCCTTGGTGTTATGTTCGGAAATGCAGGGTCTTTCACCGGAAGCGAAGTGTCACTGGTGTTCAGGGAAAATCTCATATTCATAGCCCTGGCGGTGATTGCATCTACCCCGGTTGTTAAAATTCTGTTCAATAGGCTGAAGAAATATTTAAGCACAAACACAGGGATGGAGTCGTTCCTTGATGATGTGTTCAAACCTGTGGTAAATGTTGCTATACTCATATTGTCCATAATATTCCTGGTCGGACAGAGCTATAACCCGTTTTTGTATTTCAGATTCTAGGAAAGGAGACCAAGTGAAATGAAAAAGATAAGAATTGATGCTATTGCATTCATAGTCATACTGGGTGGTCTCCTGGTTGCAAACTTCCTGAACTTTGAAAAAGATACGGTATCAGCTCTTGAGAACAGGATGCTCAAGAGCAAACCGGAGTTCGCAATTGAGTCACTGTTCAACGGAAGCTATTTCAGGGATTATGAGGATTTTTACAGTGACACATTCATAAAGAGAGACAACATGGTCATGGCCAGCAGGGATATAAGGGATGCATTGTCGCTGGGTGAACCGGGTGTAACCCTTGTCATAACCCATGAATCAGGGGAGAACATCAACACCGGGGAGCAAACCCCTGATCCAACACCAACCCCATCCGCAGAACCCATACCTGCACAAACGGAGAATCCTGCAACTGAAACTCCTGCGCAATCTGAGAATCCTGGGCCTGAACCAACCCAGGAAGCCACCCCTGAACCAACACCTACACCCACTCCGGAACCAACCCAGCCACCGAAGGAATTCGGCGAGGAGGATACCGTTGGTTACTATCTGATAATAGACGGCAAGGCAGTGCAGTTGTTCAAGTTCAACAGGGAAGGCATAGATTATTACACTGATGTCCTGAACCAGTATCATGAGGTGCTGGGAGAAGACAAAACCATTTATTCTATGATAGCTCCCACAGCAGGTGAGTTTGCCATTCTAAGAAGATACAGCGATATTACCGATTCACAAAATGATGCCATGGACTATCTCTACAGCAGACTTGACCCCGGTATAATCCCGGTGAACGTATATGATGAACTGAATAAGAACAAGGATGAATACATCTACTTCAGGACGGACCATCATTGGACTGCACTTGGAGCATATTACGGATACAGGGCATTTGCAGAATCAGCGGGATTTGATCCAGTTTCATTGGAACGTTACGAGACCGTTCAGATTGAGGGGTACCTGGGAAGTTCTTATACAAAGACCCTGAACAAGGATCTTTTGAAAAACCCGGATACCATAGAACTTTATCTGCCGTTCACTGAATATGAGTACACAATGTACTACAGATACAGTACGACCGACGCTGAAATAATTGATCTGAGTTATGCAGAAGGCGACAGGGACAAGTATCTCATATTCATGAGCACCGGCGGAGCCACATGGTCAGTTATAAAAACCGATGTAAACAA
>DAINQB010000080.1:3125-4541 GCA_036743175.1 Bacillota bacterium | reverse complement strand
GGAGTAGGCGTTGGAACTGGAGTTGGTGCCGGAGTAGGTGAAGGAGTGGGTGCCGGAGTGGGTGTTGGAGCAGGTGTTGGTGTAGGAGCTGCAGTCTGAACTGGTGAAGGTGTAGGAACCGGAACAGGTGTTGGCAAGGGTGTCTGAATGGGTTCAGGGGTTCTTGTACTTGCAGGAACGGGTGTTGAAGTACTCTCCCTGAAGTCGGCGTATGGATCCACACCCGGAGCAAGGGTCTGCCATGCTGTGGGTTTAGGAGATGGCGTAGTCCTTTGATCAGAAACTTCGCTATTGGTAATAAAACAACTGCACAAGGAAACAACCAATATAAAGGACAGAAATATAAGGCATATACGTTTCATCATGATTGAAACCGGCCCGTAGCATTAAAAGGGCTTTTCCTCTATTTAATTTTATTACGAAATGATGAATACAAATGCAATGCAAGTATACACCCGGCGTATGATTTAGGCAATTAACACCATTTAAGATAATTATTACAAATCATACGTAAAGGAGTATAATGAAACGGACAATCAGCATCAAAGGGGTATACAAAATGAACTGGAATGAACTGAAATCAGCTTATAAGGAAACAGCCTTAAGGGTCATCGAAAGATGCAGGATTACAGTGAAGTCTCCCGGGGACCCGCAGAGGAAATATAAGCTGCTGGTACCTTCCGGTGACATGAAATATCCGTCATTCTGGGTTAGGGATGCTGCTATGACGGCAGAGTCGGGACTCATAGGAGTGGATGAACTTCATGACTGGATTGAGTTCATATGCCGTTACGGACAGAATGGTGTTGAGGGCAGGCAGCTTGAAAACAATCTATATATACCGCCATGGGCCATACCTGACCATATCAATTATGATGGTGGTTCCGTGTTTTTCCCGGGAACTTATGAGTCAGGTATAAACCAGGGAACAGGACTTTGCGGTTATCAGCCACCCCATGATGATGCCTTCTATTTCATATCGATGATGTACCAATTCAGCCTATCTTCATCAAAGGAAATGACTATTTCATTCTTAACGACTCCACTCGATGGGCTGTCACCATTGGACAGAGCTATGAAAGCCTTTGATTCATCATTGACCGATATTGATACAGGTTTGTGCAGGAGCGTTTTACCACACTATATTGTTGACTGGGGATTCTGTGACCAAATCACCAAAAGCGGCTTGCTTTTATTTCCTTCATTACTGAAACTGAGAGCTGCAAAACATATGGAAAAAATGACGAAACTATGCCATTATCATGAAGAATCAGAAAGGTTTTCAGCTATAGCAAAGAATACCAAAGCCTTCATCACAGAAGAATTCTCATCTGAGGAAGGCTGGCTGTTATCATCAACAGGAATCTGCAGACAGCCTGATGTATGGGGGACTGCATTTGCCATATTCATAGATGC
>DAINQB010000080.1:0-3025 GCA_036743175.1 Bacillota bacterium | reverse complement strand
GAACTTGCGGAACATACAAATGCAAACATTGAAAAAGGAGCACCCTATGAATGGATGACTCTGGACGAAAGCATTTGCTCAGGACTGTATTATGCAACATCAGCGGGATGTCCGTTTTCTGCATTTGAACTGATTGAAGAAGATTGATGGCTTTTGGTTCACTGATAACTTCAGATTAAAATTAAATGAATGAGTTTATTTTGCCAGCAAATATATAAAGAGTCCCAATAACCCCGCCACCAGACAAAAGACTCCAATAACATAGAAGAATCTGACCATTTTTTCAATGGATGCAATTGATTCTCGGATATCATGGATTTTCTGTGTGTTTATCATTGTGACCAGTACCAGTTCGTCAGATGAAATATTACCGGAATCATCGCCTACAATGATTCTTTTTGAATAACTTCCATCATTGGATGAACGGCAATAATCATTTTTAACCTCCTCAGGGAGCCTGTCATAATCTTCCTTTGAAATGACTTCATTGATGTATAGCTGACCTTCGTTGCTAACATGAATTTCTCCTTTGCATAGAGCTTTGAACAATTGATGTTTCTTCATAATATCTCTTTCTCCGTTTGATTTATAATATATGTTTAGTATAACATAATGAGCCTTAATTGGCAGCTAAGGGATAATTAAGCAACTAAACAGGACAAGTATTAAGGTTCATATGTGCAAGCTTATTTGACATCAGGATTTATGATAAAACTCTCTGAACTTCAAATTTGCCTTTGCAGCAAGCTCTTCCTCATCAACTGTCTTGAGTTTTCCATCCTCAACAACTATCTGACCACCAACAATAGTAAAATCAACCGGACCTTTAAGACCAACAGCACCAAACACCGACCTATAATCCTCTTCTGTGCCGACCAGTTCCATTCTGTTTGAATCAACCAAAAATGCATCCGCTGCATAACCTTCGGATAAAACGCCTATATCATTCCTACCCAGTATTCTTGCACTACCTTTGGTTGCAATCTTCAGTATGTCATATCCTGAAGGTGCTTCCTTGCTGCTGTTAAGTCTGTGCAATAGATATGCAACCCGTATTTCCTCCAGCAGGTTGGAACCATCATTGCTGGCGCTTCCGTCTACCGCCAGGCCAACGGGTACACCGAGTTCCAGCATCTTCGGTATTTTGGCAATTCCCGATGAAAGCTTCATATTGGAAATGGGGCAATGCGCAACACCCGTCCCTGTGGCAGCAAGTGTTTTAAGTTCAGATTCGTTGAAATGTATACCATGTGCAAACCAAACATCACTTCCAATCCAACCAAGTTTTTCCATGAATTCCAAAGGTCTGATACCATGGTTCTTTATCAGGTAATCATCCTCATCCCTGGTCTCTGCCAGATGTGTATGGAGTCTTACCCCATAATCACGGGCAAGTTTTGCACTTTGGATCATCAGATCCTGGGTTACACTGAAAGGTGAGCAAGGAGCAAGTGCAACCTGTCTTTTGGAGAATTTAGAAGAGTCATGGAACTTTTCGATAAGCCTTTGCGAGTCAGCAAGGATTTCATCTGTAGTCTGGACTACACTGTCAGGGGGAAGACCGCCGTCTTTTTTACTGAGTGACATGCTCCCACGGGATGCGTGCATCCTTATTCCCAGCATATCGGCAGCCTCGAACTGTGTTTCTATCAAATTGTTCTGACCCTTCGGGAATACATAATGATGGTCAAAACAGGTCGTACATCCATTTTTAAGAAGCTCTCCCATGCCTGCAAGGGAAGTGTAATAGACAACCTCTGAGTCAAGATTTTTCCATATCTCATACAGTGTTATCAGCCAGTCGAAAAGTTCCAGATTCTGTACCTGCGGCAGGTTTCTTGTAAATATCTGATACAGATGGTGGTGAGTGTTCACAAGCCCCGGATACATGACCATACCCGTTGCATCCAGGACCTTATCAGCCTCAAATGATTCTTTGCCGATATATTTAATCTCCCCGTTGCTCATCAGCATGTTGACATTACTGAGTACAGTATCATTGGCATCGCATGTTATTATCTGCTTTATGTTTTTTATAAACAATGAATTATTCATATGCACCTCTGAAAACAGTCAATATTCTCTGTTTCTTATATAGTAATAATAGCACAACCGGATGAGTTTTCAGTTTTGGAATATATTATTCAAACAGTAGCCAGGTGATATATGGGATTACATGGGCTATAATAATTGGACTAATGTGTATTTTTACAATATGGCATGGTTTTAAGTAATAAGTGGAGGGTCCTTCAATGGAAGAAAGAATATCAAATATATTTAACGGTTTGATAAATGAAATTGCAAACCTAGACAAGGTCAGTGCAATAGGAATCAGCGGAAAACTCAGGCCTTTTCCATTACCGGGAAAAGGTGACTTCGATATATTTGTCTATTGTGATGAAATCCCCAAAGAGAAAACCCGGCTTGAACAATTAGCAAAAGTTCCGGGAATCGAAAACATAGGATATGTGGGAAAGAGTTATGCATGGGGGAACATGGATTTTTGCACCATTGAAAATATTGAAACATTCGTCATGTATTTCAAGAAGTCAGATGTCCTGAAAAACACAGAAGACATCGTAAAAGGGAAGTATCTGTGGAAATTGGACAATGGTTATTTCCCAATAGGCAGGGTGGCCATGCTTGCAAGTATCAATATTCTCTATGACAGAGACGGTTTTTTAAGTACGTCCCAAAAAGTATTGAAACTATATCCAGGCAGCCTGAAAGAAAAAATGATAGCATTCCACACTTCCAGAATGCTGGATCCGGAGGATTTTGAAAGAGCAATAAGTCGTAAGGATATTCTTTTCTATCATTCTGTATTGGATACAGCCATTGAACACTTTCTGATGGCTCTGTTTGCTATGAACGAAACATACTTTCCGAGCAGGAAAAAATCAAGTGAATACATCGACAGATTTGATAAAAAGCCAAGCCGGTGCCTTGAAAGGCTGCAGTCAGTAATTAAGGATAGTGTAGTGGAAGAGAAGATGGATACTTCATATATTAACTATCTGGAGCT
>DAINQB010000079.1:7010-9000 GCA_036743175.1 Bacillota bacterium | reverse complement strand
ACAAACCTGACCCTTATAACCCTGGAAAAGGGAAACGATTCCTTTCCATATCTTAATCTGACCGTTGACAACATGGATGAAATGATAGAAGAGCTGAAAAGGAAAGATGTAGAAATAGTAAAGGAACCAATGGAATATAATTACGGTAAATTTGCGACGATTAGGGATGACCAGGGAACTTTGATTGAGCTGTGGGAACCTTACAGGGAAGAATACTTGAAAATGGTCAGGGAGGAAATCGAAAATGCCAAAGACAAGGATTGAGTTCAATGGTAACTCAAATGAAATAGATGATATTTTTATAGATGATAAATCAATTTTGTACATGAAGCCCCAACCGGTATATGCCGAACAGGGACTCTATCAAATCGATTGTTACTATGAGACATCATCTGATTCATATATAATATGCAACTTCAAGTTAAAATGTATTAAGGACAACCCCGAAGGTAAATTCCTGACAGGGATTGCCCTGAGGGAAAATCCTGTATTCAGTAGCAGATATGAAATAAAGAATACTGATGAAAAAGACAAAAGAAGTTATCACAGGGCAACTTCAGTGAACTTTTCCGTTGATGACAGAAGAATTACAAACAGCGTTGATTTTTTGTTTGAGACTGTCATGGATGGAAGGAAGATAATTAGAAAGGATGAGGAAGGAAGGTTCCTTGGCTGGGAAGTACAAAGTGATAACCTTAAGACCATGGGAGGCGAATATGAAGGCAGATGGATGATCAATGTATCATCCATTGACAATGAGCCCAATAAGGTACGTGGACAGAGGATTTACCATTGGTACGGACATTATCCGGAGCTTCCTTCCCTTGATATGATTGGTGAAATGCATGAATATGGGTGCTCCATTTTGATTCTTCATATGCCGTCTTTCAAATGGATAGATGGCTCTGTTCCAATTGATGAAACTAAATTTAAGAAAGTAATTGAAAGAGCACAATCATACGGCATGAAAATGATGTTCTATATGCAGCCATTGCTTATATCACAGGCTTCGCCCATGCATGCTACACTTTCAGGATGTATCAATGACAATGGAAAATTATGCTGGCATTCCCTGAAAAATACACAGATAGTATTCTATGAACCAAATTCGGATTATGACTGCGATGAACTTTGCTTAAGATGTCCTGAGGCATACTCATACATTAAAAATAGTGTCCTGGGATGCTATAAAAAATATGGGTTTGATGGTTTGTATATAGACTTTGCATGGCCTTCAATTGCCATATGTACAGATGAGAGACATGGTCATGCAAAAGGTATTTTTAATTTCTATGATTATCTGAGATTGATGAGGGAACTGCGTCAGGAAATCGGCAAAGAAGCAATTATGATTGGTCATGGAGGAAGTCTTCTTGTTCCCAGTGATTATGCAGAGGGTTTTGATGCATGCCTTACGGGAGAAGGACAGAAAGACCTGTTCCCCGAAACGATTGGTGTCCAGACAGGCGTTGCGCCGACCTTGTGGACAATGCACAGAAGAAAGGAAAGGCAGTTCAGGTCAAGGGATGCAATGGCAGGCATAATAAGGGAAGGTTTGACACCTCACATAGGTCTTGGGATTCTCGGAAAGTCAATAATGGCATCAATGGATCCTGCTCACACCCCACACTATATTGCTTTGTGGCAGATGTGGAAGGCATTCCCAATGGAAAAGGCAAGATATTACAACTATCTTTCAGAAAAAGTAATAGAACTTGACATGGATGAGGTAACATATTCACTCTATGTGGTTGATGGAAGCATGGCACTGTTGATTCTATGCAGCGGGGGAGGTCCTGAATCCGAAAAAGCTGTTTCCGTTGAAGTGAATGTTAAACTGGACGTTGAAAAGCTCGGTTTACCTAAAAAAATGAAATCAATGATATTGAAAGGAAACACATATGATACCTTCAGAATGTATGAATGGAAGAATATAAATGACGGAGAGTTTAGAATTCCGGAAATTGCAATAAATGAGTTTCTGGGCATT
>DAINQB010000079.1:0-6910 GCA_036743175.1 Bacillota bacterium | reverse complement strand
CTGGGGATATTTGCCCATTGAAATGAATTTGGGATCTTCATCAAATTCCATTACTATAACTGCGATTCCAAGTATATCATCAGGGCTTTTTTCAGGCAGATTCTTAAGAATAATACGATAATCCCTGTATTCAAAATCAATGGGTTCATTGGTATTCAGGAATTTCACTGCCTTCGGTTTGGTCAGATAACTTCCGAATCCCATGGTTCCGCCATCAGGCCATATCCAGTTCCACAGATAGATGTTTTTTCCCTTCTTGGATGCGCCGCAGACACCATTGCCTCTGAAATCTGCATTCTGCCTGTCCCTGTTCTTCGTGAGTCTGCCATAAACGGCATCACCATATATCTCGAGCCATTTCCCGACTTTTTCAAGGGGTTCGATTACATCGCTGGGAACAGAACCATCAGGCTTTGGCCCTATATTGAGCAGAAGATTTCCACCGCTGAATGAACATGTATTGATCATCCTGACAATTTGCTGAGGAGTATAACTGTAGTTTTTAGTCTGGTTCTCATCCATGTATCCCCAGCTTAATCCATTGAAAGTCATGCAGGCTTCCCAGTCATAATCAAAGGCGGTGACATGTTCCTCGGGCGTTGAGAAATCTTCCTCAAGTTTGCTGCGGTTATTGATTATTATATCGGGCTGAAGTTCACGCATGCGTTGGTTAATCTCCAGCGAATTCCAGCCTTCCCAATGTTCCATCGGAGATGATACATCATACCAGAGAATATCGATCTTACCATAATTGCTCAACAGTTCTGTGTTGAGAGCCTCAATATATTTGTTGAACCTCATCCTTGCTTCACTGTCAAAGGCGCATCTCCATGAATCAGGATGGTGCCAGTCCATAAGGGATGAATAGAACCCGACTCCAAGGTCGTATTCCCGGCAGGCATCAACAAACTCCCTTACGATATCCCTTTTCGGGCCGAAGTTGACGGAATTATATGGGTTGACCTTTGAATCCCACAGACTGAATCCCTCATGATGTCTGGTTGTAAGCACCATATACTTCATGCCGGCTTTCTTTGCAAGGGCAGCCCATTCCCTTGGTGCTCCGGGTTTCGGGTTGAATGTATCAGCAAGTTTCTCATACTCTTCAACAGGTATATCTTCAAGGACCTGTGTCCATTCATGGCGACCCCACTGTGAATAAAGTCCGTAGTGTATGAACATCCCAAAACGGGCTTCACGCCACCACTGCATTCGATTGTCCCTTGTAGATGAAACCAAATCGACGTAGTCCTGCTTGCATAACAAATTGCTATTCATAATTATTACCCCCTGACATCTGTAAGTATATAACATAATTGCATATGGCTGGTGATATTACATACAGATTTTACAAATATTACTCCGATATGGTAGTATTCCTTTATACTAAAGAAAAATCGGAGGGGTATCATGAAAAATCACAAAGGATTTTCTCTTATAGAATTGATGGTTGTAATAGCCCTGATAGGAGTTCTTGCACTCATTGCGATTGCTGTTTATCCAGGCTTGACAACAAAAGCATCAACAAGAACCTGTCAGGCAAACAGATACCATGTAATAAGGGCTTTTCAGAGATTAAGATACGAAGATGGAACCCTTACCTTGGAAGAAGTCCTGCAGGATGATACAGGCAAATACTTTGCTGAAAAAGTGGAGTGCCCTGAAGGTGGGGTTCTTTCCGTAGAAGGAGATACAATAGTCTGTTCAATACATGGATCAACAATTATCGATGCAAACTCATCAGCTTCATATAAGTATGATTTTTCAAACATGACAGCAGAAGAAATAGAGCGGCTGCTTGAAGTAGTAATAACCCATGACAGGGATGACTGGGTTGTAATGGAGGTAGATGGCAGGCTTGTACTGACAAATGATTCAACAGGAGAAAACAGGATATTCTTTCCTCTTGAACTCGATGAATATACTATAATATCCAATATTCAGCTTGATGGCAGCAACGGATACGGAATTATGGTTGAATCCATAACTGATGAAAATGCAAGGGATTCAGGTTTTATCTTCCAGTATGACCCCGGATATGGCAGCGGTGAATTTATATTCCGGGAGAGAAGCAATGGTGGTGAATATTCACCTTTTGCCAGGATAAAACCTGAGGATGTAATACCTGACTATGACTCCGATACATTCTGGAATGAGGAGCACGAAATAGAGATTGATGTCTATGAGTATAATGAAACCCAGAACAGGATGGTTGTCAGAATAGATGGGGTTGATATTACAGCTGACGAACTGATTCTGGTTGACAAGGCAGATAATGACGCAGAAAATTATATGGGATTCAGAACATGGGGAAGTTCCCATGCCCTGATTGAAGATCTTGAAATCATCGCCTATGGAGAAGATTGATGAAGGTATTCCCGATATCAGCAGGATTTGACAATCTCCTGCAGTGAAGGAGGCTATCCGTGCTTCCCGCGAGACCTTTTTTTACTTTTACCTCCGGGGTAAAAATCAAAAAATTTCACTTTTACCTCCGGGGTAAAAGTGAAAAAATGTGTTTTGCGTTTTGGGAATAAGCAATAGATAAGGCATTTATATAAATCATGAGCGAAAAAAGTGTTATAGAAAAAACAAAATCACCCGTCACGATTGAAGGAATCAAGAGGGATCTTAGACGACTTGGAATTTCCGAAGGTCAGGTTTTGGTGGTTCACTCATCCTTGTCATCCATGGGATGGGTCTGTGGTGGCTCTCAGGCTGTAATCGAGGCTTTGCTGGAGGTTCTTGGGGATGAGGGAACTCTTGTCATGCCTGCCCACAGCGGGGACTGGACTGACCCTGCCAACTGGAGCAATCCTCCCGTTCCAAAGGAATGGATTCCGGCAATTCGTGAAAACATGCCTGCTTTTAATAGATACATTACCCCAACCAGAGGAATGGGGCGTATAGCTGAAACCTTCAGGAACCATCCGGGGACGCTGAGGTCAGACCATCCGGTTGTATCCTTCTGTGCGAATGGAAAATACTCTGAATATATTACAAAGGAACACCCGCTTGAAGATCATTTTGGGATGAAGAGTCCTCTTGGAAAGTTATATAGCCTTGGAGCGAAGATACTGCTTCTTGGGGTTACATATGACAACTGTACGGCATTCCATCTGGGGGAAACCATGGTTGAAGGATTTCCTTTGGGAGAAAAGTCTGGTACATCCATGCTGGTAGATGGAAAAAGAAAGTGGGTTGAATTTAGAACCATTGATTACTGCTCGGATGACTTTTCTAAAATTGGTGATGAGTTTGAAAAAGATTACCAGGTAATAAAAGGGAGTATAGGAAATGCCGGGTCGGTACTCTTTGACTTTAAAACAGGAGTGGATTTCGCTGCTGAATGGATCAGGAATAACCGCAGCATTAAAAAGTCATAAGTCATATCTGAATCTGGTTTCTTGAAGAATCTGGTTGCCGATTTCTATAGACCTGTTATTATCCTTATGGAAACCTGCCTTCTCATATGCCCGTATGGCCTTTGAATTATCACTCAGACACCAGACAATCATATGCCTGTACTTATTTTTGATGGCAATTACCTTTAGTTCTTCTAGAAATAATATTCCAAACCCCATTCCTGTATATTCAGGAAGAAAGTAAATGGTTTGGATTTCAGCACAACATTCGAGATCACCATCCCTTGAATCAATAAGCCGGGAACAACCTGCAATTTTCCCCCTGTACTCAAAAAGATACTCAGGGATATTTTCCATTGAATTAAATTTCTCTATTCTTTTATCGAGTGACATGGAATCAAGAAATGACCGGTCTATGATTCCATTGTATGCAAACTTCCAGGAACTGTGATAAATCAAAGCCAGATCCTGAATATCGCTTTTTGTTGCTTTTCGTATTCTGTAATCCATAGTACCCATTATAAACCAATCATCAGTATTTCTCCCCGTTTTTTCACTTTTACCCCAGGGGTGAAAGTGAAAAAATGGAGTTAGCAGACGAAGAGCTAATATTTATAACAGGTTGTTGACTTTGCTGATGTCCCGTTTCCTTTTTATTACAGGTGTTTTGTTTTCCCTGTATACCGGAGTTTTTTCTTCAAAGGTTTCCAGGCCTTCTTTTTTGTATAGTATACCAAGCGGATATTTGTCTTTCTTCAATGCCAGGTCAAAGGCCTTGGATAAGTCAGCGGGGTCATGGTCTGAATCAAGATAATATGTATTCTCCTTATACCACTTGAAAGTGTTGGTTTTATTGAAGGAGACACAGGGTTGGAAAATATCAAGCAGTGCATAACCCTTGTGTGTGATTGCTGCTTTGATCAGTTCAGTCAATTGCTCCATATCTCCTGAGAACCCTCTTGCAACGAATGTAGCACCCAGTGAAAGAGCCACTGAAAGAGGATTGAAAGGTTCATTGATGACACCGTCAATCTGGACTGTGGTCTTGAGTCCTGGCATGGAAGTCGGTGACCCCTGGCCCTTCGTAAGTCCATAAATCATGTTGTTGTGCACCAGATGGGTTATATCAGGATTCCTCCTTATGTTATGTATGAAATGATTTCCGCCTTCTCCATACATATCCCCGTCGCCACCTTCTGCAATTACCGTGAGTTCAGGATTCACACTCTTGATGGCTACAGCCAGGGGAAGTCCTCTTCCGTGGAGACCATTGAAGAAATTTGTATCGACATACTGAGGCATCTTGGCAGCCTGTCCTATTCCGGAAGTAAGTACAGTCATTGCAGGTTCAATTCCAAGCTCCTGAAGGGCTTTCTGCAAAGCTTTTCTGATACCGAAGTTTCCGCATCCCGGACACCAGGCTATATCAATTTCACGGTTGAATTCAAAATTATTCATGACAGACCTCCGATCCTGTCTTCAATCTCTTCAATGGAAAATGGTTCTCCGCTGTATTTCAGGATATTATGATCCACTTTGATATCAAGTTCACCTTTGAGAAGAGCTGCAAGCTGACCTGTTGCATTGTTTTCGACAACTACAACTTCTCCAGCCTTTTCAAAATATTTCTTAAGAGTTTCAGGAAGTGGATATACTTGCTTTAAATAAAGGAAAGTATCTTTTTTGTCGGTTGTTTCCACATATTCCTTAAGAACACCATAAGTAGAGCCAAAGCCAACAAGCAGACGGTCATAGTCATCCGGTCCATATAGCTGTGCGTCCTGATAGTCCTGAAGTATGAGGGCTTTCTTTGCCAGTCTCTTTTCATTCATTGAATTTCTGACATCAAAGTCTTCCGTTATAAGCCCCTCTTCTGTATGTTCATCACTATCGGCCTTGACAAATCCTTTGCCGAATCCGGGGATACCTCTGGGAGATATAGGCCCTTTCGAAAGGTCATATCTTAAATACCCGCTCTTTGTTTCAACAACAAAGCTTTCCAGTGCGGACTCATCGAATTCAAATGGTTCTGTTTCCGACATGGAATCAAGGAGGTATTGGTCGGTCAATATTATTACCGGGACCTGATATTTATCGGCAAGCCGGAAGGCTTTGCTTGTAAGAAGGGCAGCATCCTTTATATTTCCCGGAGAAAGTATGATCCGCGGGAACTCACCATGACCGGCATACAAGGCGAGATTCAAATCTCCTTGCTCAGTTCTGGTAGGAAGTCCTGTAGCAGGTCCGGGTCTTTGTGCAAGATGTATGACACATGGAGTTTCAGTTATTCCTGATAGGGAGAGGGCTTCGCACATCAGGGCAAAACCTCCTCCGGATGTAGTGGCAAGTCCTCTTGCACCGGCATACCAGGCACCTATTACCATGTTCAGGGCGGCTATTTCATCCTCGGCCTGTTCAACAAGGACATCGAATTCCTTTCCCTTTCGGGCCAGATACATCATAACACCAGTGCTTGGTGACATGGGGTATGATGCAAGGTAGTTGACTCCGCCCGCAAGTGCTCCGATGCCTACGGCTGTGGAACCGTCCATAACCCTGGTGGGAGGTTTGTTCTTTACTTTGCTGATATTCTTGATGGAAGCTTCTTTGGCAAGGGAATCATATCCCATATCGAATGCAACCAGATTCTTTTGAATTACATCATCCTTCAGTTTTGCGAATTTACGACTGATGGAGTTGCGTGCCGAATCAGTACTTACACCAAGCAATCTGCATATATATCCGAAAATTATAGTATTGCCGTATATCTGTCCTCCTGCTTCCTTTGAGAGCTCCGCAAGGGGAAGTTCGATGAAGCTTATATCCTTTTGTTCATCAGATGAAACGAATTTACTTTCGGATATTACAAGTGTGTCTTTGCCAAGCCTGGGTTTCATTCTAACAAAACTCTCAGGACCCAGTACAAACAAGATATCTATAATCTTTCTCCATGATTCAATAGGCTCAGAGGATAGAACAAGTTCCACGGAGTTGTTCCCACCTCTGACACGGCTCATGAATTCAGGTGAAGTAAAAAGGTAGTATTCCTTCCTTATGACATCTGCCAGGAGAGACTCAAGGGTCATGAGTCCCTGACCGGCCTGACCTGACAATACTATGTTCAATGTTTCTTTCATTATTAACCTCCGGCACTTGCAATATATTTGTTCTACCCGGAAAATACGATTGGTACTGCTATTTATATATAAATTGTAAAAAAATTAACACAGAAAGTCAAAATCTGCTGAAAAATGGGTCATTATTAACAATTGTTATATTGCGCTAATAAAAACCCGGATATATACTAATTATAAGAGATACGAGTTTAGGGGGCTTATAATGAAAAGATTCAGGAAATATATAAGTATTTTGGTAGTTCTGGCAATTTTGGTTTCTCTGTTTGCACTTACAGGATGCAAGAAGAAAACAGAACCTTCTGATGAACCGGAACCCAGTACAACTGTGACACAGACAACCGGCACAACAACTGCACAACAGACTGCCACTGCAGCATCTGCGTCAACTACAACAGCAGGAGCAACAAC
>DAINQB010000078.1:7680-9343 GCA_036743175.1 Bacillota bacterium | reverse complement strand
GCAGGTATCACAACATTCCTTGCAATGGCTTACATTCTTGCAGTAAACCCATTGATCCTTTCCAGTACCGGAATGGACCAGGGTGCATTGTTCACCGCAACGGCAATTGCAGCTGTAATCGGAACACTTTGCATGGCATTCTTTGCCAATTATCCTGTAGCTTTGGCTTCAGGAATGGGTCTTAATGCTTTCTTTGCAAGTGTGGTTGCAGGAGGAGTGTCCTGGCAGATTGTCCTTACGGCAATTTTAATCGAGGGACTGATATTCATTCTGCTTACTCTTTTTAAATTCAGAGAGGCAATAATCAATTCCATACCGAAGAACCTTAAGCTTGCCATTACAGCAGGAATAGGCCTTTTCATTGCTTTCATAGGTTTCTCTAACCTGGGTTACACGGTTGGAATGGATTTCCTTACACCACAGGTAATACTTGCTTTTGCAGGACTGCTCATCATGGGAATCATGCTGTATTTCAAGGTCAAGGGAGCTATCCTATGGGGTATTCTCATTACCTATGTACTCGGAATAATCGCACAAGCCATTGGCTGGTATGTCCCGGATCCGTCAGTCGGCGTATTCAGTCTGTATCCATCTGCAGTTATTTCAATGCCACCGTCAATAGCACCTATATTCTTCAAGTTTGACTTCAGCGGTGCATGGAAACTTGGAATTGATTTCATAGTAATCTGCTTTGCCTTCCTTATGGTTGACATGTTCGATACCATCGGAACACTGGTTGGTGTTGCAAGCCAGGCAAATCTCCTTGATGAAAAGGGCCAGCTTCCAAACGCAAAAGGCGCTCTTATGGCGGATGCAATTGGAACAACAGCGGGTTCAATGCTTGGTACTTCCACAGTTACCAGTTACATTGAAAGTGCAGCAGGTGTAGAAGTTGGTGGAAGAACCGGTCTGACATCCGTAGCAACGGCAGGCATGTTCGTTCTCGCACTGTTCTTCTCACCGATATTCCTGGCAGTTCCGGCCTTTGCAACTGCACCGGCTTTGATAATCGTTGGTCTTATGATGATGAGGGCAGTAAAAGAGATAGATTTCATGGATTATTCAATAGCCATACCGGCTTTCCTTACAATTGTTCTCATGCCAATTCTCAGCAGCATTGCAGACGGAATGATGTTTGGTTTCATCTCATATACCATCCTGCAGCTGATCAACAAGAAGGGCAAGGAAATACACTGGATGATGTATGTGGTCGTTGCCCTGTTCCTGCTGAAACTGATAATACCACTGTTCTGAAAGAACATACTTCAAAGGAGGGCGACGCCCTCCTTTTTCATGTTTTAAAAAACTTATCCGGAGCAGGTCCAAGGTCCGGGATTTCCAGAAGTTCTCCGCCTCTTACTGCAGACTCATGGGCAATCAAACCCGGAATCATATATCTTGCTGCCTGCCATACATTGTTTGCAGGCATATAACCGTTTGCAACACAGGTTATGAAATCATGGATAAGAAAGTGATGTGATCCTCTGTGCCCGTTTCTTTCCCCCTGGTATTCCACCGGCAGAACCCTGACGTCCTGTATTCTGGCAGCACCAAGATGTGTTCCATCCTCGGATTTTACTTTTCTCATAAGATCAAGATTATCCACAAGTTCTTCCTTAAGGGGATTTGGTGCACACTCAATAAGGTCATCAACAAATATGTG
>DAINQB010000078.1:0-7580 GCA_036743175.1 Bacillota bacterium | reverse complement strand
CTTGTGCTGCTTCCGTCTGACATCCGAAAGAGTGCCGTCTCGTTGCTGAATTCGTTGTCCCACTTGTTTACGCCTTTTCTGAACAAACCGTCTTCATGATTATCAATGAAACCCTGGCATGAAACATGGGTCATATAGGAACCGGTCACCGATATGATGCAGCTGGTAGAATGGGTCGGATAATACATCGGAGGATTCCCTGCTATCCTTTTCCAGTCCTTTCCCCCTCTCCATTTCTTTACGTCATATAATCCATGGTCCATGTCATGATAATATTCACCTTCTCCATATACTATCCGTCCGAATCTGCCTGCTTCATATTGTTTGCGGCAGTATATGACCTCGGGATAATAGTAACTTGTTTCTCCGATCATATATGTTTTCCCTGTCTTTTTTACAGCAGCAACAAGATACTCAACTTCTTCGAAGGTAAGACCCGCGGGAACCGAAGAGTAAACATTCTTACCTGCAAGAAGTGCTTTTTCCGCCTGGGGTCCATGCATCCAGTTCTGAGTAAAAATCGCAACGGAATCCACATCCGTTTCCAGAAGTTCATCAAGTGAGCCTGAGCCATTGCTGATTCCATGCTTTCTCATGTTTTGTTCAAGTTTTTCGTGGTCAATGTCACAAAGCACCACTTCCTCCACAAGGGGATGTAATTTGAACAACGGAATGAAGTTCTGGGAAAAACTTCCGGTTCCAACTATTCCAATTTTCATGATAAACCTCCTATACCTATGGTAACATATCATGGTAATATTTGTGTTTCCGTGGCTATTTGGGGTAAATTATTTTAAGAAAGGATTTTACCATGCACGATCACCATGATCACAGTCATGAAAGCCATAAGAATATTGGAGTTGCATTTATACTGAATGCTGTTTTTGTTGTTGTAGAGCTGATTGGCGGCATTCTGACAAACAGCGTTGCCATTCTTTCCGATGCAATACACGACCTTGGTGATAGCTTTACCCTCGGATTATCATGGTTCCTGGAGAAACGATCCCTTCGTACAGGTAACTCAACCTATACCTACGGATACAAAAGACTTTCGCTTATGGGAGCCCTCATGAATTCCATAGTACTGACAATCGGTTCAGTTCTTATAATACTTCGTGCGGTTCCGAGAATAATCAATCCTGAACCCGTTGAAGCCGGTGGAATGGTTCTTCTGGCAATCCTTGGAATACTCATAAACGGTGCTGCTGTAATCAGATTGAGAAAGGGATCCAAGATCGCCGAAAGGGTAGTATCCCTGCACCTGCTTGAGGATGTGCTTGGGTGGGTTGCCGTTCTTATAGTAAGTATTGTGCTTCTCTTTGCAGATGTACCGGTCCTTGACCCGATTCTTTCCCTATTGATAACAGTCTTCGTGCTTAGAAATATATTCAGGAACTTCAAACAGATAATTAAGATATTCCTTCAGGCCGTTCCCGAAGGATATGACATAGATAGCATTGAAAAGACAATTCTTGAAAAGCATCCGGAGGTCATGGGGCTCCATGGAACAAAATTGTGGACCCTTGACGGCGAAAACAATATCATGACCTTCCACATGTGTACAAAAACAAATTTCGACCTTGAAGGAACGGTAAGGTTGAAAAGAGCAATAAAAGAAACCCTTGCGGACCTTGGAATACAGGATGTCACCATGGAGCTTGAAAATCTGGACAACTGCTCAAACACTCCTGTACACCATCATTCTGAATCAAATCACCACTAGGTAAAACTTGCTTTCATTGACGACTCCATCAATATATAATTATAGTTGATTGGTGATTTATGATTGTTGAAAAAGCATATGCAAAACTGAATATCGGACTTGATATAATCGGTAAGATGAGTGATGGGTATCACAGCATAGATACGGTCATGCAAACTATCGAGCTTCATGATATTGTAACTGCAGAAAAAATCGCATCCGGCATAAAGTTGATCTGCAATAAACCCGGTATTCCCACTGACGATAGAAATACCGTATACCGTGCCGCGGAGGTTTTCTTTGCAAAGGCAGGGCTGAACGCGGATATGACCGGTGTCAGATTCCATATTGAAAAGAATATTCCCGTACAGGCAGGACTGGGAGGCGGAAGCAGTGATGCAGCAGCAGCTTTAAGGGCTTTGAATGTATTGTTCTGTACCGGATATGGAACAGATGAACTGATAGAATTGGCCTCGAAGGTTGGGTCAGATGTTCCCTTCCTTATTGAAGGAGGGACAATGAGAGCAAGGGGCCGGGGTGAGCAATTGGAAAAGCTGAAAGATTTCAAGGGAATAAGCACGGTAATTGTAATGCCGGGCGAAAGTGTTTCAACTCCTATGGCCTACTCTTTGTTTTCAGGTTGTAAAAACCCACGACACCCGGACATGGATTCAATTGTACAGGCCATTGAGAATATGCTTATTCCCTTCCCAAATACTACAGATGTGAACACATTTGAAAGCCTGATCTTCCCGCTCAAACCTCTGATTGAAAAGGCAAAGCATGCTATACTTGAAACAAATCCGTTCTTCTGCACTATGACAGGAAGCGGCTCTGCAGTCTATGGGTTTTATAGGTCTGAAGAAGATGCCACAAAAGCATATGAAGTTCTGTCAGGAAGATATGATGCCTATTTAACCAGAACAACCGGAGGTGTGTTTTGAATATATCATGCGGTACAGACATAGTTGAGGTCAGTCGAATAAAAAAATCCGTACTTGGAAGTCCATCATTCAGCGACAGGGTATACACACCTGCCGAACAGGAATACTGCCTTTCGAGGAAAGCCGGACGTTTCCAAAGCCTTGCTGCAAGATTTGCAGCAAAGGAAGCCGTCTCAAAGGCCCTTGGCACAGGCATAGGAGAAAACGCTGAGCTTACTGACATTGAAATTTCAAACGACAGCCTTGGTAAACCGATGGTGAAACTGATGGGCAGGGCACTTCAGACATTCAATGAGAAAAAGGGTGCAACCATTGAAATAAGCCTTTCACACAGCCATGATTTTGCTGTAGCATTTGCAATTGTAACCTACAAAGAGGAGTAAGATGAGAGACATTACATTTTTCCATTGCGCGGATATTCATCTGGACAGCCCGTTTTCATCCTTGTCAGGAAAGCCGGGACTTTCAGCAGCCAGAAGGCGCGGTCTGCTGGAGGCATTTTCAAGATTGATTTCAAATGCCAGGAATGAAAAACCGGATTTCCTGTTAATAGCAGGAGATCTCTTTGAGAATGCATATGTCCATATAAACACAATTTCAACGCTTAATGCATTGTTTGGCTCAATACCCGAAACCATGGTAGTAATGATAACAGGCAACCATGACATCGAGGCTGCCAACTCATATTACAGGACATATGACTGGAACGAAAATGTATTCTTCCTTGGGCAAAATCAAAGAAAACTACATTTTGAAACCCTTGGAACAACATTATATGGTCTTGGCTGGGAGACCGGACAATCTTTCACCATCACTCCAACTACAATGAACCCCGATGAAGGTGCCATCAATATACTTTTATTTCACGGAGACATCGACCTTCAGATAGGTACCAGGAACTACAATTCAATCTCTTCTGAACAGGCGGCATCCATGGGGTTTGACTATATAGCCGCAGGGCATAATCACAGGAAACGGATATATCATGATCTCATTTATAATCCCGGCAGCCTGGACCCCCTTGGTTTTGACGAACCGGGAGTCCATGGGTATTTCAAGGGAAGTGTTTCAAAAACAAAGGGTATCAGCATTGAGTTCATTGAGAATTCCATGATTGAATATGTAACCATGGAAGCTGATATTTCGGAATTCGACAATGACGCAATGATAATAGAAAATCTCATTGGCAAACTGCAAAAAGATAATGTTCTATACAAGATTCTGCTTGTAGGTAAAAAATCCATGAAATATGCTCCGGATACAATTTTCATTGAAAATGCGCTGATGGAACATACTCTCTTCTGCAAGGTCAGGGACGAATCATCTGTCACGATACCGGTGGATGAACTGGCACTTCTCAGAGGACTCAAGGGCGAGTTTGCAAGAACTGTCATGGAAAGAATGGAAAGTGCCAAGGATGATGAAAAGGAAATTCTTATGAAGGCACTTTATTACGGAATCAAGGCCATTGATGACGGAAATATTGAAAAAGCCGGAGGTATTGAATTTTGAAGATAGATAAATTGAAAGTCAATGGCTTCGGTAGAATCAACGACAGGGAGTTTTCATTCTCTGACAGGATGAATCTGGTTTATGGAAAGAACGAGGCGGGTAAGTCCACTCTTATGAATTTCATCAAGGCCATGCTCTATGGTTTTACAAACCAACGGACTGATGGAGAAGGCCGCCCTTCAGATAAAGCCAGGTACAAACCATGGGATTCACCCAATTACAGCGGATATATTGAACTGTACAAAGACAATGGTAAAAAGATCAGAATAGAAAAGGATTTTGAGACAAACGAAACCCAGGTCTTTGATGAAAATCTTGTAAACATCAGCGGCAATTTTGAACATCAGCCAAGAACCGGACTCAAGGTTGGAGAAAATCTTCTCGGAATAGACCGGGAGTGTTTCGAAAGTTCTGTTTTCATCGGCCAGGGAGGTACGTCGGTTTCACAAAATGACAGGAACCATCTCTTTGAGAGAATTGTCAATATCATGAACACAGGAGCCGAGGACGAATCCGCTTCCGCTGCCCTGGCTGCAGTTTCAAAGGCACAGAAGAACCTCGGACATTCGAGAACCCAGGACAAACCGTATAACAAGGCAGTCAATGCAGTAAATACCCTCGAAAAGGAATTCCGTTCTGCCGTGGAAAGAAATTCCGACATGGAAAGGAACATGGAAAGGAAACAATTTCTCGAAGAGGAAATTGAACGGCTCGAATCAGCCTTAAAGGTATCAGAGGCAGTCAGAAAGGCTGACATTACCAAAGGTAAAATCAGAGAACTGGAAAATACCAGAAAAAGATACATGAACATCTCGGATGAAATAAATTCCCTTGAAAAGGAGTTATATAACAGTCAGAACATACATGCCAAGTTGAATTCTGCCGGTGCCAAGGAAAAGGATGTTCTCAGGTATATGCAAAGAACAGCTTCATCATCCGAAAAACTAAAGGGCATACCCAAAGGTGACCATAAAAGGGAGCTGCAGAAACTTGAAGCTGCAAGGCTTCGCAAAAGGATTGCAATATCTCTTCTTTTGTTACTTGCTGCCCTGTCAATAATACCGTCTGTTCTTTTCAGTCCATTCATCTTTATAATGACTGCACTTCTGACACTTGCAGTTATTCCGGTACTTATGCAAAGATCACATTTCTCAAAGGAACAGTTGCAGAAATACATTTCACTGGGTGAAGAGTGTTCCGGGGATCTTGATGAAATAAACGATTTCATAACAACTGCCGGCTGCAAACGGGCCATTGATTTCCATGAAGCCGAGGAAATCCTCAACTCCCTGTATCATGAAATCAACGAGAAAGTTTCACTGGAAAGCATAATGGAAAATACGCGTTCAAGGATATCCGGTCAAAAGGCACTTGCCAATGAAATACTGGGCAGCTTCGATTCAATCAAGGAACTGGATGCTGAAATTGCAGGGCTTTCATCCTTGGTGGAGAGTTCAGGTCAAGACATGAATACAGATTCAGCATCTCCGGAAGATCTCAGGAAAAAACTGGTTTCATCAAGGGAGGAAATTGCCGGAATAAAAAGGCTGCTTGACGAGTTCTTCCATGATGAGGAAGCTCTTGCTGAGATTGAAGAAAGACTTGCATCAGCACGAGAACATCTGGATTCAATCAACATTGAAAGAGAGGCTCTTCAGCTTACTGAAACCCTTATCAAAGAATCCGCAGAAAGCCTCAGAGGTAATATCTTCCCTGTAATAAATGAAAAAATGGGGACATTGATTTCAAGGATAACCAACCAAAGACACTCCCTGCTCCTTGCAGGTCTTGGAAAAACGATGAATACAGAATTCAACGACATGGCAAGAACCATCTGGAACTTCAGTGACGGCACTATCGACCAGATGTATCTTTCTCTGAGGCTTGCAGCTGCCGATGCCATTTCTGAGAATGAATCCCTGCCCATCATGATTGATGAAGCCTTTGCATTTTATGATGAGGAAAGGATAGAAGCCGCCTTTGAACTGCTTCATGATTTGTCCGCTGACCACCAGATAATCATATTCACATGCAAGGAAAGCGAACTGGCAATTGCACACAAGCTAAAAGACGTAAATATCATTGAATTATAGTATGTGATAATTGACTTCTAGATACCCTTCAGGCGCTCTATCAGTTCCTTTCGGCATGTGCAGCTGCTCCCATCAGGAAGAACCCCCGTATCGGAACATTTTTCGCAATCATAAAATGGATCAAGATAATCAACGGGAAATTCATTTTCCATCAGGGTGGAAGAAACCAGTTTTTTCATCTCGTCAATCTTGGTAAAAACCTCTTCCCTGTCTTCCTTTGCCATCGAAAGGGAGTCGATGCTCAGGTTTGAGATATCGGATTGAAGCTTCCTTATTATCGGAGCTTTTTCAAAGACCTGTATCTCCCTGCTCTTCATCAATTCCTTGTTCTTTTCCTTGATCTTATCGTAGTGGGCCTTGATGTTTCTTCTGAGCATGGTTTCATCAGTCTGTATTCCCGGTTTTTGGTTATTATAATTCCTTGCTTCTTCTTCAATCTGAGCCTTCGTCCTGTAACCCTTCTTGTTCCAATCCGTAAGAATCTTATGGAAGTACTGCAGGTTTGGATTTGATATCTTGACCGCCTTTTTCAGGGCCATTTCAATAATATCCATGCCGTACTTATAATCCTGCACCCATTTTCTGATATAACTTTCTTCATATTCCGTGAAGGGAGCTTTCCTTTTAAGTTTTCTCGCAACGGCAGATGATATTTCCTTTGTCTTCTTGTATCTTATGAAGTATTCATCAAGGTCGAAGCTGTTCTTTATTCCGGCTTCCGCCCAGTTCTTTGCCACTGCATTGATATATGAATACTTGAGAAGACCTCTTTCACTGCAATAGTTGAACAACGCATACATGACATCATCTTCAAATTTGTATAAATTGAACCACATTTCAATGTTTGTATACCAAGATATTGGCATTATTCCCTGGAAAAAGCTCTTGTTGATGGTAGACAGGATACTGCTTTTTCCTTCAAGGTCATTTTCAGAAACAGCAGTCCTCGGTTTATAGAGTTTGTTTATTTCAATATCCTTCAAGTCGGAAAGGATATATCCCCTGCCTTTTTTTACAAAGAGACCCTTCTTTATGAAATCCTCAAATATTTCAACAACCTCGTCTTCGGTCAGCCCGAAGGTTTTGGCAAACAGAATTTCGTTGATTTTCTTCCTGTTCTTTGACAAAAACAAGCAATACAGGTAAATCTTCACCTGCAGGCCATTCATTTCCGGAAGATATTCACTTATGAAAATATCCGGAACAGGCGTATCAGAATATAGGAATTTTTTTGAGTCTTCAAATGTATACATATCGTTTCCTTGGAGCTAGTGTGACCATTATATATAATCGTATATTCATCGTAAAGCAAAAGATTTAAGTTACTCG
>DAINQB010000077.1:7181-9539 GCA_036743175.1 Bacillota bacterium | reverse complement strand
TTAAATTTTTTTACATTCACCCCCGGGGTAAAAGTTAAAACAAATATCTAAAAACCAGCTTATAAAAGCAAATTCTCACAAAATTTATGCCATTTTTTCACTTTCACCTCCGGGGTAAAAGTTAAATTTTTTTACTTTTACCCCGGAGGTGAAAGTGAAATCCAGAGGTGGAAAAAGTGCACAACCGGGATTGTATGGGTGCACAAAGTTGGTCGTGTTCACAGTTTGTTAATATTTTTTGCTGTGTATTCATGGTATATTATCAGCGGTTTTCGAAAGGCAGAAGTTAGTATGAGAAAGTTCTTCAGAATACTGAGAAGCATATGGGTTCCGTTGGTAATAGTCATTATTGCAGCTTACATCATGCTTGGCATGAATGTAGTTCCTGTCAGGGTCATGGTGGATGAAATGATCAGGACAGCAAATGCCGGGATGGTCGTAGACGATTACTACTCAAACTATAAACTGGGTATTCAATTCTATACTCCCCCTGTTGATGACGGGACCTGGAGACCCATGACATATCAGGAACAGTTCACCAGACAGCCGTACTATGTTCTGCATGCTGCAAAGGCTGAATTTGCCGTACTGGAACCTTCTGACAAACCATATCCTGATTTCATATTCAAGGCTCATTATGATGCCATCAAGACCTCGAAATACAAGGATGAAACTTCAGAGGAACTTGCACAAAGATTAAGAAACGACCATGTACGGGAAATTATCTCAGGAAACAGGGACGATGAAGGCATGTTTGACAAATCCTTCGTCTACTCAGACATTGAACCCGCTCTTATAAACGGCAACATATATTATAAATACACATCCTATGACATTGACAGGGATATAAACTTCCTGACTTATGTAATCCGCGTAGGTGACTTCGGCTTCCGCTTCATGTTCTATGGACAGGGTGAGGAAATTGATATGGATTTCGTCAATGATGTAATGTCCAGCGTTGTATATACCGAACAGGATTTCACCGTTGAATACCAGAGGAAGACCGTTTTCGATTAGTGAATATTGTCCTTTAAGAAGAAATCCTCCAGCAATTTATTCACTTTTATTTATTTCATCGAGTATATCACCTATACCAAATGCCAGCATCGTCTGGTTATATGCATCTATGGCTATTTCGACGGAATTATATGAATCAATGATAGACCTTATCATCCCCGAGAAGTAATTGGAGGTAAATATGCGTACATTCCAGAGCCTGTGGCTGCCATGGATGAAGGGAACGGTATAAACCATATCCGCATCAAACAATTCAAGGTTCTTCGTCCGGATTTCATCTGATACTACCCTACCGGATTCATACATCAGCATATTCTGCTGATAGCCATTGTACACTATCGGCAGGCCCCCTTCACTGCCCAGTGCAATTCTCATGTTAAGCCCTACTGTTGGTATATCGCTTCCCTCCTCAGTCTGCATCTGTAAAGTGACATAATCCTCTTTAATCTCATAATTCGTGCCTTCCATTCCCGCCAGTAAATCCATATATCCGCCCATGCCCGAAGCAGCGATCTCATAGATTGCATTGAATTTTTCGGCGACGTCCTCCGTATCCTTCAGTACCGCAAGTGCACCCTGGTGCTCAACCCATGCAGGAACATTCGCTTCTCCGTCAGACGAAGGCCAGTAATCACCGATTACATATCCCTCGAAGTACTCCGGATAATATGAAACGCCCATAACTGAAGCAAGCCTGTAATCCAGTGAATCCGGTTCATCAAGCGTATTGCTCCATTGGTAGTCCATAAGAATGAGACCCTCCCGTACCATTATATTTATAGCTGACATAGCATTTAAAAAGGCCTCTGTTTCACATGCACTTACAATCTTTCCTGATTCAGTGTCATAACCAAAGGGATAATACCCTACTCCACAGTCGAAATATGCAAAGACATCCCCGAAGCTTCTAAGAATGTCAGAAGGATTGAATGCAGCGATATATGTGTCATCAACCCCATTTCCATCAGGGTCCTCAAATGCAACATAACGCGCAAAATCAATGAACTCATCAAGGGTAGAAGGAGCACCTTTTCCATATGCTTCAACCCATTCCTTGTTGTATATCCTTCTTGGGAGAATAATGGAATCATCCATGGGAAGAGCCCAGATATTACCGTCCCTGTCAGTGTAACCCCCAAGGATTTCATCAGGCAGCCCGGCATAGGCGGGTATATCGGATATATATTCATTCACAGGTTGTATGAGCCCGGCAGCATGAAGCCTGGAAAGTGCGTAGATGTCATTCAGAACTACAAACCCATTGCAGTCATCAAGGTATTTCAATTCCTCGGTTTCTATCCCGGCATCTGCTTCCAGTATTTTCACGCCTCTTATATCATA
>DAINQB010000077.1:0-7081 GCA_036743175.1 Bacillota bacterium | reverse complement strand
TGCAATTATCACGATTCTTTTCATACAACCTCCGAATTTACTTTGATTCGATATGCGTAATTATATCACAAAATGCGAATTCTGACTTTATGATTAGTCGTGGGTTTTTTCAAGGTCTCCGAAAATTCCTGCTAGGAGACCGCAAACACACCCATGCTCCGGCTGTTTTCGGTATATGAAGTCCCCGTCAGATCCTCCCTGATATCCCTGACTGAAAAACCACTCTCAATAAGCAGGCCGGTTATGGATTCAGGTGTGTAGTTGGTATGATATATACGAAAAACCTTCATATTCTCTTCCGAAAGAACCATGAACTGGGTCAGGTATGCCGAATCCTTCGGGTAATTGAATCTGCATTCAAATACAATATTTTTACCCGGCGCAAAGAACCCGCCCTCATAGGCATTCCATTTCCTGTAATCCCTGGCTCCCTCATCCTGCAATGGCGTGGATACATCAAACACAAAATGCCCTCCGGGTTTCAATGCTCTTTTGACATTGCTCAATAGCTTTTTACGGCCTTCGTGGTCAAGGACACAGAAATCCCACCATATCAGAAAAACAGCATCGAATTCATTCTCAAATTCCATGTCAAGATAGTTACCACAAATGTATCTGATATCAAGACCCTTCTTAAGAGCACTTTCCTTTGCATAGGAAATAGAGTTTGAGGAAATGTCAATGCCGGTTACCCTGAGTCCGTTCCCGGCAAATCTCTCACAATACAGACCGGGTCCGCAGCCTGCATCCAGAACAGAATCACCCTTCCTGAGGTTTATGCGTTTCATGCAAAATGCAACTATATCATCTATGGTCTTTGGTTTCCTGCTTGCGCTGTCAGTGTTCGGATTAAGATGGGTCTCAAGCATTTGCCCGGCTATGTAAGGATCAGTCCAAAGGAATGAATCACCCGGGGTGAAAATCAAGGGTCTTCGGGACAATTCCATCAACTTGTTCGTGTCAATGTTCATATTCAGTCTTCTCCTTTTGCATTTATATCACTCAGCCTGACGTAATCTGTATAAACCCATATAATTTCAGAAGTTCAACTATCCACTTGTGTCACGGTTTCACTACCCTTACCAGAATTTCATTCCTGCGAATCATGGGAAGAGTGAATGGTGCATTGTAAAAGGCAAGCATATAGTTGGAGGACTCCTCATAGCCCTTTCCCCTGACCCATGCGGAAAGTCTCTTCTTCATCATGTCCTCTTTTTGTTCATTTGAAAAGCCTGAATACCTTATAGCTGCAAACAACCCGCCGTCAAATCTGCGTATGTCCAGATTGCGGTTGCTGGGTTTAGGGATCTTGTCCTTGAACTCACCGGGTACAACGAATGCCATCTTGAGTCTGTCGGGCATGACTTCTTCAATCACGGGCACAGTCATGCTTATCCTGCGGTTTTCCCTGTTGTCGCTTGATATGTAACGGAACAATGCGCCGAATCCACCCTGTATACCCGGATCATCCTCATTGTCATACTCCACGACATAGAAGGTGTCGTATTCCCTTATCTCAAATTCATCTTCCCCGGCTACAACCTTGTAGTCCGGCGTTTCATATCTGCCCATTCCAGTTCTCAGCTCCTTACAAAGGTTGTATACCACCTTTTCAGCCGTCGTAACAATCCTGGATTGATATATACATTTTACCCTGGATTGTGAAAATATACAGGATCACTGGGTTCAGGCATAGCACTCGTCGGGAATGGAAACATTGAGAACATGGTTTCATAGATATAATCAATTATCCTTTCCCTGGCTCTGGTTACATTGATATCCAGCATTACAGGTTCCCTTCCGCCCTCCTCGTATTCATGAATGGGAATTGTGATTATAAGGTCACCGGCATCTGATGATATCGCAGTTCTTCCGGCTTTCCCCAGAGCTTCACTGTATACCTGGGCGCAATATGCCCCGAACATTTCTGTTACATACTTCTGAAGTACACTAATGGCATTGTCCTGCAGATCATCAAATACACCTCCGAGGGTTTTGTCCACCCAATCCTTGCAGTATTTCTCATAGACTGCCTTAACTTTCTCACTACCTACGATTTCCTCAAACTTCTTCTGTACTATCATTTTGAACACATTGGTCGTGAGGTCGGAAAAAGTAAGCATCAGAGCGTCATACAGCTCAATGTCCCTGCCGTCAGGTGTCTTGTCATTGAAATAGTGATTAAGGAATTTCAAGACTGCGAATGCAGCCAGTATGCCACCGATTTTCTTCATGTCCATTTTCTTTGTATCGATATTAGACATCAGAAGGTTTTCAACAGCGGTCATAATTCCTGTAAGAACCTGTGTTTCCATCTGTTCTTCAGTGAGGTTAGTTCTTTCATCATACCAGATCTGACCTGCATAATCAGCAATAAGGACTACCGCAATGTCTTTTGCCGGTACTAGCAGCGCTTCTCCGACAGGGCCGAAATAGTAATCCATCAGGTATGAAAAGGCCTGGTCACCTATCCATTTGACCCATTCAAGTCCGTCTATGACCCAGTCCAGTTTGTCTGCAAAGTTTCTGAGCCTTTCGCCTTCTGTGAGAAGAGTATATCTTGATGCTTCCACCAGACTTTTATTCATAAGGCGGATTTCCCTGACTGACATGAAATCAAACCGCTCCTTGAAGAACTGCACCACACTCTGCCATTCCTCCGGCGGCATATACCTCCTGACCCGAGCGAGCAGAAGCCTCAGTTCCTCCTGTTTTGACTTGATTTCATCAAATGGTTCACCGACAAGCCGCACCTGGAAATCCAGTTTGTAATCTATATTATTGTAGCTGCAAGCCATTGGAATTATCATATGATAGGGGTTCTTCCCTTCCGGAATCTGCATCTTCGGCTGGAACTTATAAGCCCCTCTGCCGACATCCTCAATTTCATATTCAAAGGCTTTTGCAAGGTTTTTGGTATCAGAGTCGGTTCCGGCTAGGTCACCTATCTTGAAATCAATCTTTGAAACATCCACCAGTTCTACAGCACTGTTACCCTGCTCATCAACAGTACCAACCGCAAGTTCGACTATAATCCTTGTTGCCAGCACTTCCTCGCCGTCTTCGATTCTTTCTTCATCGGCAAATGCACATATCAGGGCATACCCGTTTTCATCAAACTCAACATTCCTTACAACGATTCCCTCCGGACAGACTTTGACTTCTATCAATGTTCTTGCACTCTCGATTTCATTTTCCGCAAACAGCTCAAACTTATAAAAGGAATAGGAAGGTTTTCCCGTTTTTTCACTACTGTTTTTGGGAGGCAGTGTCTGATTATCAATTTCCAGATTGTACGTAAAATCATTGATTCTGACAGCCTCAATCCTGAATGGATGATTTTCGGCAATGGCTTTAATTGTAATTTTGGGCACCTCTGTAAAATCAACAAGCTCAAAGGCAGACTCATAATGACCTCCGTCGCCTTCAATTACAGAAACAGTGTTTCCATTTTCCTTCAGGAAATTGATATACGGGTCAAGGACCAGGTTGAAGGTCACATCATTTTGAAAATTACCTCCCTCGCCTGTAAACCTGAAGCTGACTGTTCCAATGCGCGGATTATCCTGCCCCTTTTTGGATTGTGCCTCTACTGTTGCACCGATGTATCTGCCCATTGATATATTTTCCCCGATTTTCATGTGGGTATCATCGGATGTAATTCTTATCTGCTGCGTAAGGTCATCCCGATCCATTTCCTCTCCCGAAGGTGTTATCTCCGCCATTCTTGCATAAATGGTAACAGCCGGTTTATCATAGCGTATCTTGTCCTTGAATTCTTTCTTTATATACATTTTATAGGATGAAATTTGTTTTTCATCGCCTTTGCTTTCTGTTCCTCCTGAGCCTGCCGCTCCTGCAGCACCTGCAACTGCTGCCGCCAAACCGGCTGCTCCAAGAACAATAAGGGCAGGAACCGTTGTTTCAGTCTCACCTTTGTCCCCGGATGCATTTGTTGTTACAATGGTGGAACTCCTGCCATCTTCAGTCAGATGGGGAGTTTTTTCAATCTCATAGGAAATAGCTGAAAACTTTGCCTCATATGCTTTCACCTGCTCCATGGCGTTTGCATAAAGAGCTTCAGCTTCGGGGATATTGCTCTCATCAGTCACTGTCCCTTTATCATTGTCCCAGTATGTGCCCAGATAGTACAGACAGCTCGCACTCCACCGTATATTGATATAAAGAACCTTGTCGGGGAGTGGTATATCCTCAAGCTGTACCATTATGCTGCTGTCCTGGCCAAGGGTTATATATCGGTTGGAATTGTTGATTGAATATATGGGCTCACTCTCACTGTACAAGGCCTTGTGCTTCCCCAGTGTCTCCTCACTTATTTTGTTAGCAGAAGTTGAATTGCTGCTTATTGAGTTTTGATAATCCGCAAGCATATCCCAATTGCTTTCCGGGTCGCCGGTCGTACCGTAAGCCAATATATCAAAGGATGTCTTGTAGTAAACGACTTTTCTTTTGTCTGTGTTTTCCTCATCCCTTATTATGTAAGTAATGTCATCATCAGGATTCTCCGGCTTTGGAAGATTCCTGAAGGTAATGACATAATCATCAGTTGATAGGATCGTCGGTACAATACCCGTGGCATCCAAGACAGTGATTTCATATGCCATTACATAATCAGAACCGTTCCATCCGGAGGCTATCTCAGGATGCGATTCAACTTTATACCTGAAGTTTTCAGTGTCATTATATGGAAAACCCTCTTTGGGGTTGACTTTTTCTGCAGTTGCAGCCAATGAAAAGATCGGTAACACAAGCAGTGAAATACAAAGAATGCCAGAAAATGCAATCTGGTATAATCTACCTTTTTTCATACTGTCACCCCCTTCTTGCTTTTGGATACAATGAAAAGTACAATGGATGCCAGCATAAGCACCGCCCCTGCAATGTATGAAGTATACGAGTACCCGATTATTGAAAGTGGTATTGCAACTGAAAACCCCAGGGTAATACCTGCTATAAATCGTTTTACTTTCCCCAATGTTTCTTCGGGCTTTCCGTCAGCTTTAAACTCTGTCTCTCTATTCCCCCTTTTTTTAGTAATCAACGAAGTCAGAAAGCCTCTCAGAAAACCCGATTTGTTCGAAGCAGCGCGTATTGACAGCAGCAATGCTGCAATGCCTGCCATGGAATCCTGTATGGAGTTATCCCCTGTCATGAAATTGTAAAGCAGCAAAGCAACAGCACAACCAGACAGAAGTGATGGCATCAGGGCAAGGTTTCCAAAGCTTTCGGTCAAGGAACTGAAAAACTGTGAATTACCGGATTTCGAAGATTTTTGCCCTTTGTCTTGTTTTGTTTGCTTTTTGCGAGTGAAAATGGGAACGACCATTGATGTTATGAAATATGCAAACAAGCCTTTGCCAGCAAGACCACCGATTATATCGAGAGCACCTCCTGTGGTTCCTCCCTTTGCGAAAGTTAGGAAAGATAAAACCCTGACCGCTACCATGTCAACTCCAAACACCGGGAGAAGGTTTAGTATAAGCCATGTGACTGCCAATACTATTACAGGTATCAATAGTTTTTTATCTTTGAAAACACTTTTAAAGCCCTTGATTGTCCGCATTAAACTATTCCCGAGATATTTGAAAGGACCAACAATTTTATTTAATCCGGGAACAGGAAGTCCGGTCATGGGAAGAACATCCCCAACACTGAATTCACCCGGAACCATGGATGCAGAAAAAACACTGAACTTAATGCCTTCATCCATGGTCTTGGTTTCTTTTACACCAGGGCCTTCACTGTTTTTTGTTTTAGGGGAATGGCTTCCATTGGCAGCTCCGCAGGATGTGCAAAAAGCTGCATTTTCGTTCAATTGAACTCCACAGGACCTACAAAACTTTGCCATAAAATGTTTCTCCTTTTGAAATAAAATCAAAAGTGACCTGCCTTAACCATTTCATTATATCCTTCGGATTTTTCAAAAACAATATTTTCTTCAGTGCAAAAAAAAATGATTAGTGATATAATCAATATGTCCATAAGCAAATATTCTTCGGAGATAATCATGTTAAAAAAAATTTCTGCTGTCATATTTATACTCGCAATCCTGACTGTTTCGGTATCTGCCAATGATGGTGTGATGGGCCGTAACGGTGAATCAGTATATCTGATGGATGATAGTGATGTTTCAATGGTCAGTGAGGATATTGTTCTTACATACCCCGGCCGAAGCATACCTTCCGTGGAATGCACATTTATATTCACTAATACAGGGGAAGCAAAGACTGTTCTAATGGGCTTTCCCGCAATGGTGAAATACGACCCGCACGATTTATTGAATGATCCGGAGAACCTGCGGCTTACTGACTTCACCGCATTCCGTAACGGGATACCGGTCGAAGTCAAAGAGCTGGATGGTGCAGATATTGACAATGGCTACCCATATTATACTTCATGGTATGTATTTGAAGTTACGTTTGATGCCGGTGAAACTCTGACAATGACCCACTCGTACAACCTGCACCTTGGAGGTGACAGCGGGGGGAACATATTCATGGGATATGTCCTTGAAACCGGCAGTTCCTGGAAAGGAGACATCGAACACAGCAGGGTTACCTTTGATATAAGTGTTTTCAATGCCTATGCCGTACAGGATATATTGGATACAGGGTTCTCCCCTTTCCGATATCCCCTGTCATCCCTCACATACGAGGAAGGGAAGATAATATTTGACCGGCGGAACTTTGTGCCCCGTCACAACATTGCGTTATGGCTTTCATACTGGGGGATAAAAGATTTTCATCAAATTGATGATTTCCGTACCGAAGATGAATGGGAAAGTGTTGCCTTCTTCGAAGCCGCTCCGGATTATACCGAATCCCAGCTTATAGAGGCCTACAACAATCTCAGCTATCAGGACAAAATCATTGAAACAATATATCTGAATACAGTCCTTGGCCTTTCTGAAACAAACACAGCACCCTATGTCTCTGAAATCAGGAGGAATGAATCCGATGGATTCACTGTGAATGTTACTGACCCGGATTTTGACATGGATATAGAAAGTGTACTTTTTCAGGTGATTTCTGAACACGGCAAAATTGTGCAGGAAAAATCA
>DAINQB010000076.1:0-9742 GCA_036743175.1 Bacillota bacterium | reverse complement strand
TTTCCCCGGCTGATTCCGGTTTATATGTCTTTTTTTCAGATGAAACAATCGGTGCCGATGCGCTTAGGCTCCTTGAGATATCTCCCACTGCAACCACTGCGGTATTCTTAACAATTGTAGGACCGGTATCGCTTTCTGCACCAATTAAGTCAGGCAGGAAAACAATCCCTGCTGCTACCAAGGCAATTATCATAAACGAAACAATTGCCAGCCTGATGATCTTCCTTTTCCTCTTCATTGAGACAGGTGTTTTATCCTTTGACACAATATATTCCTCCGTAAATTCTATTTTCTGACACAACAGAAATCCTATCCCTGAATTCCGTTTCAAATGTCATTGCTGGATGTTACCTCTGTCATGTGTCATGAATGTGTCACAAAAAGAAATGGTTCTTCTTTCACTGCATCACGGCTGTTATGACCATGATATAATTAAGGAGCAATGAAAAGGAAAATTGATTTCAAAGATAATATGCAGGAAGGTTTCTACTACCTTACCGAGCCTATGGGAGAGAATTTCCATCCTGACTTCAAGCCGCAGCTGACTCCAAAGGAAATGCTTGAACTCGGTGTCTTCGGAGGAAAGTACATGACGGACTGCAGGGATGAATTCCCGGCTGACTGGTTTTCAAATGCAAAGCTGTCACCCTCCGGCAAGGACATCAGTCTGAACTACTTCAAAGTTGATGCTTCTCTTCCTCTGAAGGAATGGAAGCAAAAGGGCTGGATACACCCCGCTGACCCAAGGGGTTGGTTCCAGTGGTATTGCAGATACTATTATGGAAGAAGGATGCCCGACGAGGACCTCAGGCAAATCAAAAGATGGAAGGCCATTGAAAGGCATGCAGGTGCAATCAGAAAAAACTGTGCTCCTCTGGACATGTCCTGCAGAAGAAAGCAAAGGCAGGCTCTTCTGCACTGGGCTTATGACAGCAGGAAAATATGAATTCTTCTTTACCTTCCCTGAAATGATTTAATATCATTTCATTCATGAAATCAAAGGGTCAGAGAAGATATATCCACAAATTTTCCTTCTCTGGCTGAAACTCCTGCAGCAATGCACATCCTTGAACTGAGCAAACCGTCTCCTAACCCGGAAACAGAAGCTGCGCTCTTCTTCATTACTTCAATGAAATTCTCTGCCAGGATCATATCTCCGCCGAAATGGGAATTTTTACTGACATCAAAATCATATGTCGCATCAATATCACTGGTGTGAGAATATATTTTCAGTTTGTTTGTGTACCAGTCGAACTCCATGGTTCCTTCATAACCAATTAATCTTGCGCCTCTCGAACCTGCTTTTTTCCTTGCTATGAAATTCTGTGTATAGCATGCATGAATTCCGCTGTCATACTCTATAATGGCGCTTCCCGAGTCCTCGTTTCCTGTATCCGCTGCAAAGCAGCAATACTCTCCCATAACAGGCTGTCCGGACTTTTTTTCAAGTACATATGGACTCTCCGGGCATGACCTGTTTTCATTGCACTCCTTGCATAAGAGCCCGGCTTTCTTGTTCCCTTTGTAAATCACCTTGGATGTCATAGCACAGATTCTTACAGGACCTGCCCCGGCAAGGAAATTAATATAATCGAAATCATGGGTCGCCTTTTGTAAAAACAAACCTCCGGTCTCATTCTCGTCCCTGTACCAGCTGTGATAATATACCCCTCCGTAAGGCACATTGTTCCAGGCTTGTATCTGAGTTATTTTACCTATCTTTCCTTCTTTTATTAATTTCGCTGCCAGCCCGACCATTGGACTTGTCTTCAAAGGAAATGATACAATGATGCTTCCTTTGTAATCCTCATATGCTTTTTCAAGTCTTTTTAGGTCGAATAAATTTGTTGCGACAGGTTTTTCAAGATACATGGGAATCCCTTTTCCCATGACCTTCAGCGCCATCTCAGTGTGAAGAGAGCATCTTGTACCAACTAGTATACCATCAAATTCATATTGCTCCAGCATAAGAGAAGCGTCTTTATATATTGGAATATCGCTTCTTAGTCCGGATTTTGAAAATGCTTCTTTCAACGAATCATCGTCTTTGATATCACATACAGCCATAAGTTCAACTGAGTCATCAATTTCCCTGATAAGTTTTAATACACCCTGAGCTCTTCCACCGAATCCAATAATTCCTAGTTTCATTCCTTATCCTCCTGTGGGCAAACTGCTTCCCTTAGATATTCAAGGTCATAAATTGACTGGTCCCAGTCTTCATATTCTGCATCGAGGCAATAAACAATATCTTCCTTTCCTTGCACAATATCTATTACCTTCAAGATATCTTCATCCCCGGCTATTCTATCATGGGTGTCATATGGCTGCCCGAAACAGTCCCTGGATGCACTCCCAAGGAACAATATGTCAGGTGATAACCCTTCTGCAATGAAATCCCCAACAACTGTTACACCAGTATGAGCAGTATTGATACAGAAACCGATATTTTGCAGGTCATCATTCATATATCTGATGAGCTCCATGAAGTCTTTGTATACATGGGATGCTGTAAAATCTGCACTGTTTTGAAGCAGGAACTTCATTCCGGCTTCACCTGCAATTTTAGCAACCTTACTGAAAGTTCCTGCAAATACCTTCTTTGCCTCTTCCTTGCTTATGTTGCTTTCAGGCACCTGATGGGTCTTCAAGACTACGTTTTTGGCTCCATATAATCCTGCTTTGTCGAGTACATCCTTTATCGTATCGAGACTTTCAATATATTCGTTCATACGGTCATCCAATAGTGTGATACCTGTATAGTGGCTTATTGCAGTGGAGAAATCCACAATGATTGATAGTTGCCGGGATCTTATATATCTGCTTTCAGCCTCACAGAATTTCCGGCTTTTCTCAATGAAATATTCAGCCTTCACACATAAGCCGGAGAAATTGTCCCTGAATGTAGGATTTTGAGATATGAACTCCCTGATATTGCCGCCAAAAAGCCTAATATGCGGTTTGATTGCAAAACAACCGTTACCATTCAATCCAACCTCCCTGAATTTTGCTCCAAAGCACTTTATCTCCAGTAGCATCATGTCATACGGTTTGACTGCATATCCTGCACTGATCTCATGTTCTATGTGTTCCGACTCAGTCCCAGGAGGCAGGTAGCCTCTCTGCCCTCTATCAATGTCCGGTATCTCTATTTCCCTGATGCCTGAAATCTCGAAACCATTAGGTGTAATGTCAAAGTGTTCCGTTCTACTGTTGTTGTTTGTTACAAGGATTGTAAATACCGAACTGTCCTTAATGTTAATAACATATGATAATCTTTCATTGTTTATATCAACAATATTTCCATTCCTTAGTTCCGAATCCAGAAGTCTGCGCGCAGTATTGGCCATGATGTTGATTCCTGGTATCTCCATGTTTATTTCATTTGAAAAGCCGGGAGCCGCTTTGCTGATGACGGACATATATTCTATATTGACCACTGTAATGCTCCCCTTTCCTCTTGAAAGCCTGAAGACAATGGGATTCAGGTCGGATTTGTCATATGCCAGAACCTCTGCTTCCGGTGTAATGCTGATGCCCATTGTCCTAATGTGTTGTTCGTGAATTTCCTCGCCCTGATAGTCGATGACAGCATCCTCGACCATTACATATTCCGACAAATCATAAGATGTTATTCCAAAGAACTCCCCGACGTCCTTGAAATATTGGCAGCTGGATTTAATATAACCCATTATTTTATCAATGGATAAAATTACAGTACCTCCGTTTATGATGTATTTCTTCAGTTTACTGTGGAACTCATAGTCATAGTTGAATTCTCCTGCAAGAAGCACAAGACCATATCCAGCCATATCGGTGAAGTCCGCATCACTTAGCAGCACATTGAAAGAATCACCATATGGACTTGCTGAAATGAAGCCTCTTTCATCATGATAAAACCCTGAATTCTCATACCCTGGAAAAATAAGGGAGAAAAGATTATGCGTCTCATAATCTCCAGCTTCGTAAGGCATATTGCCCCAGACCTTGTATATATCCTTTGAATACAGATGCCTCGGGGGAACCCATCCACTGAAGAAATCCATTATGATTGCAACAGGTGTGTACATGATGCCCGGATAGCCATAGGATTCTGAAAATTCAACCGCAGATCTTTGAATCAACCCGATTGGAGTCAGCACACGGCTGCTTTCATCATATTCAAGGGGGACGGTCTCTCCTGTTATCCTTTTTTCAGTATTGTCCCCCCTTATCCATCCCTGTTCAAAACCCAGTATGTCACAGTTATACATATACTCGTTATAAAGCAGTCTTCTAAGCAGGCTGAGGCTTGTACCACTCTCCGGTCCCCAGCTGTAATAAGATGCACTGCCTTCCGATTCATAGGATTTATATCCCCACCTGTTCCAGATGGATGCATTTCCAAACCATAGCAGACCATACTGTCTGCCTGCACCTCTGATGAATGAATACCACAGATTTATATTCAACAGTGCCTGGCCTGTCTCAGCACCTATCATCGTGACATTGCCTTCCCTGGCAAAATAGTGGTTGAAGGTAAGTGAATTCAATGCAACGGTGTGATTCATCATTGCATTGCCCAGTTTTTCAAAGTGTTTGGTGAAATCCATGAAACATGACTTCCTGCTGCCACCGGTACGACATAGATTCGGTGCAAATACCCCTATATACCTTCCATCCTGTTCACCATTGTCAAATCCCAGAAATCTGTCTCCCAGTGTTTCAACAATATATTCATAGGTTGATTGCTCAATCTTATATTCTCCCCATACGCTTCCTTTGTTTGAGGCCCCGGGAACATATCCCCAGATATCAAAAAGATACAGGTCCCTTCGCTTGATTTCATCTATCAGATCATTGAAATTTTCTGCAAAAATCGTACCATAAATGGGCCAGATGACATTTCCCAGCCTGAATTCCTTTGTGTATAAATCAAGGTCCTTGCCGTAATCAACCAACCTTCCATTGCGTATTGTAAAAACCCTGAGTGTGGTAAACTGTATCTTTTTATCAAGGGTCTTCCTTGTGACTGGTCCTTGATTCCTGTCACTGTAGAATCTGTGTTTCTCAGGTTCATTCAAACCCCAAAATATAAACTCTTTCATTCAAACCCCACTGCATTGTTATCATACTGATTATAGTATTACAAAATAGTACAGTAAACCCCGGACATGTAAGGTCTGCCTTAATCAGAAAATATTTCTTTTGAGTATATTGAATTCATTTTTTTACAGGCATATACTTGTTTTGGGGATTTGGATATATGGATTATTGTTATTTATCAGGTTTTTAAACATCTTTCTATGCAACTATCTAAACCGGATACTTTTTGATTGATGTATAAATTCTACCAGGTTTGCAGTGGTCTGTATTGATTTAATCCTTAAGGAGATATGGATTCTATGGATTATAAATTTTACAAAGATTTGGTTATGAATTCACCCAATGGTTATGCACTCCACAAAATAGTCCTGGATAAGTCCGGTAAGCCAATAGACTATATTTTTCTTGAAATCAACAAAGCATATGAAAAATATACGGGTTTGGTAGCCAGCAGTGTCATCAATAGAAAGGTCAGCGATGTAATACCCAATATCAATGATTTCAAGGTTGACTGGATTTCCGAATATGGTTCAATTGCCATGGGTGGAGCTCCAAGAGAATTCATCCATTATTCCAAGACAGTGGATAAATATTACAGAATCAATGTTTTTTCTATGGAAGATGGACTATTTGTTACTCATTTATCTGAGATCAGGGAGAGTCAGGAACTGGAATACCGTCTGCATTATGAAAAGGAGCTCATGCAGAAGTACCTCGATACTGCAAATATAATGTTTATAAACATAAACAGACATGGAATTATAGAATCAATCAATAAAAAGGGCTGTGAAATTCTTGCAGGCAGTGAAAATAAAATAGTAGGTCTCAATTGGTTTGAGACTTTCATACCTGAATCAGTAAGAAAGGATGTTATAGGTGTCTTCAACAAGGTTGTAAGGAATGAAGTGGAGAATGTTGCTTTTTATGAGAATAATATAGTTACTCTTAATGGGGATGTGAAATACATCGCCTGGCATAATACCATTATAAGGGATGAAAAAGGTTCTGTAATTAGTATTTTAAGCGCAGGCAATGACATCAGCAGAAGAAAGAAAACCGAGAAGGATCTGTACGAATCACGGGCCTTATTGGAAGCAGCTTTCGATAACAGCCAGGCTGGAATAGCAATTGCAGATGCTCCCAATGGAAAGCTAAGGTATATCAACAAGGCCGGATTACGGATAATCGGCAGAAATGAAGATGATTTGATAAAGGATATTGACTTTACAAATTACACCGGGAACTGGAAAATACTACGCATCGACGGCACACCCTATGAACAAAATGGAACTCCACTTGAAAGAGCCGTCCTGTTAGGTGAATATTGCAGTGATGAATTCATTATAAGAAGAGACAATGAGACACGGTATGTGCTTAACAATGCTGCACCTGTCAGAGATCCAAACGGTATAATAACAGCCGGGATCATAATATTCCTTGATATAACAGAAAGAAGAAATCTGGAAAAAGCAAGACTTGAACTTGAAGCCCAACTTAGAAACCAGCAGAAACTGGAATCAATAGGAACCCTGGCCAGCGGAGTAGCCCATGAAATTAACAACCCGATAAATGGCATCATGAATTATGGGCAATTGATACTTGATGCAAGACTGGAAAACAATGAAATTGATGAATATGCAAGGGAAATAATATCAGAATCCAACAGAGTTGCGACCATTGTCAAAAACCTCCTTGACTTTTCAAGACAACATAAACAGGAACACAGCTATGCCGATATAAAGGATATAATCGAACGCACCGCATCTCTTACAAAAACTGTTTTCAGGCATGATCAGATCAAGCTAAATCTTTTAATTGATGATAATCTTCCAAGGATTAAATGTCGGAGTCAGCAGATACAGCAGGTAATAATGAATCTAATAACCAATTCAAGGGATGCTCTGAATGAAGCATATCCCGGTTATGATGATAATAAAATAATTAACCTGTATTGTTCAAGCCAAAAGAAAGATAAAAGAAACTGGCTGAAGATAACTGTTGAGGACTTTGGGAAAGGCATACCGGATGAAGTAATTGACAATATCTTTGATCCCTTCTTCACCACCAAGGGAAGAGACCATGGAACCGGTCTGGGCCTTTCAATAAGTTATGGTATCATAAGGGATCATCATGGAGAAATCCACGTTGAAACAAAGGAAGGTCAGTACACCCGCTTTATACTGGACCTTCCCTGTGACAATGGCTGGAATATTGATTGATATCTATTACTATATGAACCGTAATAGCTTTTAACCTGTATTTCTCATTAAGGTGGACTAATCCTCAATCGGTATCAGGTCCAGATACTCACTGACAGACCCGTTGTCCATGAAGCATTTGATTATCTTCCTGCCAAGGGGGTTAAGTTCGGGTGTATCGAATTTCTTAAGCTCCTTCATGAAAAAGTCCCTTAGAATCTTTGCACCCTTGTCATAGGTTTCCTCACCAATACCCAGCTGAAGGTCTGTCTGGAGCATTCCTTCCGGAATATCCTGCCCGTTTATTCTCAGTTTCCTAAGTGCATATCCCAGCAATGGTGAACGCGATTCAATAATCTGATTTTCCTTGAAATTCGCTCCGCCTTTCCTTGCCAGGTACTCCCTGGCTATCCACTGAGCATTGAATCCTACCTTGTATGCTCCTATATACTGATTGGGTATCAGAACATATCTGGTCCTTGGCGTATTTACTATTTGATCAAGCAGAAGATTGGCCTGATCTACCATTTTTCCCGTTGCAAATGGCCAGTATGAACCTACACCTTCACTCATCATGCCTTCTGAATCTGTGATACTGGGATTTGCATGTCCTCTTGGAGCAACCAACCTCCAAATCCATGCAAGTGCCGGTGGAAGTATGTGAAGGCATCCTACGATTCCATATGTAGGATTGGCCTTGGTGCACGGCGGGGTTCTGACTCCAAAACTCCTGACATCGATTTCAGCCGGTGTTGAAGTTGTGCCGGGAACAAAATGCCTGGGCATTATGACCCTTGGATTGGGACATGGTTTTCCAGGTTCGTCCTGAATGTGTTCCCATATAAGTATTGTTGAATCCGGTGCAGCATCCATGTTGAGGAAAATGAGTGGTTCCGGCGGATGAATGCACAGTTTTTCGTGCTGGGGGGAAGTTCCGTATGAATCAATGTGATTGACCCTCAGGAACCATCCGGCCTCTGCGTCCTTTACAACCAGCTTCTTATTGTTCTGAAGTTCAGGATGACACATAGCCATGTCGTCCGTAACGGGACTGATTTCGCATGTGTCAGCCATCTCAAGCTTTATTCTTTCATTGTTGATGATATTCCTTGCAAAAAGAATGGAACCGTCAGGCTCACGATGGATTTCCTCCAGCATCTCACTTTTGCCACCGCCACTGGCACCTTCGTGCATAATCGTAAGGGTGTTGTCATATGGTGTTGTAAGTATTATGCATGATGCATGCACGGTGGTCCAGTTCTCAGCTTCACCAATATTGAGGAGAACTCCGTATACTCCCTTCTTTGCGCTCGGTCCGGGATACAGGTTATATGCAAATATTTCATGCACATCCTCTGTTCTGTTATGCACGACGACCTGCTTTCCTTCAAAATGTGAATGCCTGAATGTGGGTGCAACAAATATTATTGCCTTTGGAACGAATGGGTCACTGATTTCAGCCTTTGGGATAAATCCCTGGAGATCAGCAAGTCCCGCCGCAAAGAAACCTGCATTGGTTGGACATACCAATAGAGCAGGATATCCATACTCCTCATCTCCCGCAAGGAAAGGCATTACAATCAGTTCCTGCTTTTTAAGCCACTCATAACTTTCAAGCCGGATACCTCCGAATTCCTTACCATACTTGCTTTTGAAGGTCCTTTTGTCCGTCAGCTTATCATCCCCGATGGCCATGCAGTCAGGATCACGTCTTCTCATATATACATCATTGAAATTGACTGATACACCGTTTTTACATCTTGTGACAGTGGCCTCTTCCACCAGTCCCATGCCTTCGACTTCATAATCAACCTTGAATACCGACTGTCCCCAGCCTGAAGCCAGATTCAGAAGATGGGTCCTGTCCTCAGGAATTACAACAGCAGGTGCTGCTTCCAGTATCCCCCTGACCCCTTCACTCACCTTTAACATTTCCGTTCCCTTCCGTACTGCCATAACTATCATTCCTTTCTAATATAAAGTGAAATGCAACTTCCAACTTCAAATGACATTCATCTCAGCGTCGTTGCATTCCATTGTAACGGTCCATACCTTATAGCATGAACCTTAATATCCAAAATGATATTCCAGGTGATACTACCACAGTCACATTTTTATGTCAATATTGAATTGTTTTTTTGGACATCAGGCAAAAGTGACGTCAGGGTTCAGTGCAACACTGCACATAAGCTCTGCCGGGTCGGCGCTGCAGTTCCACAACATTTCAGCATACAAAGCCACGGGGAACCACAGCCTGCTCTCAAGCATGCCATCCTCAACAAGAGCCTGTACCGTAATGTCTTTGCCCCTTTCATCCTTGAAAAGCCTCAGTATTTCCATAACATACTTGGAATTTTGCAGCCAGTATGCCTGCACATAACGCCAGTAACGGGTCTTTTCCCCGGTCCTTGATTTGATCTTGGTTTCATCGGAAACACCCATTACAAATCTGCCTTTCT
>DAINQB010000075.1:4076-9851 GCA_036743175.1 Bacillota bacterium | reverse complement strand
CGAAGGGAAGAAGGGCTTCCCATAAAAGTATTGAACGGCAATCCGGGATATATAAATTTCATGGATGCAATCAATTCCTGGCAGCTTGTCAAGGAACTGAGGATTGCCACCCAAATGCCCTCGGCAGCTTCATTCAAACATGTAAGTCCAGCGGGTGCAGCCATAGGGAGACCACTTGACGGTACCTTGAAACAAATATATTTCACCGGGAAAAAGAAACTATCACCCCTGGCCTGTGCCTATGCACGTGCAAGGGGAGCGGACAGAATGTCATCCTTCGGGGACTGGGCAGCTCTCAGCGATGAAGTGGATGAGGACACAGCACTCCTGTTAAAAAATGAGGTCTCAGACGGTGTAATCGCTCCTTCCTACTCAGCAGCCGCACTTGAAATTCTGAAAGATAAAAAGGGTGGGGGCTACAATGTGGTCCAGATAGACCCGGATTATGAACCCTCCGGAACAGAGATCAAGAAAATCTATGGAATTGCATTTGAACAGAAACGCAACACATATATTCCGGATCCGGACTCACTTGGAGAGATTGTTACAAAGAACAAGGAAATCCCTGAGGATAAGAAGCTTGACATGGTAGTTGCTGCCATAACCTTGAAATATACCCAGTCAAATTCAGTCTGCTTCGTCCGCGACGGACAGGTCATCGGCTGCGGCGCAGGTCAGCAGTCAAGGATCCACTGCACAAGGCTTGCCGCAGAAAAGGCAGACATATGGTATCTCAGGCAACATCCTGCTGTTCTGGGCCTGAAATTCAAAAAGGGAATCAAGAGACCTGACAGGGATAATGCAATTGACATGTTCCTTCAGGAAACACTGTCACCGGAGGAAAGGAAGTACTGGGAAGGCTTCTTCGAGGAAGTTCCGGTGCAACTGACACAGGAACAGAAAAACGAGTGGCTCAAAGGCCTTGACGGTGTCACATTAGGCTCGGATGCCTTTTTCCCATTCAGGGACAACATAGACAGAGCTGTAAGGAGCGGAGCGGAATATATAGTACAGCCGGGAGGCTCAGTAAGGGATGATATAGTCATAGATGCATGCAACGAATATGGAATAGTAATGGTCAGCACAGGTATCAGATTATTCCATCATTGAGAGGAGGCAGCTTGAAGACATTTGAAAACAGATTGGAAGGAAACAGTTATCCGGGCAGAGGGATCATAATTGGCATGACCCCAGATGGCAGGAACATTGTCCAGGTCTACTGGATCATGGGAAGGAGCGAAAACAGCCGGAACAGGGTGTTCGAGTACAATGGAACAACACTCCGTACAAGGGCCTTCGATGAATCGAAACTCACTGACCCCAGTCTTGTTATATACAATGCAATGAAGGTTTGCAAAGACGTGCATATAGTGACAAACGGCGATCAGACTGACACCGTCCAGGACTTCATTGAAGCAGGCGAAAGCTTCAAGGAAGCACTTGATACACGGGAATTCGAACCTGATGAACCAAACTTTACACCAAGAATTTCCGGTATTGCCTTTTTAAACGCAATGGTTTACAAGCTTTCTGTCCTGAAGACCATAGACAATGACAAAAAGCAGGGACAGAGAAACTACTTCGAATATTCAAGCTTCATAAAAGGAATCGGACATTGTATAACCACTTACATGGGTGACGGTAATCCGTTGCCGTCCTTTGAAGGAGAACCCTTTGAAGTGGAACTCCTTGATGACATTGATGCCAATGCAGGGAAATTCTGGGATATGCTGGATGATGAAAACAAGGTTTCCCTTGCCGTAAAATTCATAGATGTTTCAACCAAGGAGATTTCCATGAGGATTCTGAACAAAAACAAGGAGGCCTGATTTGAAGGTACTTGTAGTAGGCGGAGGCGGCAGGGAACATGCCATTGTCCATAAACTTTCACTGAGTGACAGGGTCAGTGAACTGTTCTGTACCCCGGGTAACGGAGGAATCTCTGATATTGCAACCTGTGCTCCGATCAAAGCGACTGATTTAACGGGAGTATATAAGTATGCAATTGAAAACAAAGCGGACCTGGTTTTTGTTGCATCCGACGACCCACTTGCCCTTGGTATGGTTGATATGTTTGAAAAAGAGGGAATCAGGGTTTTCGGCCCATCCAAAGAGGCTTCAATACTTGAAAGCAGCAAGGTTTTTTCAAAGAACCTTATGAAAAAGTACAATATACCGACGGCCTCCTATGAGACCTTCGATAACGCCGGAAAAGCCATTGAATATATAAGGTCAATTGATATGCCGGTAGCGGTCAAGGCGGACGGGCTTGCACTCGGCAAGGGAGCCATAATGGCCCATAGCCGGGAAGATGCAGTTGCAGCAGTAAAATCCATCATGGATGACAGACAGTTCGGGGATTCAGGAAACCGGATAGTAATTGAGGAATATCTTGTGGGCAGGGAAGTAACGGTGCTTGCTTTCACAGACGGCAGGACAGTGGTGCCCATGGTATCAAGCCAGGATCACAAACGTGCATATGACAATGACGAAGGCCTTAATACCGGTGGCATGGGGGCAATATCGCCGAGTAGAATATATACAAAGGAACTGGCAGATATATGCATGCACAGTATCTTCAGGCCTACAATTGAGGCAATGATGAAAGAAGGCAGGAAGTTCAAGGGTGTAATATATTTTGAACTCATGACTACAAAGGACGGTCCGAAGGTCATTGAATACAATGCCAGGTTTGGGGATCCCGAAGCCCAGGTTGTCCTGCCTTTGCTGAAAACAGACCTGATGGATATAATCGATGCAGTCATTGATGAGAGACTTGATAAAATTGAAATAGAATGGCATGACAAGGCCGCAGCCTGTATCGTGGCTGCCAGCGGTGGTTATCCTGTTGACTATATAAAAGGTTACGAAATCGAAGGCCTTCAGGAACTGGAGGGAGCAGAGGACGTTTTCGTTTATCATGCCGGAACCCTGAAGGAAAACGGAAGATACATAACAAACGGAGGCAGGGTGCTGGGTGTTACGGCAACCGGCGATGACCTTGACAGTGCTCTTGCGAAAGCATATTCTTCTATAGAAAAGATCCGTTTTACGGATATGCACTATAGAAGGGATATCGGGAAAAAATGAAAATCGGCATCATGGGAGGGACATTCAATCCCATCCACCAGGGCCATGTGGAAATGATGGAAGCGGCTGCGAAAGAAGCCGGACTTGACTATATCCTGCTTATACCTACCGGCAATCCGCCTCACAAATCCGAAGAAATAGTATCCGGGTATGACCGGTACGAGATGTGCCTGCTGGCTGCGGCATACATGGACAATGTACTTGTCAGCAGCATTGAAATCGAGAGAAACGGAATCACATATACTATAGACACATTGAAGGAGCTTGAAAAGAAGTATGGAAAAATGGATGAGCTCTTCTTCATCATCGGTGCAGATACAGTCATGCGACTACGGACCTGGAAGAACTTTTCTGAAGTCGCAAAAAGATGTTCATTCGTAGCATTTTTCAGAAATGATACCGACATGGAGGGAATTGAATCCGAAATCCACAGACTCATGGAAGATTTTAGCGCAAAGGTCATCCTCCTTGAATCGCATGTCATGGATGTATCCTCATCAGATATAAGGGACAGGGTAAAACAGGGATTGTCCATAAAAGGAATGGTTCCTGGCCGGGTTTTGGAATATATCGGGCGAAACGATTTATATAAAGTTTAATAACGGAAATGCATAGGAGAGACTAATATGAGCGAATGGATCATCAAACCTTCATACAAGCTTGATCTGGCATGTTTTTGCAATCTGTTTTATAAGGCTGATATGGTAATTGACAAGCACAGGGAAGCATATGGGATTTTCAAGGACAGGATTGACAGGAGAAACGATCTGGTTGAGTTTTCAAAAGGTATGCTTGCCGAGGGGTACATGATCGGTGTTGCCATGGCCTCACTGCTTGACCTTATTGATTACAATGGCGGTGATATTGATGAAATCTGCAGCATCATGGATGATGAATCAACCAGACCAATTCTTGATGAGTTCATTACAAAGTCGGGTTATACAGAGGACCTCAGGGAAAAGGTACTGGCCCTGCTGCCGATAATGTCAGATATGCTTCACTATGTCCATTCAATGGGCTTCTTTGAGTACTGGCATGATGAGTGTATTGACCATATAAAGAAAAAGTGTGACGAGTTCACTCTACTTGCTGACCGGTACCCGGTAGTAAGCACTGTCAATGATATACTTGGAATCCATGGCGACCGAAAGCCACCTGTAATCCTGTATGTCTGCAGGTTCAGTGCACCATATGGAATAGGACTTACGAATGCATTCATCTCTGATGTCAGATGGAATTTTGAGGATACTGTTGCAATAGCACTGCACGAGCTGATACATCCTCCTTTTAAAAGAGGAACAATCAGGGAAATGGCAGATGGGATTTGGAAGGATGATTTCTTCAAAAAGGCAAAGGGCCTTTTGGAGGCATCTTCAGGCTATGGAAAACCTGAGGATTTCCTTGAGGAGAACCTGGTTGAAGGAACCCATATCTATCTCAGTGAAGAAATGGGAGTTGAGAAAAACCCATTGAAATATCTGGCAGAGCATGATTCCGGGAGTCATGTGATTTCAGCGATTCTGTATGATGCCCTTAAGAAAGGTTATAGAGACAAGGCGGGGTCGATTGAAGAGGTCGTATGGAAACTGATTGAGGAAGGCCCATTGAAACCGGGTAAAATAGAAGAGAATTATTTAAGAATTTACAATGAAGCGGGGTTACTTGGGTTGTGCCCAAAACCACTTACAGAAGGAGACAAACAATGAAACTCAATATCAGGACAGATGCAAACACAAAGGAATACAATGGAATAATAGTACCTATGGATGCCAAGAAACTTGAGGGTACAATCCTTGCAACACAAATGGCAAGGCTGGTTGAATCAGGCAAGCTGAAGGCTGAAGGTGGAAGTACTTTCAAAGTAACTCGCGGTGGAGAGAATATCACGGAAGTGACTTTCATGGTTATCGATGAAAAGTATTACGGTAGTTACAGAAAGCTTCTTTCAATATTCGGTGATGCATACAGAAGTCTAAGAAGCAGCAAGGCTGATCATATTGCAATAGATTTTATCCAGGGAACTGTTGCAGCTGATGAAAAAACCGTTAAGGCTGCCGTTGAGGCAGTTCTTATGGCTGAGTACAGCTTCGACGACTTCAAGACAAAGGAAGAGAATAAAGAGGAAGCAACCGTTGATGTTCTGGTTGAAAGGGACGCCTTTGGTGAAGTCAAAAGGGAAGCAGAAGTGCTGGCGGCAATGAACCTGAAGGCCAGGGAACTTGTTAATCTTCCTGCAAATCATATAAATCCCACTACACTTGCTGAAAGAGCAGTCAAACTGGGTCAGGAGCATGGTTTTGAAACCCAGGTGCTGGGATTTGATGAAATAAAGGCATTGGGCATGGAGGCATTCCTGTCCGTAGCCAGGGCTTCTGAAGAAGAACCGAAACTGATAGTCATGAGATATACTGGGAATCCCGATAGTGATGAAAGACTCGGGCTTGTTGGAAAGGGTCTGACATACGATTCTGGTGGTCTTTCAATCAAATCAACTGCAGGCATGGTTGATATGAAAGGTGATATGGCAGGAGCTGCAGCTGTAATAGGAGCAATAAGTGCTGTGGCTTCAATGAAACTCAGGGTCAATGTAACATCAGTGGTGGCTGCATGTGAAAATATGATATCAGGCAGAAGCTACAGACCCGGCGATATAATCGGATCAATGGGTAAAAAATCAATTTTCAT
>DAINQB010000075.1:0-3976 GCA_036743175.1 Bacillota bacterium | reverse complement strand
TAATGGAACAAAGGAACTTTGCATGAAGAATATTGGAGTAATATTATCAAGTGTACGTGAGGAGCGGGTCGGAGACAAGGTGGCTGCATGGTACATGGAAGAGGCGGCTTTACAAGAATATGGTCTGCGACTTAAGCTGCTTGACCTTAAGGACATAAATCTTCCTTCCATGAATGAGCCTGTATCACCAAAGGCGGGGATGAACTATGTCTTTGGTCATACCAGGAACTGGAGCCGGATTGTACAGGAGTTTGACGGTTTCATTATCCTGACCCCGGAATACAACCATGGCTATCCGGGGTCACTCAAGAATGCACTTGATTACCTTTATGAAGAGTGGAAGGGTAAGCCCGTTGGTCTTGTGGGTTACGGTGGAAATGGTGCCCCCTATGCCAGAAAATATCTAAAGGATGTATTTGATGTAGTCGGGTTGATTCCCCTGGAAGAGGAAGTTTCCATCAAAAAGATCTGGAAGGCTTTTGACGAACAGGGTAAACCAAAAAATGAGTTCATTGAAGGAAGCATTGATGTTCAGATGAAACAGATGGCTGCCTTTTTAAAAATGATTGAAACCACAGTCTTCTCCATATAATTCTACAGTTTTTCTACATTTGGCGTGTAGCATATAAGTATGAACAAACCAAAGGAGGAGAAAAAATTGAAAAAGAAAGTTATTGTTATAGCAACGGTATTGGTTCTGGTTCTATCTTTGTCAGCAGGAGTTTTGGCAGCATCAGTCGGTACAGTTGCTAATGAGAAGGAAAAGATTATTGCAGGTTCTGAGGCCAGACGGGAGCAGATTGAAAAGACGCAGAGAAGGGTAATGCACCTGTTCAATGAGTATTATCCAGAAGGTGTTGAGGAACTTGAATCAGTCTGGGAGGCACACAGGGAATTCCATAAGAGTGCCTTAGAAGACAGGCAGGAAATGATTGAGGCCATCAGAGAAGACCGCGAGGAAATAAAAAGTGCTTTTGAGAGCGGGGAAATTGACAAAGCCGAAGCCAGAAGCCTATTCAATGAGCATAGGGACAATGTTGAGGCCATGAGGGCTGAGTTCAGCTTGGTTGCAGAGGAAAAGAAGGCAGTACAACAGGAAGTCAGGGACAATATAATGGAAATAAGGGATGAAATCAGGGCATTGCTTGAAGAGGAGGAAGTTGATGAAACGGCAATAGCCGGTCTTCTGGAAGAAACCCTCGGACTGTTTGGACAGCATCTCGAAAACGACATTCTATACCATGGTCAATTCCAGGAAATAGCTTCAAATTACGGATATTGATATCTTTTGGAAATGTTGAACCGGGCAGTATATGCCCGGTTTTTGTATGGTTATAAAACATAGCATTTTGGGGAAAATCCAAAATTGTGGTACAATGGCTTTATGAGAATCGACAAAATGAAAAAGAGACTTTTGGAAAGTCTGGGGGAAGAGAGATACAACCATACAATCCTGACCGCTGAAGCTGCTGTCAAACTGGCCAGAAAATATGACTGTGATTTAAAGAAGGCTGAAATAGCCGGACTTCTGCACGATTGCGCAAAGCATCTTGATACACAGACACAGATTGATATGCTGTCCGGAGAACAGGATATTTCGGAACTGGAGAAGGTGCCGAAGGTTCTGCATGGACCCTGTGGTGCCATTGTAGCAAGGAATGAATATGGAATAGATGATGAAGAAATCCTGAACGCAATAAAATACCATGTCTTTGGAAGACCCGAAATGACAGTGCTTGAAAAAATCATATTCATAGCTGATGCCATTGAGGAAAGCAGGGAATTCCCCGGGGTCAAGAACCTTAGAAAAATTGCCAGGACAGACCTCGACATGGCAGTACTTATGTCCCTTGACGGTACCAGGCAAAAGACTGAGGATGACAGGGTCCTGTGGTACAAAGGTTCACGTGATGCACTTGAGTATTATTCAAAACTTATAAAAGTATGGCCCGGAGCCCGTTATGTAGTCAATATTGAAAACATGACCCATGAGGGAAGGGGTGTTGCCAGAATAGACGGTTTTGTAGTATTCGTCGATGGTGCAATCACCGGTGAAGAGGTTGAAATCGAAGTAGTCTATAAATCCAAGAACTATGCCATAGCGGAAATTTATAAGATAATTAAATCAGCTGAGGAAAGGGTTGAACCGTTCTGCAAGGTCTATGATAAATGCGGTGGTTGCAGCCTTCAGCACCTGAGATACAATGTACAGTTGAAATTCAAGCAAAACTATGTTGCAGACTGCATCAGGAGAATAGGTGGATTCAGGCATATCTCTGTTGCTGAGACAAAAGGAATGAAGTTCCCGTACAAGTACCGCAACAAGGTTCAGTACCCTGTTTGCAATGGAGAAGCCGGGTTCTATATGAAAAGAAGCCATAAGATTGTTGAACACAGATTCTGTGCGATTCAACCTGATGATATCAATGAGCTGATGAACTTTTCAAAGCAATATCTTACTGAGGATATAAGACATCTGGTTTTCAGGAGCGGTACCGAAGGGGTTATGATGATCATAGTTTCCTCGAATGAAAACCTGGAAATTGGTGAGTGGATCAATGAGCTAACGGAAAGATATAAAAGCCTGAAATCCGTTGTGCTGAATGTCAATATAAAGGATACCAATGTTATTCTGGGAGACCGGAACATACCGCTCTATGGGAACCCGCAGATCATTGACAGGCTTTTAGGTATTGAGTATGTTATTTCACCGAACAGTTTTTACCAGATCAACAAGGAACAGACAAGATATTTGTACCAGACAATAGGCAGGCTGGCAGCTCTGACGGGCAGGGAAACGGTCTATGATATATATTGCGGAGTTGGCAGCATAGGAATGTACCTTGCGAGAAAAGCAGGCAAGGTAATAGGAATTGAATCAGTTGAATCTGCGGTTATGGATGGAAGAACCAATGCGGCAAACAACAATTTAAGCAACATTGTGTTTGAAGAGGGATTGGCTGAGGAAATTACCGGTGAATTAGTTGAAAAGCATGGCAAAGCCGATGTTGTTGTCGTAGATCCCCCTAGAAAAGGGTGTGAGCCTAAGCTTCTGAATACAATACTAAGCATGAATCCGAATAAGATAATCTATGTTTCTTGCAATCCTGCAACCTTGGCCAGGGATATGAAGATTTTGTGCGAAAATGACGGTTATAAGGTCGGGAAAATACAGCCGGTGGATATGTTTCCGTTTACGAGCCATGTTGAGACGGTGGTATTGATGTCAAGAGTCGAGGACAAGCAGGACTGAAAAGTGCCCTGTTTAAAGGCTTTTTATGAACCAGGTAAATTTACATATTCCAGGTTGATATGAAAATCCTGCGTTTCGCTCGTATATGGGAACATAGCAATGCCTAAAAATGGGGTAGGGTTGAGTTGACGAGTTAGATATTTCGGGGTTGAGGAGACAAGATTGATGTGAGTATTTATCTTGTTTCTTTTTAATAATCGGATTAAATTCGACACTTTTCGTTTTAATTAAAAGAAAAATTTGAGAGAGCAGCTTGTGTACTTGTAGAATCGGGTCAGTTTCATGTCTAATCGTCAAAAAATACGAAAATCGGTTGATTAGACATGTAACTGGGTCGTTTTGACATGTTCGAACAATTCTTGGAAAAAATATTGTAGTATGGAAGAAAAGTCAAATTGTAATGGTCATATCAACACAGAAGGATTATTTAAAAGTAATGTGTTATAGGATTAAAGAAAAAGGAGTCTCAAATGAAAAACAGTAAGAAAATAATGTAACCGGCAAATAGAATCCACTGATTTTCGGCAAATAAGAATCACTGATTTTTGGCAAACAAAAATCCCTACTTTTTCTTACTAATTTTCTTGGACAAATATTGACTGTCTTTGTATGCTTTTTAAAAAGTATACAGAGGTGGAGAAATGGTAGACAGCAAGATGTATGTTAAGATCAAGGAATTGAAGGAAATAGGATTCAAGAAAAACCGTGTGGCAAGTGTATTGA
>DAINQB010000074.1:0-10416 GCA_036743175.1 Bacillota bacterium | reverse complement strand
AGGATAGTGTAGTGGAAGAGAAGATGGATACTTCATATATTAACTATCTGGAGCTGTGTGACGAATTGATTGAGCTTAGTGGACTGAGATGAACTAAGAGCAGATACAAATACCTCAAAATATGCTAATGGGAAGGCCTGGATAGAGGATTATGATTCACTGTAATTGGGACACAGTATCCACTGAGAACTTGTAAATTCATTAGATTGTCTACATAATTAGACTTAGAAAATACTATGCAACACATAAAGAGACTATGGTTTTATTATATTCTCACTTCCATACATTTTTGCAAACAACAAACCATTTATAGTAAGTAACTTATAGACAAGGCGGAATATAACAAATGAATGAACTGAAACCAATAAAAGTTAAACCAAAGACGGGAAACGAATGTATAACGGCAAATGGATTTGAGACAGGATACAAACTGATAGATTTCTGGAAATGGAGCATATCAGACATTGTGGAAAATGCAACAAGGGAACGATTTGCAGAATTCATAGTGGGTACAGCAGTCGGTATCTCACCTGACCAACTGAGGGTAGAATGGGATGCATGGGATATAACTACCGATTCAGGAATAAAGATTGAGGTTAAATCATCTGCATATATCCAAAGCTGGGGACAAAGGAAGTTTTCTAAAATATCATTTTCAATCAAGCCAACCACAAATTCGGATTCAGATACTACTCCAAAGCGACATGCCGATTTATATGTTTTCTGTCATTTGAAACATACGGATCAGGAGACAATGAATCCCCTGGAAATGGATCAATGGGATTTTTATGTTCTACCAACATGCAAACTTGATTACTTCAGTAAAAATCAATTGACCATAAGCCTAAACTCACTCAGAGAACTTGCAAGTCAGGTGAATTATAATCGACTTAAGGATGAAATCAGCGATGCATATAATGAACAGAAATGTCATGAGGAAGAAGTGAATGGTAATCTTTCTTTGTAGTTAAGGATTAGTAATGAAAAAGAATAAGGTTTCCGAGGATACGACCGTAGTTTTTGTGAATAAAGCTCTGTTCTTTTCGAAGATTGTAAGAGGGAATGAACTCAATACTGCTTTGGTTGTTTCTAAAATGGAAATAACCACTCGGTGATGAATAAGTAAAGTAAAATCGATATACTTTGCACAACTGCCGAGATATCCTCGGCAGTTCAACAAGAAGATTCAAGGTAAGATAGTTTAAATGAAAATTTTAAAAGCCCTTTTTTACTTTCACAGTAAACATGTTTTTCAGTTATCTCCTAGTGTGAAACGTTTTTCTAACTTTTTCACGAAACCCTATTGCTTATCTGCATCCATTGCTGTACAATGGCGTTCCTGCATTTCAGGGCATGAAACGGGGAGCTGTATTATTGTCTGCCGTCATGATTTACGGATTTCATTTGTATTTGAACATTGTTGAAGAGATTCCAAAAGGATGCTGAGGGGTAATTATGATTGATGTAAAGAATCTGAGCAAGCATTTCAAGGTGTATAAAAGAAAGAACGGAGCCTTCGGGGCAGTCCGTTCTTTGGTGAAGCCTGAATATGAATACATCCATGCCTTGGATGATGTCAGTTTTTCAATAGGAAAGGGAGAAATCGTTGGATATATCGGACCGAACGGAGCCGGTAAATCGACAACTGTAAAAGTACTCAGCGGGATTCTTGTCCCTGATGGAGGGGAAGTCATTGTAAACGAACTTGTCCCCTGGAAGGACAGAAAAAGCCATGTTGCAAACATCGGTGTGGTCTTTGGGCAGAGAAGCCAGCTCTGGTGGGATGTTCCTGTACATGATTCCTATGAACTTCTTCGGGATATTTACAGGATACCTGCTGACAGATACGCCGCGAATGTATCTGTTCTCACAGAATTGCTTGATCTTGAGAAGCTGCTCCCCGTACCAGTAAGACAACTTAGTCTTGGACAAAGGATGCGTTGTGAAATTGCTGCATCCCTGTTGCATGACCCAGGGATTCTGTTCCTTGATGAGCCTACCATAGGACTTGATGCAGTTTCAAAACTCGCAGTAAGGAAATTCATCAGGCAGATAAACAAGGAGAGGAATGTAACGGTAATCCTCACTACCCATGACACGGGAGACATTGAAGCCCTGGCCGATAGAATTCTTCTGATAGGCAAAGGAAAGATATTGTATGACGGCAGGTTCAATGAACTCAAGAAGAAGTTCCATGCAAGCCGTACACTGAAGGTTCACTTTACGGGGGAAGCCCGGGAAATTCCTTCTGTGACCGGGATATTAAAATTAAACGTACATGAAAATGAAGCTGAGGTTGTATTTGATCCTGAAAATATTTCTGCATCTGCATTGATAACATATATATCAGGAATATTGCAGATTACGGACCTTGAAATTGAAACAGTCGAAGCCGAGGAAATAGTCGCAGGATTATACAGGGAATTTGAAATATGAGGACATATCTTTCGTTTTTCAGAATGAGATTTCTGATGAACCTTCAGTACAAGGTTGCTGCATGGGCTGGAATGGCAACCCAGTTTGTGTGGGGTGGAATGTATATATTGCTTTTCAGTGCAATATATAGTTTTTCATCAGCGCCAAAACCCATGGGACTGGACCAGCTTACAACATATATATGGCTCCAGCAGGCATTCCTGGCTTTGATAATGCTCTGGTACAGGGACGGAGGATTGTTTGACCTCATAATAAGCGGAAATGTTGCATACGAACTTGTCAGACCGGTAAGGCTGTATCCCATGTGGTACACAAGGCTTCTCAGCCACAGACTGGCAGGGGTTCTTCTAAGGTTTGCACCGATTCTGCTGGTCAGCATGCTGCTGCCATATCCATATGGCCTTTCAGCGCCTGAGTCACTTTCCTCATTCCTATTGTTCATTGCAACCTTATTGAATGGCACATTGCTCACGGTGGCATACAGCATGATAATATCCATATCCATGTTCAGAACTCTATCAGCTGTAGGGTCCCTGACATTGTTTGGATTGGTCTCGGAATTCCTCGCGGGTATGGTAATCCCACTCCCGTTGATGCCATTGGGTCTTCAGAAGATTCTTATGGTGCTGCCGTTTTGGCTTACAGGAGATTTCCCATTCAGGATTTACACGGGCCATATTCCTGTTTCCGATGCACTATACGGGGTTGCCATGCAGTTTGCATGGACGATTGTGCTGGTTTCAATCGGAATAATATGGCTTAGAAGAATCCAGAGGAAAATTATAATACAGGGAGGCTGATTTGAAACTATATCTGAATTACGTAAGAATATTGCTTAGGTCACACATGCAGTACAGGGCATCATTCTTCATGGTGCTCATAGGTCAGCTTATATATCCCATAACACTTTTTGCAGGGGTTTACCTTCTGGTTTCGCGCTTCGGGGAAATCGGGGGATGGAGCATTCCCGAACTCACCTTCAGTTTTGGAGCTCTGTTGATTTCATACTCTATCGCTGAGGCCTTTGCACGGGGGTTTGACCTGTTCTCAAATATGGTCAGAACAGGTGAATTTGACAGGGTTCTTGTAAGGCCCAGGGGAACCATACTTCAGGTCCTTGGTTCAAGGTTTGAACTTAACAGGATTGGCAAACTGGTTACATCACTTTGCATGTATATATGGGCTGTGTTCAATCTGGGAATTGTCTGGAGTCTTGATAAGATCGTTGTTGCCTTCTTCATGGTGGTTGCAGGGATATTTGTTTTTTCAGGCGTATTCATACTTGCAGCAGTCTGGTCATTCTGGACCATAAGCGGAAATGAATTATTGAACATCCTGACTGATGGTACAAGGGAGATGGCCAGATTCCCGCTGGATGTTTACAAGAGCAAGATCATCCTTATATTTATTTTCATAATTCCGGTAGCTTCAGCAAACTTCCTTCCCCTTATGTACATTACCGGGAAAGCGGTTGAAAATCAGTTTCTTTATGCATTGTCACCAATGCTTGGTATTGTATTCATTTTGCCCTGCCTTTTGTTATGGCAGGTGGGGGTCAGACACTACAAATCCACGGGAAGCTGACTTAGTGTTAGATGTTATTACCTGATTATAAAAAGTGTTTGAATTTCAGTTGCAACGTGATATCATTGAATGGAAATATTCAATATGCATCCGATGCATAGACAGGGGGTCAATATGGACAATGGCTGGGATGGAATTCTTCAATTCGTTTATTTGTTTGTTTTACTTGGAGGAGCATTGCTGATAAAAAACAGCTTCAAACTCTTCAAGAAGCACCTGATACCACTTTCGATCATGGCAGGTCTCATAGGTCTTTTACTTGGACCTGAAGTGCTGAAGATAATACCATTTGATACAGATATACTCACAAAGGCTGTATATCATTTGCTTGCAATAGGATTCATTGCCCTTGGACTCAAGGAAAAGAAAGGCAAGACCAGTGAAGGCATACTTAACACAGGATTCCTTACTGTAACGACATATGCGGTACAGGGAATAATTGGTCTTGGAGTATCATTGCTTCTGGCAGCATTCTTCTTCCCGGACCTGTTCAAGAGCATGGGAATGCTGCTGCCCCTTGGATTCGGGCAGGGACCCGGACAGGCTGTATCAATCGGAATGACTTGGGAAAACATTGAACCCGTTGAAAGAGCTTTTGAAAATGGGGCAAATGTGGGACTTTCAATTGCAACCATAGGATTCCTCTGGGCATTGATAGGTGGAGTTCCCTTCATGAACTTCCTTGTAAGAAAGGAAAAGAAGGTCAGGATGAGGGAAATACGTCCGGACCTTGAGGTTGTTTCATCTCCTTCAGAGGACAGTGATGAACATACTATCAAGATAAAGAAATCCGTCAACATTGATGAACTGGCAATTCAGTTGGTCCTTATCGGTATAATTTATGCCATAACATATTCATTCATGTTTTTCGTGGGCAATTTGCTTAAGCCCCTTGGAACCTTTGGTAATACCCTTTCCGGACTGCTCTGGGGATTCAATTTCCTCTGGGGTGCAATCATAGCCATGGGTGTAAGGAGCCTTTTGGGTGGACTTGGCAAGAAAGGTGTCATAAAGCAGACATATACGGACAATTTCATGCTCCAGAGAATTTCGTCCACGGTCTTTGACCTTATGATTACTGCATCCATAGCCGCTGTATCTCTGACAGTCCTCAGACAATATCTTGTTCCTGTTCTAGCAATTACCACTGTCGGTGGAGTATTCATGATTTTCTATTCGTATTACATGAGCAAATGGATATATAAGACGGAGACCATTGAGCATACTGTTGTTATATATGGTACCTGGACGGGAACTCTTACAACAGGCATGGCTCTTTTGAAAGAACTTGACCCTGAAGGCAAATCACATGCACCTGAAAACATTGTTGTAGGAAGTGGTATTGCTGCTGCTGCGGCAATAGGTCTTATGATGATTCTGAACCTGGCTTCCATGGCAGAGGTAACGGGGAATGGGATATACTATCTGTGGACATTCATCGCCCTGACCCTTTATGCAGCGGCCATGGTGATTGGAATAGTACTTGTTAAGAGGCATTACAGAAGAAAGAGCAAAGGCTGAGATGCGCGGTTTCTTCAAAAAACTTATATTTTCAAGAGAGGCTGCACTGTTTGATGCACCTCTCTTCGTCTTGAAGACTTTCATTGCACTTTTTTGTGGTTATGCAATATTCAAGAACCATGGATTCATAAGCAAGGGCATGATTTCACTTATGCTTGGAATTGTGCTGACACTTGAACCGGTGAACATATCAGGACTTCGAAACGGGCTTGACCAGATAACTGCATCCTTGATAGGCGGGGTTATAACAGTGATCGTGGTTCTCATAGGAGGAGTCAACATCATAACGGTTCCACTGGCAGTCACCATTACATTGTATGTGACATTGCTCATTGACTGGCGCAGGATGTCAATAATGGCTGTGTTTACTTCTTTCTATCTGACACAGGCAATCATATACACTGAAGCAGGGCAACCCGATGTGGTTTCCACATTTGGACTCCGTATGCTGGCACTGGGTTCGGGGGTTCTTATTGCAGTGGTCATGAACTTCATTTTCTCACTGTTTTTCTATAAGCAGGTGTTCCGGAAGAGAACAATTTTCATTGTTGAACAGACAATCGGTTACCTCAGAGAGTTTGTAAGCAATTGTGAAACCAGGGAGAAATGCAACCACAGTGAGCTCAAAAAGAAGATAATCCGTAACTTCAGGGATATTGATGTTATAAAAAGCAGACTTTTTGATATGCGAAAGGAAAAGGAAGGCAGCATCAGGGTAGAAGATTATGCTGCTGTGCTTGAGGAAATGCGTGACTTCAACCACTATCTACTTGACTTTGTAATGCTGTCAGTCAGCGGGGAACTGGATTTTGATGTATTCCTTGACTTATCATCACTGATAGATTCACTGGAATCCCTTCGTGGTCTATTGACAGGAAAAACCTCTGACTGGCATAAAGGTGAGTGCGGTTGCACAAATGCCAATATTGTCAGAATGCAGGAGTCCTTGCTCAAAATAAGTAAAATAATCTGAAAAAAATCATAACCTGTGTATTGACTTGTCCGGTCTTAACTGATAATATTATATCGATAAATAAATATCAATAAAAATATATCGATAAGGAGCATGCATTGATGACAACGACCGGACAGGAAAAGAACAGGATAATGGTTCCGGAACCCACCCTCCAGAGAATCCCTGTGTATCTGCAGCTTTTGAAGCGCAGGTTTGACAATGAGGGAATCTATGTGTCCAGTTCAGAGATCGCGGAATTACTTGACCTTAAACCAATACAAGTAAGAAAAGACCTGGAGTATACAAATGCTGACGGAAGACCGAAACTTGGTTACAATGCCAGGGATCTCATCAAATCAATAGAAAAATTCCTGGGTTATGACAATATCAGTGATGCATTTCTTGTCGGATGCGGAAACATGGGCAGGGCACTTCTCGGTTATTCAGGTTTTGACAGTACCGGAATAAAGATAAGGGCTGCCTTTGATACAAATCTGAATATCATAGGTACACAAGTCAACGGTCACAAGGTCTTTGATGTAAGTAAATTCAGTGACCTTGCAAAAAGACTAAACGTCAGGATTGCAATTTTGACCGTTCCCTTCGACAAAGCCCAGGAAACTGCAGACATGATGTGTGAGGCCGGAATAAAGGCCATATGGAACTTCGCTCCGGTACATCTTAAGGTTCCTGATGATGTCATTGTCCAGAATGAGAACATGGCGGTTTCACTTTCCGTGCTGGTTAAGAAGCTTGATGATTCAATGAAAGGCTGAGAGGTTTACAAAAATGAAGTACGCAACGGTAAAAAAATTTGAAAATGTTTGTGAAATAATTAACAAACATGGAAGAGATTCAGCAAATCTGATAGGAATCCTGCATGACATACAAGAGGAATACAGGTATCTGCCAAAGGAGATAATGACATTTACAGCTACAATGCTCGGCATCGCCCCCGCACGAGTGTATGGTGTAGCGACCTTTTATTCACATTTTGCCCTTGAACCAAAGGGCAAATATGTGATTAAGGTCTGTGATGGAACAGCATGTCATGTCAAGAAATCAACGGATTTGATAAATGCAATAGAGAAGAGACTGGGGCTTTCAAATGAGAATAAAACAACTTCTGACATGATGTTCACCCTGGAAGCAGTGTCATGTCTTGGTGCATGTGGTCTGGCACCTGCCATGGTTGTCAATGATGAGGTGCATGGACTTCTGACACCTGAAACAGCAGTGGAGATAATCGAAGCCATCATTGAAAGGGAGAAGACATCATGAATAAAGTGAAGCTTGAGGGAATAAGGGACGGTTACAACAAAAGATTCGATTGCATTGACAAAAGGATTATAATATGCGCCGGAACCGGGTGTGTAGCAAACGGAGCAATGGGCATATATGACGAATTCATAAGACAGCTTGATAAGGCCGGTATCAATGTCATTGTTGAACTGGATAAGGAAGAAGAGGGCACCCTTGTTTCAAAGAGTGGCTGCCAGGGATTCTGCCAGATGGGGCCTCTTGTGACAATAATTCCGGGAAAGACCATGTACACAAAGGTCAGGGTCAGTGATGTCAGTGAAATCATTGAAACAAGCATTTTGAAGGATGGTACAGTGGAAAGGTTGATTTATAGAAACATTGAAACAGGAGAAGGGTGCCCTTCAGTTGATGATATTCCCTTCTATAAAAAACAAAGCCGTACGGTACTGAAAAACTGTGGTCTGATGGACCCGTCGGACATTGATGAATATATTGCAAGAGGCGGATATTTTGCCGCTGAAAAGGCAGTTGCTTCAATGAGCAGTGAAGAAATATGCAAAGTGGTAAAGGAATCCGGCCTCAGGGGACGCGGCGGCGGAGGATTTCCTACTGGCACTAAATGGGAACTTGCCATGAAGGAAAATTCTGCTGACAAATATATCATCTGCAACGGAGATGAAGGTGATCCCGGGGCATTCATGGACAGAAGCATCATGGAGGGAAATCCCCATAGTGTTATTGAAGGAATGCTCATTGCTGCCAGGGCTGTGGGAGCAAACGCAGGCTATGTCTACGTAAGGATGGAATATCCCCTTGCAGTTGCAAGGATGAAGGCAGCTGTAAGAAAAGCTGAGGAGTATGGAATTATAGGCGAAGGAGCATTTGAGGATAGGATTGATTTTAAAATTACCGTAATGGAAGGCGCCGGAGCATTCGTATGCGGTGAAGAGACAGCCTTGATAGCATCAATAGAGGGCAAGAGAGGGATGCCGTCCCCGAAACCCCCATATCCTTCGACATACGGTTTATTTGGAAAACCTACGGTCATAAATAATGTGGAAACCCTTGCAACCATTCCGATAGTACTTGGAAATGGTGCCGGGGAGTTCATGAATACCGGAACTGAAAGATCCAGGGGAACTAAGACCTTTGCCCTCACAGGGCATGTGAGAAATACCGGGCTGATAGAAGTTCCCTTTGGAACCACGCTGAGGGAAATAATTGTGGACATAGCGGGAGGAGTGGTTGACAATGACGGCAACCCCTGTGGTGTTGATTTCAAGGCGGTGCAGATTGGAGGACCTTCCGGGGGATGTCTTACAAAGGAACATCTGGACCTGCCGCTGGATTATGAGTCACTGAAATCAGTTGGTGCCATGGTTGGCTCAGGAGGTCTTGTGGTAATGAACCAACAGACCTGTATGGTCGGTATAGCCAGATTTTTCATGAAATTCACACAGAATGAATCCTGCGGCAAATGTATTGTATGCAGGGAGGGCACAAAGCAGATGCTTGCCCTTCTGGATGACATAACGGAAGGCCGTGCAGATGAAACAACCATTCCATTGCTTTCCGAGCTTGCAGGAGTTGTTAAAGTAGGCTCCCTCTGTGGTCTTGGTAAGAGTGCTCCGAATCCGGTGCTCTCAAGCCTTGAATTCTTCAAGGATGAGTACATTGAGCATGTTGTAAACAAAAGATGTCCTACAGGCTCATGCAAGGCACTTGCCAGATACATGATCATTGAAGAAAAATGCAAGGGGTGCGGACTTTGCGCAAGGAAATGTCCCGTTGATGCAATAACCGGAGAAAAAGGAATGGCATATAGGATTGATGCAGATAAGTGCATAAAGTGCGGGGCTTGTATTGAAGCCTGCAGATTGTCAGCCGTGGCAATGGGCTGAGTGGGGTGATGAATATGAAGAAAAGAATTTATATAGACAATATTGAAACAACGGTGAATGATGAGAGGAACCTCCTTGAAGTAATAAGGGCAGCAGGCATAGACATTCCCACATTCTGCTATCATTCAGAGATAAGCATTTATGGAGCATGCAGGCTTTGCATGGTTGAGGTTGACGGGAAGGGTCTTGTACCGTCATGTTCCACCATTCCCGAGGATGGAATGAGGGTACGGACCAATACGGCGGAAATAAGAAAAATGAGAAAAATGATCGTGGAGCTCACCCTTGCCAGCCATGACATGAGCTGCCCCACCTGTGCCAAGAGTGCAGATTGTAAACTTCAGGACCTTGCAAGAAGAATGGGTGTTGATGAGGTAAGATTCAAAAAGAGAACACCGAAGAAACCCATCGACAGAGCATCGGAATCCCTTGTAAGGGACCCGAACAAATGCGTGCTCTGCGGTGACTGTGTAAGGGTATGTGATGAGGTACAGGGCATTGGTGCCATAGATTTTGCCTTCAGAGGTTCCGAATCAACTGTTACACCATGCTTTGGTAAGAACCTCGACAAGGTTGAATGTGTATATTGCGGACAGTGTGTCAGGGTGTGTCCTACGGGAGCCATCCTTCCAAAGTCCCACATTTCAGAAGTATGGGAAGCCATCAATGACCCGGAACTGACAGTTGTTGCACAACTTGCACCGGCCGTCAGGGTGGCAATCGGGGAGAGTTTCGGACTTGAACCGGGCACAAACT
>DAINQB010000073.1:7164-10808 GCA_036743175.1 Bacillota bacterium | reverse complement strand
GCACCGATTGTTTCATCTGAAAAAAAGACATATAAACCGGAATCAGCCGGGGAAATCCTGGAGATACTGCTGTCTGACGGCGAGTATGCAGCAGCAGGAGAAACAGTCATGGTTCTGGATATGTCATCGACTGACGAAAGTATAATATCATTGGAAGATGAAATCACTCAAAAGAATGACAGCATTGATGATAAGAATTCCCAGATAGAAGACATCATGGATGAAATCGGGGACAGAAGGGATAGTATTACTGAGCTTCTGGCTGATATAGAAACCATAAATACAGAGATTGATGATAACGAAGCACTGAGGTCTGAACTTTCCGTTGTATCTCCCATGGATGGTACCATCCTTGATATAAAAGTTGATGAAGGGGATTATGTATCTTCAGGCGCAGTGCTTGCTACTGTCACTGACCTGTCTTCATATGAAATGGAAATGACTTTTCGGGCTGAAATACTGGATTCTGAAATCGAATCGGTTAAAGTAGTTTATCTTAGCAACGAGTTCGATGCTGAAATTGTCTCCATAGCCGGCTATACATATAAAAATCAGTCAAATACGGAGCTTGTTGATGTCATTGTTTCCTTTGAAACGGATATCATATTCGAAAAAACCTCCGGAATAAGTGGAAGGATTGCTGCTTCAGGTCTGGTCTACAACAGTACTGCTGAAGGAGTACCTTACCATCAAAACACAGTGAACATAACTGCAGCTGTATCAGGTGAAGTAACTGAGGTATATGTAATTGAAAAGCAGTCTGTCAAGAGCGGAGAAATCATTGCAATTCTGGAAGGAGGAACAATAGATTCAAAGACCGAAAACCTCCTTATGCAGATTGATTCCATAGAGTCACAGATTGAAGGTATCAACGAACAGATTTCATCATATTATGAAAACATTGAGTCGCTTGGTGAAGACATCGATGATATAAAATCCGACATAGCTGAAATTGAGGAAGAAATTGAAGTCGTACGGGCTTCATATGAAGATGCGTATATAAAGGCTGATTTCAGCGGTATAGTAACAGAAATGAATGTCAGCGCCGGGGATCCGGTCACTACAAATACAGCACTTTTTACATTGGTAAGCATGGACCTTACAGGTATGGTTCTGGCAATAGACGAACTTGATATTTCTGAGGTAATGGAAGGCCTTGAGGCATCCATCGTAATCGATGCACTCCGCGAAACAGAAGATAAGCCTGTTGAGGGTGTTGTAAGCAAGATAGCACTCGAGGGAGATTCCCAGGGGGGTGTTACAACTTACGATGTTTCAATAGCACTCCTTGGAACTCCGGAAGGCTTCAGACTTGGTATGAATGCAACAGCAACAATATACACAAGCAGAAGTGAGGACACCCTGTACCTGCCGATAGAAGCAATCACAGTACAAAATGGCAGAAGCTTTGTATATCTGGTGGATGACACCGTTGAAGGAGCACCTGTTTTTGAAGCACAGCCAAGCAATGTTCCTGATTCGGGGACAATTGACGATGGTCTCACCGGAACCGTAGGAACCGGTGGCGGCGGTGGAAGAGGCAGCCAGGACCCCTCAACAATGACCGATGAAGAGCTTGCGGCATTTGAGGCAAAGCTTGCTGACAAAGGGATGACATTGGATGATTATCTGGCCCAGCAGGAATCGGATGCCACTGAAACCGAGAATGGAACAATTGAAGATTCCTCATCGGAGCTGAATGATTACTATAATGGCACAAGAATCGTGGAAGTTACAACGGGAATATACAATGCGCTTTATATAGAAATTCTTTCAGGGCTGGAAGCGGGAGATGAGGTTGTACTGCCACCGGTTTATGTATCAAGCAGTACTGCAGCAGCACCGGACAGTGGAATCATCGGTCTTCCCGGAATCCCCGGAACCGGAACCGGCGGTGGCGGCGGTGGCGGAGGAAGATCCTCAGGCTCACTTACCGGAGGTGAATAACATGACCGGTTTAGTTGAAATAAATGATTTGAAAAAAACATATGTAATGGGAAGCAATGTTGTCAGAGCACTTGATGGTGTCAGCCTTGATATCAGGCGGGGGGAATATATATCCATAGTCGGACCCTCCGGAAGTGGCAAATCAACTTTGATGAACATGATAGGCTGCCTGGATGTACCGGACTCAGGGAATTATCTGCTCGACGGAGTTGATGTATCTGATATGAACGACAGGGACCTTGCGGAAATAAGGAGTGAGAAAATCGGGTTTGTATTCCAGGGATTCAATCTCCTTCCCAGGCTGACAGCGCTTGAAAATGTGGAACTGCCATTGATCTACAGAGGTTATTCCCATAAAAAGAGAAGAGAGCTGGCACTTGAAGCATTGGACAGGGTAGGCCTTGGAGAAAGGGTACACCACAAGCCGACAGAACTCAGCGGGGGACAGATGCAAAGGGTAGCTGTAGCCAGGGCTCTTGCCGGAAACCCTCCGGTACTGCTGGCAGATGAACCTACAGGTAATCTTGACACAAACACAGGTAAAGAAATACTTGCCATGCTTGAGAGGATTCATGAACAGGGCAATACGATAATCCTGATAACACACGACAATAGTCTGGCAGACCAGGCAAAAAGAAAAATTGAAATCCGGGATGGAAGGATAATACATGATGAGGAGGTGAGGAAATGAATTTTCTGCAATCATTGAAAATGGCAGTAACAAGTATATTCAGCAACAAGGGGCGTTCATTCCTCACAATGCTTGGAGTAATAATCGGTGTAGCAGCCGTCATCGCAGCTACAGGATTTGCAATGGGCAGCACTGCAAGCATAACTGATTCCATAGAGTCACTTGGTTCAAATAAACTTTCGGTTACTATAATTGACAGAAACAGCAACCGTGACATAGATTATGAAGACTTCAAGGCATTCACTGATGAAAACCCGGATTTGATTTCAAAGATGGCTCCGACCGTCAATGGAACATCCACGGTAAAATATCAGACCACTGTGTCGGAGGGTGTAAATGTAATAGGGACAAGTCCTGATTATGCAGATATAAACGACATGCATGTGCAGGATGGACGGTATATCCTTGAACTTGACATGGAATACAGGCAGAAAATTGCCGTAATAGGGACTGCTGTGGCCAATGAACTGTTCGGAAGGACCAATCCTATAGGAGAGACCATAAAACTTGACGGAACACCATTTACAATAGTAGGCGTCCTTGAACAAAAAGACGGGGGACAGGATGGTGGAGAAGATGATGTCATAATAATTCCGGTCACTACTGCCCAAAGGGTTTACAGAAGTGCAACAATAAGAACATTCACAGTACTGGTCAGCGAAAGTGAAAAAGTGGCAGAGACCCAGTCTCTGATCGAAGATTTCCTTTTTGAAACATACTTGTCAGAGGATGCATACAGGGTCTTCAACTCAGCACAGATTCTTGACACCCTGGAGGACATAACAGGAACCATGGCATTGATTCTTGGAGGCATCGCAGTAATATCCTTGTTGGTGGGCGGGATTGGCATAATGAATATAATGCTGGTTTCAGTAACTGAAAGAACAAGGGAAATAGGAATAAGAAAAGCCATTGGCGCACGCAGATCCAGCATTCTGAGCCAGTTCATCATAGAAGCACTTGTAATAACCGGATTGGGTGGATTGATAGGGATTGCCATTGGTGT
>DAINQB010000073.1:0-7064 GCA_036743175.1 Bacillota bacterium | reverse complement strand
CGTGACTGGGGGCTTCTTCGTTATTGGTTCAGGGCTGTGGAAAAATTTGCTCCATGGGTCAATAGAATCCATTTTGTCACAGACGGACAGCGCCCGGATTGGTTGGATATAAGCCACCCGAAGCTGAATCCGGTTGACCATAAGGATTTCATTCCCAGTGAATGGCTTCCTTGTTTCAGTTCCCACCCAATAGAATTGAACATGCATCGTATAGGAGGTCTCTCAGAGCATTTTGTTTATTTCAATGATGATACATTCCTGCTGCGTCCGGTAAGCCCTGAATTGTTTTTCAAAGATGGAATACCCGGACTTGTAGCAGCCCTTGAAAGCAGGACTCCATATAACAATGGGATCCATTGCTACATCAACAATACAATAACTCTTTCTTCGAATTTTGATATTCCTAAAAGGGTGATGGCAAACAAAGGAGTCTGGCTGAATCCGTTAAGAAATGGAATTGGAACAGTCATCCGGAATTGTCTGTATCTTAAATACTTTGAATTCACAAACCTTGCACATAACAATCATCTGCCTACACCATATCGGAAGAGTCTTCTTGAAGAAGTATGGAACAGTGAACCCGGACTGCTTTCCAACGTCAGCAGTCATCGGTTCCGGCAGGATGATGACGTCAACCAGTGGCTCTTCCATAACTGGGCATTGATGAAAGGAGAGTTTTTCCCGGTAAGGGAGAAGCAACTGGGGCGGTTTCATATGATATCTGGAATTGATGGCGCAATCAAGGCATCTGAGGATATCAAACACCAGAAATGCAGGATGATCTGCGTAAATGATGATATCCTGAACCGGGATGAATTTGAAAGCATTCGCAGCAGCATGGAGGATGCATTCAAAAAACTGCTTCCAGAAAAATCTTCCTTTGAAAGATATTGACGTATGCCAGACGTCGGAATAATTTGGGTAATATATTCACTTCAAAGAGAATCCTTGTAGAGTACAGTTCTCCTATAAAAGAATCAGTTGCTTTGACGCTGAGTGCTTATAGAAGTTGTTAAAAACTTTCATGTATAATTTAATTGTAATTCATTATTTATTTAGACCTAGTGAAACAATCAGACCTTTTATTCATCCTTTATTTATTTAATACTACAGCGCCTCAACACTCACTGAGAATGTTGAATCCCTGAAATACTTCTCATTCTTCAAATAAATGGATGCAGCTGATATTGTTGAAAACGGAGTATGACTGCTCTGTTCCACTCCTTATCATAGGACCTAGTATCTTGTTCCTCGGTTTGTCATATTTGTTCTGCACGACAAAGGATATTATGAATTGAATCAAAATCAAAGATCACACCAAAATGCCAAAGGCTACATGGGAATGCATCAATAGTCTGATATTACCTCACAGCCTCTTGCCTTGTGCTCATCAATTATTTCATAATAATTGGTCAAATCCAGGATATCACTGCAGATCTCCAGCATCTCAAGTTTCACCAAGGGTCTCAGGAACTCCACATTGTCAATTATATTGTCTGAAATATGAAGAGATTTCAGTTTTTTCAGACTTGCCAAAACAGAGAAATCCGATGTCTTGATGTCTGAGATGAACAGGTAGTTTATGTTTTCAAGGCTTTCAAGGACACTCAAATCCACAATATCATTGAAACCTATTAAAAGGCTTTCAAGATATGAAAGATTTGACAAAGGTGAAATATCCTCTATTTCATTGTGGTATATTTTCAGATTCTGCAAGTATTTGAAATCAGACAGGCATTCAATGTCCTTCAATTCACAGAAATCCGCTGAGAGATACTTCAATGTGCTCTGACATTGCAGAAAATCCAGGATTCCACTTTTATACCGGTTATATGCAATGCCCTGAGTCGTGTAAATCCGGATACAACATCCCATGCTTCCTGCGCGGGGACATTGGTATTGGATATATTTAGAAAATCAATATTTGTAAAATTACTTATTACACTTATACTGTCCACCGGGCAGCCACTCAGGGAAACCCCCTCCAGGTCGGGCATATTGGCCAATATGGATATGTCGGATATGGGGTTGGCCGAAACAGCGAAGTTTATAAGATTAACAAGACCGGACAATGATGATATATCCTGGATATTATTGCGTTCGACATTCAGATACCTTAATTCAGTCAACTCTGCAAGTGGGGATACATCAGTGATGTTTTCACCGAATAAATATAAACTTTGCAGTGATGTCAGATTCTCTATACCTTCCAGGGTTCTGATTTTGTCATGGGGCACATCGTAATTAATTAGATGGCCAATGTCCTTTACATCTGAGTAAAGAAGTACACCCGACTGTTTGTTGATCTGATTCCTGACCAGTTGTTCAAGACCGGCATCTACAAATGAAACCGGCCTTTCATCCCAGTTGTTGACTGTAAGGACTATCCTGCTGTCAACTATGACTGAGTTGCCTGCTTCAATGCTTTGACCTATTATGACACAATCTGCAAACGCGGGGTTATAGTCGAGTCTGGTTTCAACCACACATTTGCCGCTCAATAGTGAAGTGACTTCACCCAGAGCTCTTCCAGTATAATCATCAACCATGAATTCAACCATTCCAGTGGATATGAGGATATATACAGTTTTATCTTCGCTGGCGTATTTTCCACCGGGTACACTTTGTGATATAACCTTGCCTGCAGCAATGCTATTGCTTTGCGAATAGGATATTTGGTATATAAGCTTTGCTTCATCAAAAAACGAAATTGCATACGCCTCTGAATGATCAGTCAGATCAATCATCTGGACCTTTCTTGGACCAAGGCTGACATTGAGGGTTACTGTGCTGCCGATTTTCATAGATGTACCGGGCAGAGGGTCCTGGCTTATGACAAGACCTTCATTGACAGACATGCTGTTGGTTTCGGTGGAGAGATGAGTGAGCAGTTTGCCCTCAAGGATTTCAATCGCTTCATCCCCGGTCATGGCAACCACATCCGGAACCAAGACAAACTCACTTCCTTTGCTGACCGTCAGAACCATCTTCGAGGTTTCATCAATTTCACTTTGGGGAGCAATGCTCTGGAAGATTACAAGACCCTGTTCATATGTTTCGTTGTATGCTTCAATGACTTCATATTCCAGTTCACTGTCAAGAAGAATGTCAATGGTCTCTTCCAGGGTTTTCCCAACCAGGTCATGGTCAAATACCAATGTTATGTCAGGGGACTGTGATTCCGGGGGTGTTTCCCCGGTATTCGGAGTGCAGCCTCCCATGAAGACAAATAGTATTACTATGGAAACAACAATAAGTTTTTTCATTGGACAACTCCTGACAAATATTTTAAATTCTTGACTTACTTTTAAATAATATAACATATCTCATCAATATACAAAGTTTTTCTCGTGTATGTGGTTTCTTGTCTCAACCAATTGACCATATGATTTGATGCTTGACACACTTGGTTTAATGCGTTAATCTATTCTCAGATAGGTTTAATGCGATAAACCAAGATGGAGGATAAAGGTATGGAAACACCAAAGATATTTGAAAGTGAATTTCGCTTTTGCCAGATAATATGGGATAGTGAACCAATAAACAGTACTGATCTTGTCAGGCTTTGTGAAAAAAAACTGAACTGGAAAAAATCAACGACTTATACGGTTTTAAGAAGACTGGTTGAAAGAGGCGTTCTTAGAAACATTGATTCAATGGTCACATCATTGGTATCCATAGATGAGGTGCAGGCGGCAGAAATTGACGAGTTGGTTGAAAAAACCTTTGATGGTTCCCTGCCGATGTTCATAAGTGCTTTTACAAAGAACAGAAAACTGTCAGACAAGGATATAGAAGCAATTGAAAAGATGATAGACCAGTACAAGGAGAAATGAAATGGATTATACTCTTCTTAAACTTTTGAATATGAGTATCACGGCAAGCTACCTGATTATTGCCATAATAATAGTCCGGGTGTTATTCAAAAAAGCCCCCAGATGGATTTTCGGAATTCTGTGGGGTATGGTTGGTTTCAGGCTTTTGATACCTGCATCAATAAAAAGTATATTAAGTCTGGTTCCTCAAAAAGAGGCCATATCAATGGAAGGCATCATGGGGACAAACGCAGCTTCCGGAGAAATAATTTCAGATGCATACAAACTTACAGAAAACATTGCCGCAACCAACATTACTGCAAATGAGAGCTTAGCCGATATCCTCTTGCATATGGGATCCTATGTGTGGATAACAGGAGTAGCGGCCCTGATTGCATATGGTCTTTTCTCATACTTCAAAATGAAAAAACTGACAGACAGTTCAACACTGATTGATTCAAATATATATTCATCTTCAAGAATAAGCACACCATTTATATTAGGTGTCATTAAACCCAGAATTTATATACCCACAGACCTTGGGAAAGATGAATATGATCCTGTCATAACCCATGAGAAGGCACACATTCGAAGAAAAGACCACTGGATAAAGCCATTTGGATTTCTTCTGCTGTCGATTTATTGGTTCAACCCTCTGGTATGGATCGCATATATACTGCTTTGCAGGGATATAGAACTGGCCTGCGATGAAGCTGTAATTAAAAGGATGGGGGATAATGAAAGAAAAACATATTCAAAGGCGCTGCTCTCATGCAGTGTACATAGAAGAATAATTGCTGCATGCCCCCTGGCCTTCGGAGAGGTGAGTGTAAAAGGAAGAATCAGGAATGTACTTGATTACAAAAAGCCATCATTGTGGATTATAATATGCTCCCTGGCTGCTTGTGCTGTCATTTCTGTAGTATTACTTACAAATCCCATTGAACAGACAGATGCAGAAATTCCCGTTGGAACATATGAATTCAAGGAATGTCTGTACAATAATCCCCTGAGTTCATTTTTCCCTTTTGATGGAACAGACGAAATATATATTATAGATGATAGTGGATTGGTAATTGTAAACAAGTCAAACGAAGAGATTAAAAATGAGTATGTTATAAAAAGCCATGAGGCAACTGATTTCAACAAAAAAGAGTTTGAGGATCTATTTGTATTCAATCCAGATGTTTCAAAAATCAGCCTGGGAGATTATAAAACATCTGTGTACTGGGAATTGTCCGATGGTTACAGGATATACAAGATGGATGATGAAATCTGGCTTGCCAGTATAATGGGAAAAAATGGATTCTGGAGTATATACAACCTGTCGATAATAACATCAGAGTCGGTTGATACCCCAGTAGATATCGCAGACACATCTGTTAAAGAAGAAGTGATACCGGAACAAATGGCAATGGATGATCTGCAAAATATTGTTGATTCAATAAATAAGACAGTAAATTACTATGAAACTGAGTCTGTTGGTATACTTTCAGAATTATTGTCAGTTGACAACACTGTTATGTATTCAGAGAATGATTTTTCCTGGCCTGTTCCTAAAAACAGGGAAGATCCGAACTTAGAGGACTCCTATGGAATGAAGTTTAACTCCATACTGCATGAATGGTATCTGCAACCAGGGATTATAATTGAAGCTCAGGAGGGAACAGATGTAATTGCTGTAAACTCAGGAACAGTCATGAATGCTGAATATATGCCCGGGTTTGGAATTGTCATTGTTATAAACCACGGCGGAGGATATGCAAGTCTGTATGCACATTGCTCAAAGATTCTGGTTGAAGAAGGCCAGATTGTTGAAAGCGGGGAAGTCGTTGGGTTAGTGGGGAGCACAGGTTTAGCCACAGAACCATGCCTGTTCTTTGGTATGATATTCAACGGAGCATTCTTTGATCCCTTTGATGTGATTGACCGCTATTCATAAAACGTGAAATTCATTCCTACTGATGCATGCACTGATAGCAGAGTCTTTGATTGAATCCTTCTGTGATATAATTAAGTCTGCAATTCCACAATTACATGCCATGGGAGCTTAAGATGGAAATCATTGAAGGCAAGGGTTATTTCTATAACAGAATGAAATATTTTGCCGGGGATTATCCCAATCAACTTGCGCTGGGTGATGCCCGGGGGCGAACTGCATCCATGAAAGACATTATGACGGTCTGTGAGGAAACGGGGGAGTTTCTTGAGAGCATTGGTTTTTGTGGTTTTGACAGGGTTTCCGTTATTTCAGAATCCGGATTCAGTCAATGTATGATTCACCTGCCACTTGGTGAAAAGGCAGTGATAGTTCCCATTGAGTACAATGCATCGCCCGGGGCAATGAAGGAGAAATTTGAGTTATTCCATGTAGACTATATCATTACTGATGAATCTGAAGGCGGGCACATAGAAACATGCCGGAAAACTGATTCTTCACAAGATTGATTGTTACCATAATGAGCTGATAACAGGTGAATATGCAAAATTAATTGCGGATTCCATGGCAGAAAGTATGGATGTATATAACTAGAAAAGGGAGGAAGAAATGAAAGTAATCAAGAATATGGGGAGATTCAAATTGGCGGAACCCTTGTTTGAGGCTGTCAGAGTTGTGCTTACATACAGAGGTGAGGAATATTCACCTGAATATATTCAGGGAATTTCGGGTGCTGCCTTTCGTACAGGTGGTATATGCCCATGTGCTCCCACATGCACATATGCAATGTGGACGGATGAGCTGCCGAAGAAACTTGGGTATGATATCGAGAAGTTTGAGTTCCTTGAAGAATCAGGGGTTGATATGGAACGCTGGCAGACAATGGTTGAAAGGATCAAATCAGAGATTGACAGGGACAGACCTGTTGTGATGTGGAGTCAGTTTGCATTTGCAGAGTGGGGGGTCATCAATGGTTATGATGATGAAAAACAGGTTTTCATAGGGTGCGATTCAAACCATGAAAGAAAATCTTTCATAGAAACACCTTATGACAGAGCAAGTAAAATTGATGTACCTGTTTTCGGTGCCTTGTTCATCGGTGAAAAAACCACTGAACCTGACCTTGAAAAACTTGAAATAGAATCCCTGAGGGAAGCTGTGAGACATGCAAAGGAAACAGTGGAAGAAGATGAAACCAAATGGACTTTTCTTAATGGTATCCAGGCCTATGAAAGGTGGCGGGATAGCTTCAGGGACAATCCCGGAAGGAAAAAGGGCTCCGGGGATTCGTACTGTTTCAGAATCTACTA
>DAINQB010000072.1:3818-10976 GCA_036743175.1 Bacillota bacterium | reverse complement strand
ATTATCGAGGCTGCATTCCTAAGTGACTGTCTTGTCTGTTCCGTAATTCCTTCCGGCATCGTACCGGCAGAAGCATCAATTGGCAGCTGTCCTGAAAGGAAAAGCATGTTTCCTGCCTTCACTGCCTGTGAGTACGGACCAATTGCTCCGGGAGCATTCTTTGTTTCCACTATTTCCTTTTTCATGTTATTATGCCGGTCCTTTCCCTTCTTTATGAAGCATAATGCTTACTATCATGTCATTGATTACATATGAACAAGTGGAGGACATTTTACCAATATTCTTCAGTGTATCTTCCACATCATGTTCAATGATTCCATCACTCTCATTGATCTCTATGCCATCAACCGCAAGGTATGCAGCCTGCATGGCAGCCTGAACAGATGTTGAAACCTTCAGCGCACATCCCGCCTTGGCACCGTCACAGAACATTCCGGTTACATTTCCCGCCATGTTCTGTATAGCACTTTTCATTTCCCTGAGTCCACCGCCGAACAGATAAGCAACTCCACAGCTTGCACCCATTCCTGCAATATTGGCACCGCACAAGGCAGATATTCTTCCGAAATACTCCTTGGCATATATTGTTATCAAGTGACTGAGGGCAACCGCCCTTATTTTAATCTCTTCATCCAGACCAAGTATCTCAGCAGTCGCCACAACGGGCATTGTAGCGGTTATACCCTGGTTTCCGCTTCCTGAATTGCTCATGACTGCCATCGGTGACCCTGCCATCCTGGCATCTGCTCCTGCAGCAGTCAAAGCAACGGCATAGCTGTATATGTCTTCGATCCTGTCTCTATGGGTCATTCTGCTTTTCAGGGTTTTTCCGACCTTCAGACCATAGTCATGGTCAAGTCCCTCAGTGCATATAGCCTTGTTCAGAAGTATTGCCTTTTTCACCAGTTCAAAGTCTTTTTCAATGTCTGCATTGTTGATGAAATCCCATATCTCAGTCAATGACAACTCAGGCTCAATGTTTTCTATGTCGCTTGTCTCTCTCTTTACACTCTTGTCAAATATCACCTTGCCATTGAGTTCAGCATATACCCAGTTGCTGTAATCGTCGATGAGGATGGTTTTTGCAGCATCAGCTTCAGTGAACAGTTCAACTTCAAGGTAAAGGAGGATATCATTTTCTACTTCTGAGACATTGCACTCATTTTCTGCCATGAATTTCCTGGCAATCTGAACATTATCATCATTGATACCTTCGAGAACTTCAAGTTTTTTGTCGGAGTTTCCAAAGAGCGCACCGAGTACAGCAGCCATTTTGACACCATTTGTACTTGTTCCGGGTATTTTTACAGATGCAGCACTTTTCATGATGCTTTTGCTCAGCTTTATATTTATCTTCCTGATACTTCCTGCAGGTGCAAGCTTCCTTGCGGCTGCTGCAGCATATGAAATAGCAACAGGATCCGTACATCCCAGTGCCACTACCATCTCCCTGTCCATTATTGCCAAGATTTTTTCTTTATCCATGCCTTCCCCTGACCTTGTTTTTTCGTATTTTTATATTATTATCAGAGCAAAACCATCACAATACACAAAACAATTATTGTGTGGACAATATTTCTTTTTATCCATGGACCGACCGCCTACATGCGGACATATTTACCTGTTTTGAGAAAATAGATGTATCTTTCACTGACCCCGAGACCTGTAAGCCCCTCAGCTGCCTCTGAGTAAAGGTCAAGCTGGAGTTTGTATATCAGCGCATGTTCTTCCTCATTGCCGGGAATCACATTGTCCGATTTATAATCTATGATGATAATGTTACCCTCTTCAAAGAACAGACAGTCTATGATTCCCTGCAGCATTATTGTATGTTCCGGGTCAATCAAACCCTCTTTTTCAGGGTAGACTCTTGTAGCTTTTATTGGATATAGGAAAGCCTTTTCTGATACGGCATTGGATGAATTCATTACCCGTATTCCCAGGGAACTGTCAATGAAACCTTTTATCTGTGCTTTATATGGCTCAATATTGTCCTCAGTGACCCCTGCTCTTACAAGCAGGTCTTCAATATACCCTGTTTGATCGACCAGTTCATAATCAATCGCCGCCAGAACATTGTGCAGCAATGTACCTCTTCTGGCGGCCCCCGGCTCACTTTCACCCTCAAGGAATGCCGGTTTTTTGTTCATCTGATATCCAAAGATACTTTTTCCTTCTTCTGCATCCCTTGATTTTTTAAGCTCCGTGACTGAAATCTTCCTGTGGATTCCCCTCTCTCCTTCATGGGGATACCTCCACTCAAATCTTTCTATCAACTCCTCCGATGAAATCAGGCATGAATCATCACCAATGCCAGCAGGCTTTGCAGTAATGTCCCTGACAACCGCAATTTCATCCGATGGAACAAACTCAATGTCAAACCCACTGTCTTCATTTCCAGGATGAACCCCTGATTCAACTTTAGCCATTTCATGTATGGATGCTCCTCCAGACTGCTCTACAAGGGCTGACATAATCCATTCAAGATGACTGCCTGCACCAAGAACCTTGCCGGGGTCAATGGTCCCGTTCTCGGTCATACCTGTAAGTATCCATTTTCTTGCGTCAGAGCCGGGATTTTTCGTAATTCCTGTTATTATAAGCTTCTCCCTGGCTCTTGTCAGGGCAACATAAAGAATTCTCAGCTCTTCCCTGGTTTCTTCATCTATTCCATGGATCTGAAGGCTTTTCTTTGCCGCGGTGCTTATCTTGAAGCCTTCGTCATAGTTTATATAGTCAGGTCCAAAACCAAGTTTCCTGTTCCACAGCAGTGGCTCCTTCTTGTCATTTCTGTTGAATCCCGTACCTGTTCCGGCAAGAATAACAACAGGAAATTCAAGCCCCTTGCTTTTATGAATGCTCATAATATTGACTTCGTTTGGATTGCCGCCTTTACGGATGGTGTTGATTTCCTTGTTCGTATCAGCCATGTTTTCAATATATCCGAGGAATCCATATACCCCTGCCCCGGTATTGTTCCCATAACTTCCCGCCAGTTCGAAAAGCCTTCTAAGGTTGGCCTGTGATGAATCAACATCGATTGAATGCCCGGGATTGTTGTAGAATCCCGTTTCATGCATGATTGTCCATATCAGCTTATCTACGGTCAATGAATATGAAAGCGTACGAAAATCATCAAGGGCTTCCCTGAAACCTGTAATTTTATCTCTCAACACCTCTTTTGTTCCATATGCGCAAAGACAATCATAAAAGGACTCCTTGTCAGACATTGTTCTTATTGCCGTCAGTTCCCTGTCTGAAAATCCAAACATCGAGGAACGCAGTACAGCGAGAAGAGGAATGTCCTGTCTTGGATTATCAATTATTTTCAAAAATGACAGCATGACAATTATCTCATATGTACCGAAGAAATCTGATGTTCCGGAAGCCTTTGCAGGTATTCCCATCAGGGAAAGCTGCTTGACGAAGTTCTCTGCACGGCCTTTGGGAGACCGCATCAGTATTGTAATGTCACTGTACCTGACAGGCCTTGGTTCTCCCGTTGATTTGTCAGTAATCAGAAGTCCTTTCCCAATGAGCTTGATGATTTCCCTTCCCGCAACTGCTGCCTCCTTGTCAACATCCTTGAAGCCTGCATCAAAGAGTGATTTGTCATCGGTGCAGACCAGCCTGATGTCAACCGTATAATCATGGTCCGGATATTCATTGTAGGAAGCACCCATTGAAAGCCTTGCATTCCCCTTGTAGTCAATGCCTGATGACTTATCGGTCATGAGCCTGTCCAGTACAAGATTTGTAAAATGAATTATCTGTTTTCGGCTTCTATAGTTATCTGAAAGCTCTATGCTCACTTCTGAGCTGCCTGTATCCCTTGAAAATGAATCATATTTTTCCTTGAATTGCTCCGGCTGGGCATGTCTGAATCCATAAATGCTTTGTTTGAGGTCTCCCACCATGAAGATATTGTTTTCATTTCTGTCCCTGCCGCTCACCAGCCTGATTATTGCCTCCTGGATGGGATTGCTGTCCTGGTACTCATCAATGAACACTTCAATGAACCTGCGGCGGTACATCTCTCCCGCCTCACCCCTCAGACACTCAAGTGCAAGGTGCTCAAGGTCATTATAGTCAAGAAAACCATGCTTGTTCTTTAATTTTCTGTAGATTTCATCAGTCTCCGAAACGATTGACTCCAGCATATGGAACATAGGAGTCATTCGTTCATGCTTTTCCAATATTTCTTCGGAAGTACCTGTAAAGAACGATGAGATCCTTTTATATTCCTTCTTTACTCCATCCCTGGCATCCTTGAAAAGGCCTTTCAGACTGTCAGGGGTTCCCCTTGGAGCACTTTCAAGTTTTGTGAATATATCCTTTGAAAAAGCCAGGTGACACTCATTCCACTTTCTGCCTTTTATCGTTTCCAGGATGTCAGAAAGAGAAGATATATCTTTTTCTGCAGTAATGTTGTAACAATCAGGCCCTCCGATCCTGTCATTGAGGGTAACTGCCGCCTTCATCTCAGCTATAAGTCCGCTGATCCGGGCAGCTGAATAATCAAGCAGCACCTCTCCCCATGGGCTCAATGAAAAATCGTCATAAAAAGATGTGAATTCATTTACTTTCTTATGCATCCAATCAAGATAGTCGGGCATGCTTCTAAGAAACTGATAAAGGGAAGAAATCATTTCAACAAGTGCCCTGTCGTCCCTCCCCCTGCCGAAAGAGTTTACAACCTCATGGAAACCTTCCGGGTTTTCCTCGTATTTACTGGATATGACTTCCTCAATGGACTGCCCAAGCATGAGAAGGGCATCCATTTCATCACATACTGAAAATGCAGGGTCAACATCCACCAAGTGGTAGTTGCTTCTTATTACTTCGGAACAAAATGAGTGTATTGTGGAGATGTTTGCCTGGTTCAGCAAGGCTATTTGTTTTCGGAGCCCCTTGTTTGCCGGATTCCTCGAAAGTTCCAAAGACAATGATTTTCTGATCCTGTCCTTCATTTCCGCGGCAGCTGCATTGGTGAAGGTTACAACCAGCATTCTGTCAAGGCCAATGGGATTGGAAGGGTCAGTTGCCATCTTGGTAATCCTTCCCACCATCACGGATGTCTTTCCGGCTCCGGCTGCTGCAGAAACAAGGAGGTTCCTGTCCCTTAGCTCCATTGCCATACGCTGTTCATATGTGTAAATTACTTCACTCACTGTCTTCCCACTCCAAATCCTTGTCCTTTGTTTCACTTATTGAACGGAACCTGCAGTCCGCTGCCGATCTGTCAAAGCCGCAGATTCCCTTGAAATCACAGTACTCACACGCCCAGCTGTTCTGGTACCGGACAGGGTTTACTTCATACTCTCCTGAATATATGGAATTGGTCTTTTCAACTATATGTCTTTCAACAACCCTTGACATCGCCGATATATCATCATCAGTGATCAGATTGCCGCTGAGCTGACCCCCGGCATTTGCCCTGACACTTATATGCCTGCTGTTTTTTGAAAAGTTCCTGTCCATTGCCTGGATTACATCGGCATCAGCCAGTGTATAGCCTATAAGTTTACTTTCCTCCTGTATCTTGTCACCGATTGTTTCAGGTTCCGTATTGTAATCAACGGATACTATCTTTTTTGCAGCATCAAAATAGTACATTCCCCCGGGCTTGGTTCCCGTATCATTCATATAAGCCATCATATAGAGTGGGAGCTGAATATCCAGACCCTCCTTTATCCTGCAGAGTCTTATATCCTTATGTGATGATTTGTAGTCAATGATCCTGAAGAATTCATTGTCTTTGATCATGGCAACATCTACCCTGTCAATCCTTCCGCGAAGGTATACCCTGCTGTCACCAGTCTGATAACATGGTGCTCCCAGTCTTTTGTTTCTGCCAAAATCGGCTTCGAATTCCACAGGTTTGAAATCTCCTTCATCGATCTGCCTCCTGATTGTCAGATATGCATCAACAGCCCTTGATACTATCCGCCGTCCCATATACGAAAGTCTTGCATTCTTGCTGAAAATTCTGCCGGCAGGCACTTCAGCCAAGGCATTTTCAGCGGTTCTTATCATTTCATTGTATTCAGGATACACCTTGTCTCTGTATGTCATTGAAAGGGATTTTATTATTTCATGAAGCAAGTTTCCAACATCAGGGGAAGATATTGAAAAGATCCTTCTTTCCTTTGCATCAAGTATGTGGTCCGCAAAGTATTTGAATGGACATGCAGCGTAACTTTCAAGGGATGTCGCACTGGTCTCCAGTATTTCACCAAGCAGGGATTTTATCATTGTCCTGAACTCAATGTCACTGAATGTATCGGTATCTTCGCTGAAAAATCTTTCAAATCCATTGCTCAAATACCATTCGATTAGTCCTGGATTATTTGATTTATTCCGGATTGCATAAGAAAGTCCCGTCATTGGAGTCATGATGTAATCAGATGCTTCACAACCGTTGTCATTGGTTTTTTCAAGTGCCGGGAAAAGTTCCATGACCCTGTCAATGAATGGTGACGGTCTTCTCTCTTCACCGTCACTTCCCTTCACAGCATAACTGATGTAGATTGATTCCGTAGGCAGGTTCAGCAGATTATATACATCAAGCTGTTTGTCAAGGACCTGCGTGGTTGTATCAGGAGCAAGAACCACACCACTTTCCAAAAGTTCACCACGTTCCTTGTCCGACAGAAGACCTTCGGATACGACACCCTCCGGAAAACCGGGGTCGTTGGTTCCAAGCATCATCAGCATCTTTATTTTAGTCCCGAATGCCTTGTCAATCTTTCCCGCAAAGACAACATCAGTCCTTGGCGGTATCAGTCCTATCTTCTTCTGGCTGAAGGCAATTTCAAGCATATCCCTGAATTTCTCTACTGTAAATTTCCTTGTTCCGGATATGGTGCACAACTGGTCAAGGATATCCATTATGATATTCCAGCTTTGCTTGAGCTCATCGGAATATTCAAGATTCCCTTCATTCATTGCCGTTTTTGCTTCATCTTCGATTTTAACGTATAAATCATGCTCTTCAAGGAACCTGAAAAGAAGTTCAGCGAACCTCTCACCGCTCAGACCGTTCCTGAATTCAGTGAAATATGGTTCAAGGCATTTTACCATCAATCGTCTTGTCTCATTGAATCCGATGAGGGAGGATGTATCCCTTGAGTTATATGGAATATCATCCCAGTCCTT
>DAINQB010000072.1:0-3718 GCA_036743175.1 Bacillota bacterium | reverse complement strand
CCGTAACGGTATTTACCCTGTCTGACAGCCCTTGCTATTTCAAGGGCACATCTTTCCACTTCCTCATGGATTGTATCGTTTCCTGCTATCTTTATGGAACTTACTTTCTCCGGGTATTTTTTCTCAGGGTATCTGAAATAATTGTCCCTCAGATGCTCTATCTCCCCATTGATGCCACTGAAGGCTCCATCCCCGGAATTGACTCCGATGACTTCCGTTGAAATGCCAAGGCCATCGGCTGTTTCCAGTATCTTCAGGGCAGTATCCCTGACGGGATTGAATATATCAGAATCATCAGCTCCTTTTATTGAATCGGTGCAAAGAACAAATGAAACTGCCTTTGATTTTTCCATAAGGGCTTTTATAACCAGATATTCCGGTGGAGTAAAGCTGTCAAATGAATCAAACCAGAAAATGCTCCTTTCAAATCCCCCGGATTCTCCAATTTCTTCAGCAAGACGGGAAAGATCATCCTCGGCGTCCTGGAATCCGCCTTTTTCAAGCCTCTCTGAATACTCAGAGAACATCATTGAAAGCTCTGACAATTTAGTTGAGAGCAGTCTGTCATCTGCTGTTTCGGAAGCCTTCTTTATGTCATGTTCATTAAGACCGTATCTTTTGAACTCCCTGATCATTTTCATGGCTTCAATTGAAAATGCCGGATATGCAGATGCCTTTGCAAATGCTGTAAGCGAACCCTGCACTGCATCTATTACATTGTACATGAGCATTCCCTTGCCGGCATTGTCTATATAATTCTCCCTTATTTTGAGATTGCGGGTGAAGACTCTCTGAGCCAGGCGTTTGAAGGTAAGTATCTCTGCCTGGAAAGAGCCCCTTTCCCAGCTTCTCTCAGTCAGTAGTTGTTCATAATATGATGAGTACTGGTCCGGCACAATTATATGAAGATTTTCTCCTGCTCCATGCTTAAGGAATGCATTTACTTCATCGATGCATTTGTCAGTGTTTCTTCTTCTTGAAGTGCCATGAATGATTCTGTTTATCATATATGAATTATAACATTTACTTAAGTACCATCATTGGTACTCAAACAATTCCTTTCTCAGCTCTTCATAATTCCTTGCATGCCATGTCGCTTCATATGCATTCACATACCAGGGACACTCATACTTCATTTCTTCAAGGGGTTCCTTTATCTTCATGAGTTCTTCCCTTTGTTCCTCTGCTATTTTGAACAGTTCCACGATTTCTTCTTTTTTGTTGGATTCATAGGCCATCCTGAGCTTTACAAGGTTAAAGATGAATTTCATTACCTTGAAGCCATATTCGAACCTCATACACTCATCTGCAATGCGCAGGGCTTCATCCCGGTTCATATCACCGTTCACCTTTTCAATCAAACCTGAGGCATCTTCTAAATATTTCATTGTCTGCACAAAGCTTGCAGCGCCCTGATGGCCGTTGACAACCCGGTCAAATTTACAATGCTCAAGGGGAAATTTTTCTTCTTTTGCGATATTTGCAATGAGGGAAACCTTATTACCATCTCCATTGAATTGATAATGTTTCAGATACTTTGAATTGGCTGAAGCCCTTTCAAGGCAGCCATGGAACTCTTCCATCAGTGCTCCGTTCCCCGGATATAAAAGGCAGTACATTTCCTTCAGAAACTTATCGCAATCAGCATTTACATCCCTCATCAACAATGCCAGCAGATTGTTTGTCACAGCCAGCATTCCCCATTTCCGGGCCGATATATGCATATAGTACAAATGACGGGTTCCTGTTTCATGATAATACGGGATGTCATTTCTGATTGTTCCGGTAAATATAAACGGAAGCGATGCAAAGGAGCTGACGTTGTAGTATTCTCCGATGAATATCTCTCCCCGGTAGTTTGACCCTTTGTCCTTGTTCCACCCTTCGTAATCCCTGATCAAAAGTGAGTTGCTTTCAAGGCAGTCCCTGTCATTTATATTATGGGCATAACATCTCTCAATGGGGAAAAAAGTTGCTGTGATATATTCATAGTCAAAGTCATCAGGAAGTGGTTTATCCGGAGGTTCAAGGGTTTCATGGTAGACAGGGACAACCAGCTTTATCCTTCTTTTCATCCTTCCTAGTTCATACGCTTCCCTGAACTTCGTGTTTATGTCATATGCAAGCATCAGCATTCTTCTTGAGAGGTTACCTGTATCAAGGCAATTGTCACATTCACACCAGGTACCATTGTCATAAGCCCAGAGATTGAGGAACTCAAGGTGTCTGTAATCCCCTGAATTGAATGACCTTATCATGTTTTCGGCAAGTTCAGAAACACCCTCAACGTTTGAAGTACATATGTTGTCTCCTGTATAGTAACCTTCATCAGCCCTTTTGTTTTCATTGCGCCTGCTTCTCTCTCCGTCGATCAAGGCAAACCATTCCGGATGCAGGTCATAATAAGTAGTGTTTGCATTTGGATCAATTATGTCGGCAGGATTCAGGTATCTGAAGAATATTTCATGGCCTCCGCCCATTATTGAAAGACCAAGTTTCTTTACAAGGTGGGGATTATTGAACCTGTTTACCCTCAGCATGTTCATCCTGTTCCTTGAAGCCCATAACAGAAATCCCGGGTTGTCATCATCAATGAACTCGTTGTAACAGGCTCTTGTTCGAAAATCATAATCCAGGTCCTTCACATACTCCTTCAAAACGATTTTATCCGGAGCAAAATCCCCCTTTTCATCGGGCAGATACCATCTGTAACCCAGGTCTTCTAGGAACTGGTATGCAGCGAAAAGTATTTCCCTTCCGGTGTTTCCCCATAAGTTCACAATCCATCCCCGTTCCCCGGACAACCGGACTGATATACTTCCGTCCCGGCCTGCTGATCCCAGTCTTCCTGATGGTGCATCTCCGATGAATATGTTTGCATGGGCATATTCCATAAGTGCCTGCTCAGTTTTGTCCTTAAGTACTGTATTGCAGCCTGCCTTTTTTAAATGTTCACTTATTTCAGTGGCTGCATGGCAGGTGACACAATGATACCTGTCAATGTCCCTGTCATCCCACCAGTCAATTTCCTTTTCAGAGACGGCAGCCTCCTGAATCGTATTGAATCTGCCCTTGTCAGCATAAATGTTTATTTTCATATGTCCCCCATGAAAATATTGTAACACTTCCCGCAAAAAATTCTCATTGTATATGATATAATTTCAACACAATAACGGAGAACGACATGTATATATCAGAAAATGCAGAAGTTGCTGAAAACAAACTAATAATACTTTATATTTCCAAGACCCTGGGTATGCCCCTCACAAACAAAAGGTTTTCCCAGATAGTTACAGAAGGTAATTTCTTCAACTTCTTTTTACTTCAGCACCTTATAGAGGATCTCACGGCAAATGGATATCTCCAAAAAAGTGATGAAGCAGGCGGCGATTATGCATACAACATAAGCCGGAAGGGGTTGGAAACACTTGATTTTCTCATTTACAAAGTACCCTCGGGAATACGCAACCATATTGACAGAATAGCTTCAGAAAAATCAGCCACTGTAAGGCATGACCGGAATATCGTATCTTACATCGATGTCTCAGATGACGGTTCATTTCTTTCTGTACTTGAAATACGGGATCACAAACGTGTCCTCATGACTTTGAAATATGCTTCACCTACCAGAAAGGATGCCATGGAAATTGCAAACCGTCTTAAGGAAAAATCCGATGATATCTATGGTATGCTGACCGGGATCATCATTGGCTGAATC
>DAINQB010000071.1:0-10985 GCA_036743175.1 Bacillota bacterium | reverse complement strand
GCCCTTGTCGACCTTTCACTTCCTGATGGAAACGGCTTTACAATTTGTTCCGCAGCCCGGGCAAAGGGCAGCCCTCCCGTTGTTTTCCTTACCGCATCCGATGATGAGTTCAGCGTAGTTACAGGACTTGAGCTTGGTGCAGAGGATTACATTTCCAAACCCTTCAGGCCACGTGAGCTCATATCAAGGATTAAGACAGTGCTGAGAAGGCATAAACCTGAGGTCCTCGAATACAAAGGCATTGTTGTTGACCCCGCAAAGGCTGTTGTTACGAAAGGCGGAAGCGAAATAATCCTCTCTTCCCTTGAATATCGCATATTACTATTCTTCTTTATAAACAAGGGGCGCATCATTTCAAGGAACATGCTCCTGAACGAAATATGGGATGCCGCAGGCGATTATGTCAATGACAATACACTGACGGTGTACATAAAAAGACTCCGCGGGAAAATCGAGGACGACCCGGCATTCCCTGCAATCATCCGGACCATCCGTGGTCTTGGCTACAGGTTGGGTGATTGAATTGAAGTTTCTTAGAAATCCTGAAATCAAGAAAGACATGATGATACATTCGGCGATTGCATTGTTGCTTGCAGTCATCTCGTTCTTGTTCAGCACCGTTGCAGGCATCCTGGTGACCACAGCATGCATCATCCTGAGCCTGCTTTACTTCATCCCTACATACAAAAGATACCGCCATATCGCCGAACTGTCCCAGACCCTGGACCAAATGCTTCATGAAGAAAAACCCCTTGGTTTTGATGAATACACCGAAGGTGAGCTGGCAATACTGAAAAACCAGCTGCAGAAAATCTCAGTGGCGCTCAGGGAAAAGACCGACATCCTTCAAACGGAAAGAAAATACCTGTCAGATTCCCTTGCCGATATCTCGCATCAGATCCGCACTCCCCTTACATCGATGAATATAATATCCTCGATGCTGGCACGGGAAGACCTTACACTGGAAAAACGCCTTGAACTCACCAAGAACCTGGACCGTCTCCTCGACAGGATAGACTGGCTTGTAACCGTTTTACTGAAGATAGCCATGCTTGATTCGGGAACTGCAAAAATGAAGAAGGAGCAGGTTAACATAAATGAGCTCATTGAATCGGCATGTCACTATGTCGAGATGCCAATGGAACTAAAGGACCAGCATCTTGTAATTAACATACCGGCCGGCACATTTTTTACAGGAGACCTCCAGTGGACCGCCGAAGCAATCGGAAACATTCTAAAGAACTGCATGCAGCACACTCCGGATGTCGGGACCATATATATAGATGCCACCTCCAACCCTGTATTTACGAGAATTGACATCCGTGATGAAGGACCAGGCATTCCGGAAAAAGACCTTCCCAGGCTTTTTGAGAGGTTCTACAAAGGAAGCGATTCCATAAGCGGCGGTTTTGGCATAGGTCTGGCCCTTTCAAAGATGATAATTACAAATCAGAACGGAACCCTGAAAGCCATGAATTCCGACCATGGCGGAGCCCTTTTCACAATCAGGTTCTACAAAGACACCCATTGATTCAATCAAAGTGACAAAACTGTCACATAAATGTAACTGACCGGTCATCTTTCCAAAGTATGATTAAGTCATGCAATACTTCGGAGGTTATACATGGAAATATTAAGGGTACACAAACTGTCAAAGACATACAGGGATGGAGCCAATACCATAAAGGCATTGGACGAGATCTCTTTTTCAGTACAAAAGGGGGAATTCATCAGTATAATCGGCCCGTCAGGGTCCGGTAAGTCAACCTTGCTGCACATACTTGGTGGGGTCGACAGACCCACTTCAGGCAATGTATGGATAAACGGCAAGGACGTCTATTCCCTTTCGGATGACATGCTTGCGGTCTTTCGAAGGCGCGAGGTCGGTCTGATTTATCAGTTCTATAACCTGATACCGGTGCTCAATGTCAAGGAGAACATAACCCTGCCTGTACTGATGGACAAACGGGAAGTAAACCAGGAGCATCTCAGCGACCTGATTGACACATTGAAACTGGGAGACCGTCTCGGACATCTCCCCAACCAGCTTTCAGGCGGACAGCAGCAGCGCGTATCCATCGGAAGGGCTCTTATGAATGCCCCTTCCATCGTGCTTGCCGATGAACCCACGGGAAACCTGGATACCGTAACGGGCAATGAGATACTGCAGCTTCTAAAGCATTCAAACCAGAAATACAAGCAGACCCTCATCATCGTCACCCATGATGAAAACATTGCAGCACAGGCCGACAGGGTGATTTCCATTGAAGACGGCCGTATAACAAGGGATGAGGCAAGAAAAGCATGAACGTATTCACAAGACTTACAACAAGATATCTCATGGCAAACAAGACAAGGACCATTGTAACAATAATTGGCATCATTCTTTCCGCAGCCATGATAACAGGCGTGACAGCCTCGGTCTCCAGTTTCAGGGATTACCTGATAGAACTGGCAAAGGCTGATGCAGGTGACTGGCATGGTGCAGTCTTTGACCTTCCATCTAACCGCCTGGATGACCTGGCCTCAAACGAAGCAGTTGAGTCATATGAATATATACAGAACATGGGCTATTCATTGATTGATGACCCTGCCAACGACTATAAACCATACATATTCATCGGGGGCATGTCCGGTGGACTCACATCCCGGCTGCCTGTAAATATCATAGAAGGCAGGCTTCCTGAAAACCAGAACGAAATTCTGCTGCCGCGTCATCTTGCTACCAACGGAGGATTCAACTGCAGCCTCAATGACAGACTGGAACTTGATCTTGGCTACAGACTTCAAGATGGCACCAAACTGTGGCAGACTACGGGCTATTTCCATGAGGATGACGGCAATCCGGAGGAATTCACCGGCACGGGCAAACAGGAATTCATCGTCGTAGGATTCTATGAGCGCCCGACATTTGAAAGTTTTTCCGCAGCAGGCTACACAGCCCTGACCCTTGCTGACCCTGAGGACACTACCAGTGATGTATATATAAAGCTCAAAAACCCAAAGGGAATCTACGATTTCATGAAAACTGAGTTCCCGGATCTTCTATATACCACAAACAGGGACCTCCTGATGTATTCGGGCATTTCAAACGATTCAAACTTCACCGATGTCATGAACGGACTTTCCGCCATACTCATAGGACTTATAGTATTCGGGTCAATATCCCTCATATATAATGCATTCAGGATCTCCATCAACGAAAGAACCAAGCAGTTCGGACTGCTTTCGTCAGTGGGGGCAACACGAAGACAGCTTAGCAATACAGTGCTTACTGAAGCACTGATACTAAGCCTCATAGGAATTCCCATTGGTATATTTGCAGGTATCTGCGGCATGGCCCTCACATTTGCCTTTACCAAAAACCTGTTCAACCTTTTCATTGCAGGTTCCAGCATCACCATGAAACTCTCACTGTATCCCCTGTCCATTGCTGCTTCGGCAGCCATCGGATTGCTGACAGTGCTGGTTTCAGCATACATTCCTGTAAAACGCGCCCTTCGTGTCTCCACCATGGATGCAATCAGACAGACGAAGGACATACGGATAAAACCACGGAAGGTCAGGACCTCGAAACTTACGTACAAGCTGTTTGGTTTTGAGGCAATGCTTGCAAGAAAAAGCTTCAAACGGAGTTCCGGTCAGTACAGGGCAACGGTAATATCCCTTTTCCTGAGTGTAGTGCTTTTCATCTCGGCATCAAGCTTCTATACATACCTGACTGTAAGTTCAGAGGATGTACTGGGTGAGGCGGAATATGACATCACACTGCGTTATGACATGGAAATGGCTTCACACATATCACTTTCAGACCTTTATGAAAAGCTTGCCCCGCTCCAGGGTATTGAAAGCTCCCTTTATCGCAACTATGTTTACGGAACTTCAGAAATACCTCCCGCCATATTGAACCAAAGGTACATGGACTACAGGTACAGGGAAAATGAGGGTGATGTCCCCCTGGGGGTTTTTCTGGTTTTTGTATCCGACGAAGCCTATTCCAAAGTGTTGGATGAAAATGGACTGGATGAAGATATCTTCATGAGTTCAGAGACCCCGGCAGCACTGGCCCTTGATTTCAACAGGCTTTATGACTACGAGGACGGGAAATACCACACCTTCAACATTCTTGACAAGGAAACCTTTGAAATAAACTTTAGTACTGTCCGGCATATAGATGGATATATGATTGATGACTCATACACCGTAGAGGATGGATCAACTGTATACATTTATGTCAATTCAGAAGGCGACACCATTGAAGTACCCGAAAGTGAATTCTGGGTAGAAACACCACTGAAAGCCGGCGGAACCCTTAAGGATCTCCCCTATTTCATGGATGCACTGTCAGACAACCTGGGATTGATGTATCCTTACAGCGCCATGGGAGCTGTGCTTGGAGAAAATACCAACAATTTGGATGCAGAGATATTGTTAAAAGCAGACGACCACAGGAAACTTTATGAAACCATTTACAAGGTTCTTGATGACAATGACCTGCCTACGGAAAGCCTTTACAACATTGCAGCGTCCCAGGAGTCAAGCCGGGCCCTTGTGAAAGTCATAAGGATATTCTCCTACGGATTCATCATACTGATCTCATTGATTGCAACAGCAAATGTCTTCAACACAATATCAACCAACATAAGGCTCAGGACCAGGGAGTTTGCAGTCCTGAGGTCCGTGGGACTTGATGGCAGAGGACTTAACAGAATCATGAACTTTGAATGTATATTCTATGGTATCAGGAGCCTGATTTATGGCCTGCCGGTTGCAATCTGCCTTTCCTACCTGATCTACAGGGCAATAAGCAACGGATGGGAGACATCATATATGTTCCCCACAACGGCTGTTATTATAGCCTCGGGCAGTGTCTTTGCGGTTGTCTTCCTTACGATGATGTATGCAATGAGGAAGATAAAGCAGACAAACACCGTGGAAGCCCTGCGAAATGAGAACCTGTAACCACTTTATCATAACCGAAGACTCGCAAATAATCCCTAGGATAATTTGCGAGTCCTTCATTTTGCCGGTTATCAAATCAGTCTGTCATTCAGATGAAATCACTTCCTGCCGCAGCAGTCCTTGTACAGCTTTCCGCTTCCGCAGGGGCATGGTTTCAGATTCCTGCCTTTTATAAGGGTCAGTTTTGGTTTCTCAGCTCCTTCATCAGGCAGACTCCCGTTCTTCTCTATTTCCAGTATCTCTTCAGGAGAATAACCCTTGAGAGCCCATTTGCCCGTTGTATTGTTGAGGTCAGCTATGATTTCTGAAAACTCCTCCAGGGCATTGTGGGGAATGGCCTTAAATCCTTTTAGCAGGTACTCAACAATTTCATCAATGCTTTTATCAGCCGCCAATTGAAACAAAAGAAATACAGTCCTGTAATTAAGGGTCTTTTCTGCTATATCAAAGTGCTTTTTTATAAATTCCCGGAACCGAACCAATGCAGGTGTTACCTCATAATAATCCTGAATGGAATATTCAAGTATCTGCCTGTGAGTAAAACTTTTATATTCCAGGTTCCCCAGTTCCCTGGCTCCAATTACAACGCTTCTTCTGTCTTCACAGAAAGAATGGCTGCAATATGTGACACCGACCTCTATTATTCCATAAACAGCCTCAGATACCCTGAGAACCATGAACAAGGTCTCTTCATCTATACTCATGTTCATATAGCTGCATATCATGTCGAAGAGAACCTTTGTTTCAAGGACTCCATACCGGTTAAGTAATCCCTGGGCAAGCAGGACCACCTCCTGGTTCCTTTTTATGATTTCAAAGAATTCCTCCGTATCAGACTCGCGGAAAATGGCCGCCAGCTCTTCGGGAATTACAAACATCTCCGTATCATCAATCATGACCATGAAAACCATGCCAAGGCTTGCAAGCCTTTCACCCATACTATTGGTTAAATTATCAGCCTGTACTGCCCCACCTTCCGATGAGAGATATTGAAGCACTTCATATTCGAGGCCGTCCATATGCGAAAGCAGAAAATTGAATTCTTCCGGCAAATCAGCATTGAGTTTTTCAACAACTTCGTTTTTCCTCAGTCCAGCATATCGTGGTAATTCAAGTATTTGTACAATGTCTTTCAACTCCGCCTTTGTCCTTGACTCAAGCAATTGAGCAAGTTTAAAACCCTTTGTTTTTCTGAATATATCTGCCATTTCAGCTCCTAAAATTTACTCCGTCGATTATATAACATACAGGATTTGTGTTCAAAGCAATTATACTATGAAATTTCCCTGCCTTTAGCTATACCCCAGTCAATCTCCCTGTCCATGTGTCTTCCATTATACTCAGCAAAGACATCCTTCAAACTGATTTCATTATCCAAGGCCTTTGATATAACCAACCTGTTTTCAATTATCTCCACATTTACCCTGTCATTTATGGAAAGACCCAAATCCGAGAGTAACTTCTTAGATCGTATCAGCCCCTGGCTGTTTCCCCATTTTCTTATTTTTGAAATCATGAACTTACCTCACTCTGATACTTGAATTAAGTTATCTTCTACAATCATTCACCCTGCTCATAAGGTGGTTTTTTTCAATTCCAAGCTGTTTTGCCATGGCATTCAGTGTCCCTTTTGGTATATACTCCCTGTCTTTATGATAATGAAAGGAAACCGTTCGAGGACGACCGTCAATGAAACCTACGAAAAGTGTTTTTCTTCTACCCTTGGGTAAGAAATGATATTTCAGAAGGAATCTTCTGACCTCTCCTTGTGTAACTGAATCAGGCAAGTCTTAAAATCTCCGCTATCTTCTTCTCATCATCAATGTTCAGCAGAACAGCTCCGATCATAAACTGCTGGATCCCATTGAAAAGCCTTGAAAATGTCCCTGTGTTTTCCATGTATTCCCTGGAAAATTCGATTGCTTCCTTAACCATATTCCTTGCTGCTTCTTCGGGCGTCTGACCCTCTCCAAAGAAATGAGGCACTGTTTCGTTATATATTGTATAAATCTTCATTTCCTCATCATATTCAGTCACATTGACAACAGGCAGTGTTGCAAGGATGCCTTCAAACATCAACGGACTGATCATTATCGTTGATTCGTTTGTTGCATGGTTCACCATACCTGAAAGCAGGCCTTCACGCACATTTGCCTGTATTTCCCGTATTCTGTTACGGGCTTCTCCCACACTGTACAACTGGTTCATGTCATCACCTTCCTGTAATTATTCTAGCAAAGATGTACAGCTTGTACAAGCTGTACATGGCAAGTGATTCTTTACCCTGAAAATATATGAATGGGTTTACATCAGTATGCCGCCAAAGGTGATGCCCACACAGCCCATCCGTCCCAGCCCGGACTGTCTGTAAGCCTTACAGGATTCGAACCATCCGAATCCATTATATATATTTCAAAGTTTCCGTCTCTTTCACTTTGAAATACTATCCTTGAGCCATCGGGAGAAAAGCATGGGTTCTCATTTCTTCCACCATGTTCTGTAAGCTCAGAATAATTCCGGTCATTCAATGTAAGAACCATGATCTGTGCCTGCCTGTTCAGAAGATTGTTTTCAGAATATGCAATTTTTGTTCTATCGGGAGACCATACAGGAAATATATGGTGGTTTGACGACTCACTTAAAGGGGATTCCAACTTTGAAACCTCAGTTCCATCAGTGTTCATTATATAAATTCGGTATATACCTTCCCTGTTTGACATGAAAAGTATTGTATTGTCATCCGGTGAAAAGACAGGTCTCTCGTCCCGGTAATCAGATTGGGTTATCTGTTCAGGATTACCACCATCCTTATCTACAGTCCAGATTTCTGTTCTGTCTCCAAGGTCCTTTATAAATGCTATCTTCTCACCATCACCTGACCAGGAGGGCTGGTCCAGGGGTACTTTGGCAGAAAATATCTTCCTGACATCACTGCCGTCAATCTTCATTGTATGCAGGGCATTCATACCATCCCGGTCAGATATATATGCAATCGTGTCTCCTCCCGGATAGACCGCCGGACAGGTATCGGAATGTGTATTGTTCGTAAGGTTGACAGTATCAGAGCCGTCAGTATTCATGGAATAGATTTCAGAATTGCCGTCGCGGCCTGAATAGAAAATTATTCTTTCATCGCTGGTGAGATTAGTTTCTGTTGTTTCCGTTACTTCTTTTTCTGTACAGGATGTAATGGATAAAAGCAGGACAAATATCAGAAAAGCTGCCATTACTTTTTTTAGATTTCCAAACATATGCATCTCCAGATTACTCACCTTGTCAGCAATAAATAACACTCACTGTAATTATGGCAGCAGTTCATACATATAGCCGTCAGGGCTCCAGTACTCCAAAAGAATATGTACCGGTGTATCTTCATGGATGCCCAGAAGCTCCTCTGCCAATGATTTATCGAAACGTAGTGTCATGGTATTGCCCTCAATGCTGACAGAACCTTCTGCGATATCTTTACCGGAGGTTACCTGGTGCTGATGTGCCATGGTTATGAAGTCATTCCCGTCAGCAGCCGCATAGGTTGATTCCACTCCCCTCTCGGCATATCTGTAATGTGCCAGGGTTATATCATATTCAAGGCCACCGTCCGAACCGGTATCAAAGTTGATCCTCCAGCTGTATTCAAGGGATCCACCTGATGCACCCCCAAGGTTTATACCAAGTTCAGATGGCAGTTCCCTCAGTTCAAAGGTTACAGTTATGCTGTCATCATCAATGACCTTGCTAAAAGATAGAAGATCCATGAACCCTGGAATTTCAAGGGATGGTTCATCTTCAATGACCTCACCATTTGCAGTTGTAAAATAGCTGTAGTCGCTTCTGGCAAGAGGCTTCATTGCCTTGTATGTAACCTCCGGGGTTGCGGTTGGTTCTTCCGACGGCTCTTCCGATGGCAGAGGCAATGCTACCCGGGAACACCCTGCAAGTAAAACAACAACAATGATTATTGAAATGAGTAAATGACCATACAGTTTTTTCATACAAACCTCGGACATCGGACCATAAGAATTGCTCTGACAAATAATCAAGGATTCATAATCCGGTCGACGTCATCATGGAATGATTATACATCAATTACAATTGCCTTACATCAAAGTGTGAAAGATCTGTTACTATTTAGAATAACCATACTGACTAAATCTCAAATTTACTGTTAAGCTGAATCATTGATCTCATGATTTCTCGCAGGAATACATTTTTCAAGTCCGTGAAATCACCTTTAATATCTGCTCTGGAAAGGGCATCATAATAATCCAGCTTATTCTCATATTTCAAATAGACAGGCGGCAGCCCCCTTATTCTAAACAACCAATTCAAAAATACTCTCGCTACCCTTCCATTTCCGTCATTAAATGGATGAATTACCGTTATATGATGGTGAATACGAACTACTTCTTCAATGTATTGAGTTAATGAAATCTCTTCAATACTCTCAATAAGCGCCTTGACTTCTTTATCAAGTTCCCTGAGTTCTGACGGTATATCCATCCAATCCACTGTTTCAAACTTTGCTTCCAGCACCAGGTTGTTATTAGTTCGTGTCTTACCTGCCTCATCAGGAAATGGGGCATATTGGTATAGCATCTTGTTTAAGTTAAGTATAGAAAATCCGGAAATTTTATCTTCAGTATCACAGATATAGTCATATAACGATGAGTGCCCAGCAACTTCAATAATCCCTTGAAAATCTGATTTACAATATTCACTTTCTTGGTTATGCAGCCTTATATCTGTTATAATCTCTGCGACTTCTTCCTTTTCTAAGTGAATTCCTTCAATACGATTTTCATTATAAACAAAATCCCTTTTGAATTTGTACCACATTATATTGTTGTCATTTACAAAAAAGTATTTGTAAGAATTAAATATTTGTTCATACAATTGATTATCTCTTCCTGTAAAGCATATTTCCATCCTCCTGCTATTAGGTTTATATTTTTTTATTCTTGCCTTCAGGCTTTTAGGATCCGTGTCTCCCTCTATTTTATTCAATCTATATGCAAGTGCAAAAATGCAGGATTCAAAGCTTACACCAAAAAAATCCGCCAAATACAGAGCTTGATCAAATTCAACGAACCCATTCTTTTCTACTTTTTCCACTTCACTCTTAAAATAATCCCTTGGCATCAATAATTCTGCTGCGAAGTTTTCTGCGTACTTTTCTTTTTTATCCTTTCTAGATGCGTTAACCGGGCACAATATATCTTCACCAGAAATATTTTTATCTTTCAAATGATGGCAAAGTTCATGTGCTGCAGTAAATCTTTGTCTGCAGATTGGTCTATTTATGTTAATTCCGACTATTGGTATGTCATGCTCATCGGCAGGAACTAAATAAATTCCCTCAAGATCCTCGAAATCTCTGAATTGATAAACGATTCCAAATTCAGATAATAGATCAAACGGGTCTATCGGAAAAACAATGGGTTTCCCCTTAAAAATTCTCTCAATTACTTTTTTCGCAAGTGATGTCGGTGAATCGCCAAAATTGTACAACTTCGAGATGTCAGTCATCTTTATTCGGACTCCCTCATCCTATTTTTAAAGTCAATCAGATTCATGATTTCTTTCTGGTCTTTTTCTGATAATTTGGAAAAAGCCCTGGCAAACACCTTGACATCCCCATCATATGTTTCTTCATGTATTATTTCTTCAATGGATACTCCATACATGTCGGCAAAGAAATCAATCTCCTCTGCAAGAACTTTTCGGGTTCCTAGCTCAATTGCTGTAATGGTTGTCCTATGTACTCCCAATTGTTTAGCTACATACTCCTGTGACAGACCTAATGATTTTCTATACTCCTTCAGTTTTTCATTGATTTTCTTCATACTATCAACTCCTCTGATTGAGTATACGCCATTTTGTTGTATTTAGCAACATTATATGTTGTAATATCCAACATGTATTGTGCACTGTCATTAAAGAACAGAAAACGATTTGTCAGTCAATTCCCTGAAATCCCTGAGCCATGTGATCAGGTTGTCAAACCATTGTTCTGTTATGTATGC
>DAINQB010000070.1:0-10999 GCA_036743175.1 Bacillota bacterium | reverse complement strand
ATAGGCTGCTCGAACGAGAAGCCCCCACTTCTACAAGTGGTGGGAGTATGTCACCATCAAATGGAGAAACAAAAACATCACAGGGTTTTCCGTCCAGATATCGACTTATCTCAATGTGCAGCCTTGATACAATCCTTTGGTGAAATACAGTTGGAGACGCCAGAAGGTATACTTCGCCAAATATATATTCGTAGCGGTTACCGGCTTCCTTATTCATTTTTGTGAATTCGTCGTAAGTCATCTGAATTCGATTTTTATTATACTTGGAGATGGCTTCATTTACCCGCTCTGAATCGTAGGATTCATATGTCTCAATTTCCCTTGCATATACTTCTGTATTAAGACTAGCATCTTTTACAAAGCATGGGTTTTCAAAATGGTTGACCAGTTTTGCAATGACTTCACCGTTTTTTGTAATGTAAACAGGTTCAGTGGTGCAAAGTCTCAGATATTTGCCGAATGAATTCTTTATGTCAGTTGACGTTGCTTTCATAAGATACCACCTTTTCACACTTTATATATTACTAATCATAGCTAAATTGGCTAAAATGGTCAATGTTGTTCATGAGAGGATGGACAATAGATTGGAGTTTACGTTCAGCAATTTGAATTACAGGTAAAATACCACAAAATGCAATATAAATGAGAAAAATTCTCAAAAAATTGCATTTATCATTCAGATGAAGTATAATGTGAGCGGAGGAAATAGTATGTTATTACAATTCAACTTTGAGAATCACAAATCATATTTACACGAAACAACACTTGATTTAAAGGCTACTTCATATAAAGAGCACAAGTCTAACTTGATTACCTACAAAAAAGATGAAGAGTATTTGGAAGTTGCTGCAATTTATGGTGCAAACGAAAGTGGTAAATCAAATATCCTGGACGCATTTAAAACAATGCAGAATTGGGTAAAGAATTCATTCTCAGCAGCAGAGCAGGTAAGTGAAATTCCGTTGAAACCATTTGCTTTCATGAAGAATAATAGAAAAGCTTTGTATGAAGTTTTCTTTGCAACGGGTGATTCAGAATACCAGTATGGTTTTGAGGCAACAAAAAAACATGTCACAAAAGAATGGTTAATGAAAAGGGATTTCAGGTATAAGCAAAAATACACTCTCATATTTGAAAGACTTGGGCAGACCATAAATACTTCCCAAAGTCTTGATTCGGCTAAAAAATTATTGAAATCAATAAATGAGAAAACATTGGCTTTGACACTGCTGTCAAATTTGGAGTTTGATGACATAAAAAAGGCTTTCAATTGGGTTGTTTCCACTTATGTCATTGATTTTGGTGATGCATTTTCCAATTTTAACTTAGATAGAATTCTGCCGGACATAGCTCATGGAGATTCAAGATATAGAGAAGGACTTAAAAAATATTTGAACTCTATAGGTAGTTCCGTTAATGACTTATTTCTTGAAAAAATTGTAGGCCAGAGTGCAACCAATGAAAAAAACGTCATTTATAAAGCCTATTCAAAACATTTGGTTCTGCCGGAAAAGGATGAATATCTTATACCATTGCATGAAGAATCAAGCGGAACAAGAAAAATGATAACAATATTCACTTTTCTCACAGATGCATTGAACAACGGAAAAACACTTATGGTAGATGAGTTGGATGCAAAACTGCACCCTCTCCTAATGAGGTATATCATAAATCTATTTCACAATGAGAAGACCAATCCCAAGGGAGCTCAGTTGATTTTCACAACGCATGATACCAATGCTCTTTCAAACGAACTATTCAGAAGAGATCAGATATGGTTTGCGGAAAAGGATGAAAATGGAGTGTCGGAATTATTTTCACTGGCAGATTTTAAAATAAACGAAGCAAAAGTCAGAAATGATGCAACATACAACAAGGATTATCTTGGTGGCAGATATGGAGCGATTCCCCATCTGAAGGATTTTATGGTAAATGACAATGAGTGACCAACTCTTCAAAAAAAGAACTAAAAAAGAAAAAATAGAAACTTCAGTCAAAAGATTGGTCAAACCGTACAGGCACTTGATTGTTTGTGAGGGGGAAAAAACAGAACCCCTTTACTTTGAGCATTATAAAAAACTCATAGACGGGAAATATGGAAAAACCGGTGGTATAGATATTATTGAAATTCTTGGTGAAGGAAAAAACACGGTCAGTTTGGTTGAATGTGCGGAGAAAAGAGCAAAAGAGGCAAGGGTAGGATTTGGAACCGTATGGTGTGTTTTTGACAAGGATAGCTTTGAGGATGAACAATTCAATAAAGCAATAACTTTGTGTAAGAACAAAGGTTACAAAGCAGTTTGGTCAAACGAGTGCATTGAACTATGGTTTCTGCTTCATTTCAATTATCTTACGGCAGCTATTGACAGGAAATCATACATGGAAAAATTGAATGAAATATTTTCCAAAAAGAAAATTGTGGGTGGAAGGTATAAGAAAAACCTTGAGGATATTCATTCAATTTTGACTACCCATGGCAGTGAAGGTCAGGCAATAAAACATGCCAGGAAACTGGGAAATCTATTTGATGACAAAACAACACCAAGCAAACAAAAACCTATGACAAAGGTCTATGAATTGGTTGAGGAATTAAATTCAATGTTGAGCGATTAATTCGTTTGGGAAAAACAACAATCAGCTTTAAATAATTGCAAAATAAAACGCAAAACAGCTGTAAAATGCTAAAATTTCCATAAATTTGCAAGTTGGCGAGTGCGACATTGCAAAATCAACAGAAATCCTATTGAATACGGCTCGTGTTCATGCTAAAATATCACTACTTTTACATTAACCTGCAAGTTACGGGGTAAGAAGGGCAAGTTCTATACTGTAAAACTGCAAAATGATGCTTTCGTGGTGTCATTTGTGTCCTATAAACCAAAGAAGCAGGTACGGAAGGAACAACAGCTATGCAGCAATATGGTTATCCTGAAAAACAAGGGTTATATGATCCGCAATTTGAACACGATGCATGTGGCATCGGAGCAATAGTAAGCATTGACGGACGAAAGTCACACAAGGTAGTCATGCGTGCCCTTGAGATATTGATTAACCTGGAGCATAGAGGTGCCAGTGGATCTGATGCAAAATCGGGTGACGGAGCCGGTATACTGGTACAGATACCACATCTTTTCTTCAGAAAAGCATGCAGCCAACTGGGAATTGAATTACCTGAGCAAGGTCGTTATGGTGTAGGTATGTTCTTTCTTCCCCAGGATACCGAAAAACGCCAGCACTGTCAGTACATATTTGAGCAGGCGGTTGCGAGGGAAGGACAGGAATTCCTCGGATGGAGGAAACTGCCCCTTGAGGATACATGCCTTGGAGTTACAGCCGGAAAAAGTATGCCATATATAATGCAGGCATTCGTAAGGTGTTCCACCGATCTCGAAACAGAGCTTGATGTAGAAAGAAAACTTTATGTCATAAGGAAACAGACTGAAAATACATTGGAAAGGGAAAAAATGCAGGGCTTCTACATCCCATCCCTTTCATCCCGTACAATCGTTTACAAAGGAATGCTTCTTGCTGAACAAGTCAGGACATTCTACAAGGATCTTAGCCATCCTTCATTCAAATCAGCCATAGCTGTGGTTCATTCGCGTTACAGCACCAATACATTTCCAAGCTGGGAAAGGGCGCATCCAAACAGATATATAATCCATAATGGTGAAATCAATACCCTTCGCGGCAATGTAAACTGGATAAACGCACGTAAATCCATGCTTGAATCTGATGCATTCGGCAATGACCTTTCAAAGGTTTATCCAATAGTAAACGAAGACGGAAGTGACTCCTCGATGTTTGACAACTGTATGGAATTCATGCATCTTTCAGGAAGGTCACTTGCCCATGTTGCAATGATGATGATTCCGGAACCATGGTCAAAGAACAAGACAATGGACAAGGCCAAGAGGGATTTCTACGAATTCAACTCCTGTCTGATGGAACCATGGGACGGACCGGCTTCAATAGTATTCACTGATGGTACAACCCTGGGTGCTGTTCTTGACAGAAATGGACTGCGTCCGTCCAGATACTATGTTCTGAAGGAAAATATACTGATACTGGCATCTGAGGTAGGTGTCCTGGATATTGAAGAAGATGAAATCCTTTACAAGGAAAGACTTCGCCCGGGAAAGATGCTACTGGTCGATACAAAGGAAGGCCGCATAATAGGTGATGAGGAGCTGAAGCAAACCATCTCCACGGCTAAACCTTACGGCAAGTGGCTTAAGGAAAACATGGAAAGCATCCATACAATTGAGCACAGTGAGATAAAGGAGATGCCAAAGGTTGTCAATGTAGCAAAGCATCAGTATGCATTTGGTTATACTTATGAGGATCTGAACCTGCTTATAAAACCCATGGCTGAAACAGGAAAGGAATCCGTCGGAGCAATGGGGAATGATGTTCCGCTCGCAGTGCTTTCCGAGAGGCCGCAGCCCCTCTATAGCTATTTCAAGCAGCTCTTTGCCCAGGTAACAAACCCGCCCATCGATGCCATAAGGGAAGAAATTGTCACAGGTACCGAAATGTATCTCGGCGCGCAGCAGAATCTCCTGAACTCAGAGGAAATGAGCGCACGGCAGATAAAGATAGAGTCACCCATCCTTACAAACCAGGAAACGGAAATACTTAAGAATGTAACCGAGGATGGATTCAAGTCAAAGGTAATACCCATATTCTTCTCACCAGACGATGACGGTGAATCCCTTGAAGAAGCAATGATCAGGGTTTTTGAAGAAGCTGACAAGGCCATAGAAGAAGATGCAAATATATTGATTCTTTCCGACAGGGGCATAAACTCTTCGAAGGCTCCGATACCGGCACTTCTTGCATCTTCAGGCCTGCACCATTACCTTATAAAGAATGGCAAAAGAACCAGGGTCAGTATTGTGGTTGAATCCGGGGAACCCAGGGAAGTTCATCATTTTGCAGTATTGATAGGCTATGGAGCCAGTGCAATCAACCCTTACCTTGCTTTTGAAAGTATAGAAAAGATGATCAACGACGGTCTCATTCGTGAAACCGATTACAAACAGGCTGAGTACAACTTCATCAAATCCGTTACCAATGGAATAGTCAAGGTAATGTCCAAGATGGGAATTTCAACACTCCTGAGCTATCAGGGAGCACAGATATTCGAAGCCCTTGGAATAGGTGAGGAAGTAATAAAGACTTACTTTACAGGAACCCCTTCAAGGATAGGTGGATTGAAACTCAGGGATATTGGAAGGGAAACGGTAATCAGACACAAGAGTGCATTTGATCTTATGAGAAAGAACTATGCCCTTGAGTCCGGTGGGGATTATAAATACAAATCAAACGGGGAATATCACTTGTATAATCCCATGACCATACACAAACTGCAGCAGGCTTGCAGGACAGGAAAATACTCAATATTCAAGGAGTATTCAGGCTTGTTCAATACAACACACAAGGCAACAATCAGAAGTCTTTTGGAAATTACATCACCTAATACTGCTATTCCCATTGAGGAAGTAGAGCCCATAGAGGATATTATAAGGAGATTCAAGACAGGGGCAATGTCGTATGGTTCAATAAGCCAGGAAGCCCATGAGACACTTGCCATAGCCATGAACAGGCTCAATGGTAAGAGCAACAGTGGAGAAGGCGGTGAGATAACCGACAGGTTCATCCCGGATCCAAATGGTGATTCAAGGAACAGTGCAATCAAGCAGGTTGCATCGGGCCGGTTTGGTGTCACCAGCTACTACCTTGTAAACTCAAGGGAAATACAGATAAAGATGGCACAGGGAGCAAAACCAGGTGAAGGAGGACAGCTGCCGGGAAGAAAGGTATATCCGTGGATAGCAAAAGCCCGTCTGTCAACTCCCGGGGTTGGTTTGATATCACCTCCTCCGCACCATGACATATACTCAATCGAGGATCTTGCCCAATTGATTCATGACCTTAAGATGGCAAACTCAGAAGCTGATATCAATGTAAAACTGGTTTCCGAAGTGGGTGTAGGAACAATTGCTGCAGGTGTTGCCAAGGGCAAGGCCGATGTAATCCTGGTAAGTGGTTACGACGGAGGTACAGGAGCGGCTCCCAGAACCAGTATGAAACATGCAGGTCTTCCATGGGAACTGGGTCTTGCAGAGACAAACCAGACACTTGTACTGAACAATCTGAGGGACAGGGTTAAGCTGGAAACCGACGGAAAACTGATGACCGGAAGGGATGTAATAATTGCTGCTTTGCTTGGAGCTGAGGAGTATGGATTTGCGACTGCACCGCTCGTAGCCATAGGCTGCGTTATGATGAGGGTCTGCAACCTTGATACTTGTCCTGTGGGTGTAGCAACACAGAATCCTGAGCTAAGGAAAAACTTCAAGGGAAAACCTGAATATGTTGTTAATTTCATGAGGTTCATTGCAGAGGAAATGCGTGAAATAATGGCATCCATGGGCTTTAGAAAACTTGATGAACTTATCGGAAGGGCAGATTTGCTGAAAACAGGAAAATTACCGGACAACTTCAAATATCAGAATCTGAAGCTTGACGGGTTGTTCCATCTTCCTTCACTTCCTGAAGGAAGTACAAGATACAGGTCAAAGAGACAGGTTCATGGTGTGGAAAAATCTTTTGATTACCGTATTCTCGATCATCTCTTGCATGATGCTATAGCAAGTGGAAGAAAGACTACAGCTGTTCTTCCCATAAAGAACATAGACCGCGATGTGGGTACATATGTGGGAAGCAAGATAAGCAGAATATATGCCGACAAAGGCCTTAGTGAAGATACGGTTGTCCTGAACATGAAAGGTTCAGCCGGACAAAGCTTCGGGGCCTTCATGCCGAAAGGTATAACCCTGAACCTGGAGGGCGACTGCAATGACTACCTTGGAAAAGGTCTTTCCGGCGGGAAAATAATAATCAGGTGTCCTGAGGAGGCTGATTATGTGCCTGAGGAAAACATCATAATTGGAAATGTTGCATTCTATGGTGCAACAGGCGGAGAGGCATATGTAAACGGTGTAGCCGGAGAGAGATTCTGCGTACGAAACAGCGGAGTGCATGCAGTCGTTGAAGGTGTCGGTGACCATGGATGTGAATATATGACAGGCGGACGTGTTGTTGTACTTGGGAAGGTCGGTCGGAATTTCGCAGCAGGAATGAGCGGTGGAATCGCTTATGTATACGACAGCGACGGAACATTTGAAAAGTTCGTCAACAAGGAAATGGTACTGCTTGAAAGGCTTAATAAGAATATAGAAGCCGACATGGTCAGGAGCATGATCAAGAAACACTACCAGTATACTGACAGTGACCTGGCTGAAAGGCTTCTGGATAAGTGGAATGAAACCCTTGAAAAATTCGTCAAGGTAATACCGGTTGATTACAAGAATATAATCACTGAAATAGAAAGCGCCGTTGAGTCTGGCAGGGATCTGGAGACGGCCCAGCTTGCCGCCTTCAGGAAGTACGCAGGATAAGGAGTCATAAAATGGGAAAACCAACAGGATTCATGGAGTATAAGAGGGAGGAACTTCCATACAGGGATCCCCTTGAAAGAATAAAGGACTGGAATGAGTTTTCGGTTCCACTGCCTGAATGTGCAAGGATGGAACAGGCTGCCCGCTGCATGGACTGCGGAACACCTTTCTGTCAGAGTGGTATGGTGATTGAGGGATTGCCCAGCGGATGTCCGCTCAACAACCTGATACCTGAATGGAACCACCTTATATACAATGACATGTGGGAAGATGCCCTTGAACGTCTTTTGAAGACCAACAATTTTCCGGAATTCACAGCAAGGGTATGTCCGGCTCCCTGTGAAGGTGCATGTACACTCGGTGTCATTGACCCGCAGATTACAATCAGGAACAATGAAATGGCGGTCATTGAACGTGGTTTTGAAGAAGGTTGGATCAAACCATATATTCCCGTAAAAAGGACGGGAAAAAAGATAGCAGTCATTGGAAGCGGACCGGCCGGTCTGGCTTGTGCAGACCAATTGAATAAAGTTGGTCATTCTGTAACCGTTTTTGAACGTTCCGACAGAGTCGGAGGACTCCTGATGTACGGCATACCAAATATGAAACTGGAAAAGGGTGTGGTTGAGCGAAGACTGGAACTCATGGAGAAGGAAGGGATAGTTTTCAGGACCGGCGTTGAGGTGGGGAAGGATGTCATGGCAGATGAAATCAATGAACAGTTTGATGCCACCGTACTTTGCTGCGGATCGACGATTCCAAGGGACCTTAAGGTAGAAGGAAGGGATCTTGATGGAATATATTTTGCAGTCGATTACCTGACAGGAAATACAAAAAGCCTTCTTGACTCAAACCTTAGTGACGATAATCATGTTTTGGCAAAGGACAAGGATGTAATAGTAATAGGTGGCGGTGATACAGGAAATGACTGTGTGGCTACAGCCATAAGACAGGGTTGCAGGAGCGTAAGACAATTTGAAATAATGCCCGAGGCTGCCGCTGAAAGAACTTCAGAAAACCCATGGCCACAGTTTCCTAAGATTAAAAAAACCGATTATGGACAAAAGGAATGTATTGCACTCTTTGGAAATGACCCAAGGCAGTATTGTATATCAACAAAATCCTTTTCAGGAACCAATGGGAAGGTTACATCATTGAATACAATTCAGATTGAGTGGGGAAAGGACAACGAGGGAAGATTCTTTCCACGTGAAATCGAAGGCAGCGAGGAATCATACAAAGCAGATATAGTGCTCCTTGCAATGGGATTCATCGGACCGGAGAAGGACATACTCAATGATTTTGGGATTGAAACCGATGCCCGTGGAAACGTAAAGGCAGAGTATGGCATACATACAACAAATATTGATGGTATTTTTGCCGCAGGGGATATCAGACGAGGTCAAAGTCTGGTGGTCTGGGCAATAAAGGAAGGCCGGGAAGCCGCAAGGGAATGTGACAAATACCTTATGGGTTCGTCAATCCTTCCCTGAAGATAAAATGTTATAGATAAAATGAAAAAAGAGGCTGCCGGGTGGCAGCCTCTTTAATACTGTAACATTGTTGTTATCTTAAATAGTCCAAGGCATCAATTAGTTTAAACAGAAGGTCTTCTGCGTTTGTAACCTTGACAGTATCCCAGACAGTTCCTTCAGGAGTCATCAGTGTGAAGTAAGTCGTGATTGAATCATCGGTTTCTCTATAATATGAATATGTAAACCTGAGTCGATACTCCATCATGGCTGCAAACCTTGCCAGGTCGACACCATACTGGTCTTCTACATCAAACAGAGTAATCATGAAAATGATATATAGATTATCCAGCTCATAGCCCATCTCGTCTCCATAGGAAAACTCGAGCCAATCAATGAAGTCATCCATGTCATAATCATCCATGTACTCAGCAATCATAAATCCGAAGAAGTCATAAGGAAGTGTCCAGTAATCATAAACATTTACAGTTGAGCCGTCTATTTCGTTGATTTCTGCAGTAATGCTTGCTACATCGGGTACCTCCTTCATGACTTCAACTGTATCAGATGCAACGTCAACTCCGTTTACCCATACTTTTACTGTACAGGTGCCTACGGCGGCTCCGCTTGCTATAATCGTAGGTTTCCAGGTGGAAGGACCCTCATGAAGTTCAAATGCTCCTTCATCATATCTCATTGGCCATTCTGTCAGAGAAACTTCATCCATTGAGAAGGTTATGAGATCAACATCCTCAGGAATGAAATCTTCGTCAAGAAGAAGCTCAACTTCTGTTCCGTCTGCAGTTACTCCAAGAATCACAAGCTGTGATGAATAAGGATTGAACTCTGTAAACAACCATTCCGGAGCACTATGAAACTCATCAAAGAACCATTCGTCAAGATTCCAGTCATCTTCATCAAACAGGAATTCAGGTGCGAATCCCTGGATGGAATATAGATACTGCTGATAATAAGTGTTCCAGTAGTCATAATCACTGAAAAGAACATCATCAACCACGTCTGCAGTAAACGAAACTATTTCAGAAGGAGCTACATGTCTTACTGAGAAAGAGTATCCTGATTCTTCCTGTATAACATCATCCTTGGTAAGAAGTGCCGTGAAGGTGTCGGTTCCTGCTGTAAGTTCGTCTGTGTCGAGGATATATGCATCATGATCAGTATAGAGAGCTACATGCTCTTCGGTTGTTGATGCCTGTATTTCGTATGACCAGGTTTCATTGAATGGATCTTCCATTATTCTACCATATTGGTCGACAACGGTAATTCCACCGCTCAGTATAACCCTGTAAACTCCTGTTTCCATTGCTGTGGGTGCATCGACCATCGAGATGTAACGCGGTGCAGCCGCTGCTACTACTGAAAGGTCGAACTGTCCCTGAAGTACATTGTTGAGGAATACGAATACAGTTACTTTACCGGATGCGTCAGGTGTTACTGTGAACTTGTTCTCGCCAACTGAGATTCCATCCGGTTCAAGTATCGTTTCATTGGTAGTAGAGAATGTGAATGCATCCTCGGATGTAAAATCTGTTACTTCCAGATACTGGTCTTTTCCTACTGCTGTTACGGTATTTGCTTCGCCTGCAATTACCTGTCCATTTGCATCAGTTGCACCTACAACCACGAAGTCTGAAACCGATGTCAATACCGGCAAGGCATAGACGGTTATCATCGGTGATGAAACAACCACTGCCCGGTCAGGGATTATGAATGTGAACATTGCTGTTCCCTGATCGCCTGCTTCGAACATAAGCTTGCCGCCAACTACTGTTACTGCTCCTGCGCTCAGAACATCACCATTTGATGAAAGTATCTGAATCCTGTTGGAGTAGGTTGAACCTGTCGTTATGTCAGCATCGGTAAGTACATACTCGTTGGTGTACTGGTCATAGCACTTGACGACCATTTCAGCTGTTGTGTCTCCTTCGTAAAGCTTGTCCTTGGCTGTCTCTGTGCCGACATTCTGTGTCCAGCTTACGTACTCTATGTCTGCAAGATACGGATCTGCCTTGACAAGCAATGTTTTTGATGCCTGTTTCT
>DAINQB010000069.1:0-11001 GCA_036743175.1 Bacillota bacterium | reverse complement strand
CATTCTTTGATGTTCTGCTCTGGCTTTTGATAACGGGAACTGTTTTAGCAGGATTCGGAGACAGCATTTTGAAAATAGTTGTTTTTGCACTGGCATTTGCAATAGGCAATTATCTGGGCTCATGGCTTGAGACAAAACTGGCCTTTGGAGTCAGTTCAATACAGTTGATTCTGAATGACAGTGAAGTTGTGGATGAATTACTGGCAAACCTCCGGTCCAACTCCTTTGCAGTGACAGTGATTGACGGTCAGGGCAAGGACGGAGGAAGGAAGCTTCTGCTCATTCACTTGAAGAGAAAGAATATTCCAAAGGCCATAAAAATAGTCAATGACACAACAAAGGACTGCACAATAACTGTAAATGATGTAAAGGCAATCCGCGGTGGATTCATCAGGAAATGATGATCCTTAATGAAATTCCATCCGGGAAGGAAACATATAAACAGCATTAATCAGTGTGCTATAATCATCATAGCAAAACCGGAAGAGGATTGAGTTATGAAGCCAGAAGAGTTGAAACCGGGTCTTTCGAAGTGGTGGCCGGCCTTTGGTCCGCTGCCATCGGAAAAGTATATCGGGAAGCTGAAGGAAGCAGGCATTGAGTGGATTGAAACCGGCATCAGGCAAAAGCCGGGATACAAGTCTTTCAAGGCACATTCAAAGAGGCTTATACGGGTCGTTGAAAGATTTAGGAACCATGGAATCAATGTCTGGAGTGTACATACTCCTTTTGGAATTGATATAGACATCTCAAACCCTGGGTATGCAGAAAATGGAATTACCCTATATTCTGAGATAATGGAAACCTGTGCATTCCTTGGGATAGACAAAGTCATAATCCATGGGAGTTCAGAACCCGTACCGGATGGTGACAGAACGGAACGGATACAATGCTGCATTGATTCCATTGGAAAACTTTATAGGCCTGATGTAAGGATAGCTCTTGAAAATCTTCCAAGAACATGTATTGGAAACTCCATATCGGATATGAAAACGATTCTATCGACTTTCGAAGGAAGGGTAAATTGCTGCATAGATGTGAATCATTTTCACAGTGGTGATATTGTGGATATGATAAAGGCTCTTGAAGAATATATAATCACTCTTCACATTTCCGATGACGATGGCCTGGATGAAAAACACTGGCTGCCGGGACAGGGAGTATTGAACTGGAATGGTGTTTTGAAAGCACTGGAAGAGATTGATTACAGAGGCATATTCATGTATGAGCTGATGGCAGTCTTCGCTGAACCTTCAGCCGTCAGAAAAAACTTCAACAATCTTATTATGATGTATAATAAGGAATGAAATTCTTAAGGAAACATGAGTAAAGTTGATATATGAAAAACAAAGGCGGAAACGGAATACTGGACTTCTATGAAATAGATGAGACACTTCTAGAAACAGCTCAGTCGGCAGAAGCAAAATGCAGACCGGTATTTGCTGACATTGAAGGTACTGCAGAATACAACCAATACAAGGTCATAAAAGCCTTCCAGAAAAACAATATAAGTGAAACACATTTTTACCCAAGCAGTGGTTATGGGTATGGTGACAGGGGACGCGACGCCCTTGACAGAGTGTTTGCAGAGGTATTCGGAACCGAGGATGCCATTGTCCGGCAGAGCATTGCAAGCGGTACGGTTGCCAATACGGTGATGATGTTTGCCAATCTGAGGCCGGGTGATGAAATCATCTTTGCAGCCGGAAAGCCATACGACACCCTTCTTGATTCAGTTGGAATCAGAAGAGGTGCACCAGGATCCATGGCGGACTACGGCATAACCCATGAAATAGTTGAACTTAAAGAGGATGGAACCCTTGACGAGAACGGTATAATCAATGCAATTACCGAAAAGACCAGAATGGTGTTCATACAGAGGTCCCGGGGATATGCATGGCGGAAACCGGTCATGATAGCTGACATGAAGAGGCTGGTGGAAAAAATAAAGAATACAAGACCGGATATAATCACTGCAGTTGACAACTGTTACGGTGAGTTTGTTGAAAGATACGAACCGGGTGATGTGGGTGTAGACATAATGGCCGGCTCCCTCATAAAGAATCCCGGAGGAGGGCTCTGTCCTTCGGGGGGATATATCTGCGGACGAAGGGACCTGATTGAAAACTGCGCATCAAGGATTTATTCCCCTGGACTCTCAAAGGAAGTGGGGTCATCCACTGCAGATAAAAGGCTGCTGTACCAGGGGCTTTTCATGGCTCCACATACCGTCGAACAAAGCCTCAAAGGAGCGGTTTTCATAGCAGCAGTCCTTGAATCCATGGGGTTTTCCACTTCGCCGTCTTTTGATGAAAAGCGCGGGGACATAATACAATTGGTGAAATTCAGCACAAAGGACCAGCTCACTTCATTTTGTGAGGGGGTTCAGAAGGGATCCCCAATTGATTCCAATGTGAAACCGGTTCCCTGGGATATGCCGGGTTATGAGGACCAGGTCATCATGGCGGCAGGAACATTTGTGCAGGGAGCTTCAATAGAATTCAGTGCCGATGCACCTATCCGTGAGCCATATATAGCATACATGCAGGGTGGATTGGTATACAGCCAGGTGAAACTGGGTCTGTTCCTTGCATTGCAAACCATGAAAAATAATGAGATAATATAAAAAAACAGCGAGTGCTGTGATTACAAAAGATTAACCTGCCTGCGGGGAGTGTAGAATGTCCGACAAGGAAACCAAAAAAGACGATTTGAGCAAAGCGAGAAAAAAACACAGGGTCAGAAAGATTATCTCTTCTCTCCTGTTGCTTTTTGCTGTGCTTTATCTGCCGATAATCCTCATAGCATCAGGCGGAGCCAGGGCAGAAATCTCGCTGCTCACAGTGGGAACCATATCGGATTCAATAGAAACAGAGGGTTTGCTTTTAAAGGAAGAGACAAAGCTCTATCTTCCATTCGAAGGAACATATACACAAATGGTCACCGAGGGAGAACGCATACCCGCCGGGTTTACAATTGCTTCGGTTGTCGAGGATGCCTATGCCTCGAAGCTGAAGGAACTTGAGAGCCTTGCCGCTGAAATACTTCTTAGAAAAAAAGAGGGGGGAATAAGCAGCGGTATTTTTACAAGAGACCTGAAGCAAATAGAGGAGGAGATAGGCAGTAATATCAGCGAAATAGTATCGCTGGTGTCTTCGGGCAGACTCGGAGACCTTTCATATTTTGAAAATGAAATAACCAGACTTGAATCCGCACGTGACGAAATCCTTGCAGGAAGTCTGACAACCGACCAATACACAGAGGATCTGGAAAGACAGTACAACGCCCTGAGTGAAAGCCTTTACGGCAAGGTCAGGGAGATAAAAGCCCCGGAACCTGGTTATATCTCCTTTGAAATCGACGGTAATGAAGGTGTAATGACCGAGGAGATCATGAAGGGCTTTTCAGCAGATGAAGCAAAGTCAGCCATCAGACAATTTGCCGGTGAAGGTGCAGGCAGTCAGGGCAGTGAGCCCTTTGCAAAACTGATAACATGCAATTCATATACATTGGTTGCTGTCCTTGACGAAAAGGATGCTGACCGTATGAAAGGAATCGGGCAGTTCGAACTTGAAATAGAAGAGCCGAGTCTTTCATTTGATGTCAGTAATGTTGAATTTGGGGTTTCAGGGGGAGGCAGGACAGTAATATATATTGAAGTCAACAAAAAACTGGGTGAGCTGGCTGCCTCAAGAAGAATATCCTTCAGTATAAGGCTATATAAGTACACCGGCTTCATGGTGCCCATCAGAAGTCTTCTCAATTATGAAGCATATCCTATAAGGCAGGTTGAACTGGCCAGGGTAAAGGATAATTGGATCCAGTTCACGGAAGTTGAGGTTCTGGCTGCAAACAAGACCCATGCAATCATTAAACCGGTTGACGGAACCCTTAATCTCTATGATTATTATGCCGTGAATCCCAGAAGAGTGGAGGAAGGTCAGGTTGTAAGGTAATGTCATCAATATGTGAAAATTATAATAGTGTTTTGTCAAGGATCCGGAATGCCTGCGAAAAAGTCGGAAGAAATCCCCGTGAGGTAACTCTTGTCGCAGTATCAAAGACCGTTGGCATTGATGAGATGAACCTTGCGATGCAATGCGGATGTCTGGATTTTGGTGAAAACAGGGTTCAGGATTTTCTTAAGAAACACGAGGTGTTTGAAGGCAGGGCCAGGTTTCATATGATAGGACATCTCCAGACCAACAAAGTCAGGAACATCGTGGGGAAAGCGAGTCTCATTCACTCCGTGGACAGCATGAGATTGCTTGAGGAAATAGAGCACAGGGCCGGCATTGTAAATGTTGTACAGGACATATTGATACAGGTGGATGTTTCGGGTGAAGAGAGCAAGTTCGGGGCAGCATATGACGAGATGATTGAGATGATAAAGGCAAATGAAAACAACCGGAATGTCAGGATCAGGGGGCTGATGACCATGGCTCCCTATGATGAAGATCCAGAAAAAGTTCGCTGGGTCTTTAGAAAACTAAAGGCTTTGCAGGTTGACACTCGTTCCAAAACATTTTACAATACATCTATGGAGTATACTTCAATGGGCATGAGCAACGATTTTGAAGTGGCTGTTGAAGAGGGAGCTGACATCGTAAGGGTCGGTTCAAGCATATTCCACGATACGCACTAAGGAAAAAACACACAAATTTACTGAAGAAAAAGGAGGCATTGTAATGGCTAACTTCCTGGACAAAATGCTGAACATGGTAGGATGGTCAGAAGCGGAAGCTGAAGAAGAGGAAATCATCGAAACTCCGGTCAGATCAACGGAGAACAAGCAGACAGTTAAAAAGGTGGTGCCCATGAACAGAGGTGCTGTAAGTACCCTCAATATTTTGTATCCCGAAAGTTTTGAGGAAGCAAGGACGGTATGCAATAATATCAGGGAAAACATTGCCGTAATTGTCAATCTTGAAAACATGAAGAAAGACCTGGGACAAAGGATCGTAGATTTCATCAGCGGTGCAGTTTATGCGCTTGATGGAAGCATCACAAAGATTTCAAATGGAATATTTGTTGTTGCACCTACATCATTTTCAGTTGAAGAGAACAGCACAGGCCATGATTACAGAAGTGAACTCGAAGACAGGGTCACGGGAGCCTGGGCACACTAGAACGGAATCTGAATGAGTATTTGGGCAAAGGTAATATACTACTTTCTCGAAGCAGTATCATATATGCTTATTGCGAGAATTCTTTTATCATGGTTCCCCCAGGTCAGGGGAAGCAGGTTTTATGAGATTCTGGTGCAGCTTACGGAACCCCTTCTTATTCCGATAAGGCGGTTGCTTAGCAGAACCAGAATGGCTTCAATGCCTTTTGATGTTTCTGTTATCATAGTCTATCTGATAATAATGATTCTTCAGATGTTGATTGTACAATTCTGATGTAATAATTCAGCCGGTCCCATGAAGACCGGTTTTTTGTATATGTTGAATCTTGTTATTCCGATGTTTTTTGGTGTATAATATATACAAAGGTCAGGGAAAGTCAGTAACTTGGAGGAACGATGAAATACAAGGATTATTACGAAATTCTTGGTGTGGATAAAAAGGCCGGGAACGATGAAATAAAAAAGGCATACAGGAAACTTGCAAAGAAGTATCATCCTGATGCCAATCCCAACAACAAGGCTTCAGAAGAAAAATTCAAGGAAGTCAGTGAAGCCTATGAAGTTCTTTCCGACAAGGAAAAAAGAAGCAAGTATGACCAGTTCGGAAGCAACTACCAATATGGCAATAATTCAAATTTCGATCCTTCCCAGTATGGTTTCAACTACAACAGGAGCGGGGGAAGCAGGTCTGCAAGCGGCTTTTCAGATTTCTTCGATATGTTCTTTTCAGAAGGCTTTGATGTAAACAGTATATTCGGAGGCCAAAGGTCAAGAAGACAGGCAAAGGGAAGGAACTATGAGAGCGAGATTGAAGTGAGTCTTGCTGATGGTATACATGGCATAGAAAAGCAGTTCAATATAAACGGAAGGACTGTTAACCTCAGGATACCAAAGGGTGTAAGGGATGGCAGCAAGATAAAGCTTAAGGGCCAGGGGGAATCAATTCAGGGTGGTCAGCCGGGAGATCTGTTCCTGGTGGTGAAACTCAAACCTGAGAGGGGCTTTACCCTTAACGGAGCAGATATTGAAAAATCAGTTGATGTATTTCCGTGGGAAGCATATGTAGGAACTGAGAAGGCTGTCAATATGTTTGACACAAACATCATGCTCAAGATTCCAGCCGGTATAAAAGGCGGCAGCCGGATAAAGGTAAAAGGCAAGGGTTATTATGCCGACAAGAACAGCAGGGGTGATTTATACATAAGGGTCAACATAGTCAACCCTGAAAACCCGGGTAAGGAAGTTGAAAAACTGTACAAGAGTCTGATGTCCGAATCAGGTAATTAAAAAAACATTGAATGGTCAATCTCCTTCATATAGAATACAAAAGTGAAGGGGATTTTTTTATGATGAGAAGAGAACGGATAATAAAGGCATTTGAATTCAAGGAAACCGAAAGGGTACCCATGGACCTGGGTGGCATGAGGTCTACTTCTGTCAGTTGCTTCAGATATGCTGAACTTAGGAAATATCTTGGACTGCCCGATGGTCTTCCGCTGATATATGATGACTTCCAGATGCTTGCAATACCTGAACCCGATGTGCTGGACCGTCTGGATTGTGATGTGGTTTTCCTTGACGGAAAATACAGCAATGCATTTGATGAGAGACACAGATTCAAATACTACGGCTTCAATGGAAGGCTTGATGCCATGGTGGCTGACCCGGATTCATATACTGTACTGGAGAACGGTACCATCATAAAGGACGGAAAATCCATGCCGTCTGCATCCACGGTCTTTGATGAACCCCACGGCGGGAATGCATTTGACCTTGACAACCTTTACAGGGTGGACCTTGTTGAATTCCGTGAGAGAATGGAACGCGAGAAAATAACCGGCAGGGAGCTTGAGGATCTTGCGGCAATGTGTGAAAGAGCCAGGAAGGCTACGGACAGGGCTATTTTTCTCAATGGTTATGAGATACCCCTTGGATTCATCGGTGGCATTGCAAACGGCTCTATGCTCAGCATCCTGGACCCGGACCATATAAAGGAATACCATGACATAAAGGCAGAATACTATGCAATGAACATGGAAAAGATAGTAAAAGCCGTGAAAGGGAAAGTTGACCTGGTTCTTACAGGAAACCAGGACCTTGGAAACCAGAACCAGACGATGATTTCACCGGATGCCATTGCAGAAATGTGGATGCCCTATTTCAAAAGAGTCAATGACGCAGCCCATGGAGCATGGGGTGAGGCCAGAACCTTCCTGCACTCCTGCGGTGCAATCTATGATGTCATAGATCAGGTGATTGATGCGGGGTTTGATATATTGAATCCGGTTCAATGGACGGCGGGAGGACATTCCTACAAAGAATGGAAGGATAAAGCCAGGAACAGGCTTGTACTGTGGGGCGGAGGAGTTGACAGTCAGCATCTGCTTCCCCTTGGAAGTGTTGATGACATCAGGGCACAGGTCAGGGAAGTAGTTGAATATATGAAAAAGGACGGCGGATTTGTTTTTTGCAATATCCACAATCTTACTGCTGAAGTATCGCCTGAGAAGATAGAAGCCATATATGATGAGGCTTCAAAGGTAAAATAATACGGGAAATTTAACTCTCAGTTTAAATTCCCGATGAAATTTAATAATCAGTTTATTGTACAAACCCGTGGAAGGAATATCATGAAACCATGGGTTTGTTTCATTTTGACAGAAGGCCCCTGCTTCTGATGGGGATAGGTGCCTGCTGCGGTATATATGCTGCCACGGGAGAGTCATGGGTTTATCCCATATTGATTCTTGCTGCAATTGCAGCACTTGGTCTGGCTGCGGGAACTTCCGTAAGGCTTGTGCTGTGGTTTGCTGCTGTCTCATTGCTGTTTGCCTTATGGGGATTCATTGCAGGTGAAAGCATGGATTCATCATATTCAAGGTTTGAGGGAGAAAAATGCAGCATGGTGGGAAGGGTTGTTTCAGTCGACGCTCAAAAAGACAGATACACCCTCGTAACAGTAAGACCTACGGGTTTTCTGCAAAGAAAAGTAAAGGTCTACCTGTTTGACAACAGGATGGATTTCATCCAGGGGGACGCAATATTTCTTGAAGGAAGACTTCAAAAACCCGAAGGTTCAACCAACCCCGGAGGGTATGATGCAAGGAAACTCTATTATGGAGATGGGATTACTGCCATGCTGTTATGCAGCGAGGGGGATGTGTACCTGATTGAGGGATTTTCCCTTGGTCACGTTTTCGGGCTATTAAGGAGGGATATTCAGGACAAGTGCAGGGAATACCTCGGAGAGGAGAATGGTGATCTTGTATCAGCCATGCTGATCGGAGACAAAACGCGGCTTGAGCAGGACACCCTGGATGCCTTCAGGGACAGCGGTCTATCCCATACCATGGCTGTTTCCGGGTCACACGTTGCATATATTCTTGTCCCGTTGTATTTCATATTTTCGCGGATTGGCATTGATAAGCGAAAGTATTATCCATGGCTGATTGTGCTTCTCATATTCTTTGCGATGCTTGCGGGAATGCAGCCTTCCGTCATCAGGGCAGGTCTGACAGCGGCAATACTTCTGGTTGGAGGTATTCTTGACAGAAACCCTGAACCACTGAACAGCCTGGCAGCTTCTGCTTTGATTATACTATTGTTCAATCCATTCAGTCTCTACGATGCAGGATTCATTCTATCCTACACAAGCGTACTATCCATTATGATTTTATATAAACCAATTGTGTCCATTCTGGGAACCAATCCTGTAGCCCGTATAGTTTCCATGAGCCTTGCAGTCCAGCTGGGACTGCTGCCGGTTACTGCAAAACTGTTCTACAGTATCCAGGTATTTTCAATCTTTGCAAACATACTGGTTTTCCCTGTAAGGGCGGTTCTGGCGGTTCTTGGCTGGATAATGTATATCCTATCCGGCCTGCACACTGCATTCGGAAGTCTGCTTGGAGGTCCGGTAGGAATCCTTGCAGGGATCATGTCATCAACAGCCGGATTGTTCTCGGATTCATCCCTTTCAGTTGTCAATGTTCCATACATTCATCCTGTTGTCATTGGGTTGTATTACTCAGGTTTGTGGTTTTTATTAAAAGAAAGGAAGAAAGGGATGCTTTATCCGGTGGTTTGTACTGTTTTGATAACACTCTATTTTCTATTTGCAGCAATTCCTTCAAATACATGGGTGTTCCTTGACTCAGGAAAGGCTGATTGCATCATAGTCAAAACCTGCACCGGGAGGGATATTCTGATTGATGCAGGCGAATACATGCAGGGGAATTCACTTGCACACTTCACCGGTGACTATATTGACTGTATATTCATAAGCCATGCACATGAGGATCATATGGGAGGGCTTTTTGACATTCTGGACAGATTCAGGGTGGGGGCTGTGTATGTTCCTGGATGCAGCGGTGCAAACATCAAGGCAGTCATTGATATGTGCCTGGAAAAGGGGATTCCATGCATCAGTCTGCTGGCAGGGGATGTACTGGAAATCGACGGGTGCACCCTTGAAATAATGAATCCTGCAGATTATGAGTATTTGTCTTTAAATGATACTTCCATGGTGATAAAATTAACACAAACGGACAGGACCATTCTATTGTGCGGGGACAGTGAGATTGCTTCGGAGCTTGATATGCTGGCAAGGGGATGTGACCTGAAGGCCGATGTGCTGAAGGTGCCCCACCACGGGGCGGTCAATGCAGCAGAACAGGATTTCATCGATGCTGTGGATGCAGGGATTGCAATAATTACATGCGGGGCGGATGACTATAACCACCCTTCTGCCAAGACCCTTGCACGACTTGCCGGTTGTGACATATATAGAAGTGATGTGAATGGAGCTATAATCATTAAACTGACGAAAAACGGTTATAGAGTTGATACGGAGAAACAATGAATTATAACAGGCTGAAGGCTGAACTGGGTGAAAAGCGCATCAGGAATCTTTATCTTCTGTATGGTGATGAGCCATATCTCATAGGTAAACTTGTTGAAAGAATAATTGCAATTGCAGAGGAAGAAGCAGGCAAGGACATTGAACGCAGTGGATTTGGTGCGGATGTCAGTCCGGCGGACCTTGAAATGGCTGTTGGGACGAACTCATTCTTCGGGAGCGGCAGGATAATCATCTGCAGGGATACCGGTATTTTCAAGGGGAAAAGCCGTTTTGAGGCATTTATGGACGTCCTTGGCAGAATCCCCGTTGATGTGTATGTCATATTCATTGAAAAGGATGTCGATGAAAAGAATGAGCTTTTCTCTGAGATGAAGAAAGCCGGATACGCATATAAAATTGAGATGCGGAAAAGCAGCGAAATAATGGGTTACATAGCCGGTCGGTTCAAGAAACAGGAAAAAAAGATTACGGCGGCAAACCTCAGTCTGTTCGTAGAGCTTTCCGGGACATCATTGCAGGATATTGAATCCGACATTGAAAAAATCCTTCTTTTCATGGGGGATTTGAAGGAGGTTCGAAGGGAATATATCCTGAATCTATGTTCCGGCAGCAGTACCCATAGGATATATGAGCTGATGGATGCTATTTTCACAAAGAATGGTGACAGGGCACATTTTCTCATGAAGGAGCTTTGGTCTGACAAGATGCCTGTGCAGGTAATGATTTCATCTATACATTCAAGGCTATTGGAACTCCTTGAAGTTAAAATGGCAGTGGCAAGGGGGGATGCTCCCGTTATACTTAGGAACAACAGGCCGGTACAGGACTTTATCATAGATATTTTAAAAAAGCAGGCTGCCGGTTACTCTGAAAAAGCCTTGAGGAGCTTCATAATCGAAGCTGCTGAATTGGATTACAGGATCAAGTCGGGTGAAATAGCGGGGGAAACCGGTCTTCTTGTCCTTGTAAATGAAATAACAGGGGTATAAGATATACAAAACATACAGGCGGA
>DAINQB010000068.1:9338-11982 GCA_036743175.1 Bacillota bacterium | reverse complement strand
ATTACAATGTCAATGAGACTGATTTTCCCGAATAATTTCATGTCTTTGTCAATGAGTTTCAAACCAACCTCCGGTACGGCTCTGGATATAAAAATGGTGTATAACCGTCATGAACCATTATACACCACAGATGATTTTATGTCTTATACATCAGTTCCCATAATCATATGCCGGAACAGTTCCACATCTTTCATTTATATAAGCAATATTCCTGTAATTGCCCCATATGACGAAATCTTTCTTATACTGCTCTATTGCATCAGAAACTGAAACGAAAGGATAAAAAAGTGGCTCCAAGAAGTTTGCAGATGTTCCGCTTGATTTCCTTTCCCTGTAAGTGTAGTAGTGATTGAAAACGCTTTTTTCAAAAACAAGATTCTCACTCATTGAAGCCAGATACTGAAGGCTTTCGGGTATGCCGGAATAAATAATGTCATCAGAAGGATAAATTTGCCTTAACTCAGTCCATCCTCCTGTTTTTGGTTCAAGCGGTTCAACTCCTGATTTTGCAACGACATAATTTTCATTTTCCATTCCGTAGGTAAAATCATAATAATATTGGGGATCTGTCATTACTTCATTGAACAACTCCATGGTTCCGTCAATATCACTGATACTCTTTGGGAAAACATAGAAAGCGATATTACTTCTCAGTTCACAGACATTTTTAGTGTTTGTGTGAGTCAAATAATATCCCTGTTCATAATCATATGCCGGTCTTGTGCCAATACTTCGATTGAGTCCAAAATTATCGGGATCATATATATTGAAATACTCTGTGGCAAATTCTTTCTTTACATTCGTAAAGGCAGAAATAAAGTAATTCTTATCGTCTGAATGGTCATCATCGTTGTATGCATTGCCGATGAATCCAAGAAGCTCCTCACTCTGAAGCATCCTTATGAATTCCAGGGATTGGTGAAACTCCGGTGCAAATACAGCATCTTCATAGGTTCCTGTGTTTGGGTTGAATGAGAACATGGAATCAGATTGTGAATCTACATATACTCCGAATGCCCTGAATATATCTGCCAGCTGAGGTGTCTTGGCATGATCAATTACAAAAGGGTAAAACGAGTCATCAGCCTCCAATTCCTTGGACGAAAGAAGAAATTCATGAAATTCTGCTATCGTAGTGGGTACATCAAGCGCCAGTTCCTCAAGCATCCTTTTATTGTAATATCTGGGGATTATATATTTATCAGGAACCGAAGGAACTGCAAAGATGTGATTTCCCATGGTCAATGCATTGATATACTCACTGTCTATGAAATCCCTCCATCCGTATTTATCATAATACGAGGTCAGGTCATACACCTTATGTTCATCATTATATTCCAGAACATCTGAATTGTTCTTTGTGCCATATGGAAAGTCATAATTATAGTTCAGGAGCAATATACTGTTGGGGTCGAAACCTCCGGGTTTTCCTGAGTATTTTCCATAACTCAGCATAATTTCAATTTCATATTTATCTCTAAGATATTCCTGCCATCCTAGAATTTCATAATATGTTTTACCGGGGTATGAGGTTGTAAGAAAAATTAGATAATCGGCAGGATCGAAATCAATCGGGCTTTCGGTAATACTGACATCGGGACTCAATGTTATATCCGGTTTTTCTGTTATATCAGTATTATTCCCTGTACAACCAGAGGCAATGATTAAAATCAATAATACAATGGTCGTCATCCTTTTCATGATAATATCCCCTTTGCCTATCTCTGTATTTACACTAACACTTGAGTCTTGCTTTTCAGCCTTTTTCCCTTATATTGTGCCGAATCTACCCCGAATTGTCATATTGTTGAGCCAATAATTTATAAAACTCATGAATGAGCTGTAAATATCTTTTGTTGGTTTGCTTCTATTCTCACGGCTCAATTGTGTAATTGTATTGTGGCAGAGTGCCCAGTCTACTGTTCAATTCTTCCAGCTTTTCATAATCACCATATTTAATGAATTCTTCCCTGTACCTGCTCACGGCATCCTCAGCAGATATAAAAGGATACAGCAGTTCATATATCATGCTCGTTCTGACCGACCCCGATGAACTCCCCCTGTAGGTATAATAGCTGTTGAATACATTCTTTTCATAAAGCAGTTCACTGTTCATGTTTGCAATATATTCAAGGCTTTCTGGAATGAGGGACAGAACTTCGTTAGGCGAGGTTTTAAGCTGCCGTATTTCCGGGAAACCACCGATTGTTGGTTCAAGTGGAACAACCTCATTCTGCACGATTTTATAATTCTCGTTCTCCATCCCATACTGCAGGTCATAACGGTACTTGGAGTCAGTAACTATGGTGTTGAACAAATCAATGGTTCCATATATATTGTCTATCGAAAGAGGAAACATGCAAAATGCCATGTTGGACCTTAATTCACACACGTTTTTATCGTTGGTATGAATCAAATAATAACCAACTTCATAATCATATTCCGATCTGTTGCCGGGATCATCAATGAAAAAGTTCCTGCTGGAATCATATATTCTGAAATATTCAGTCGCAAATTCCTTGTCAATTTTTGTTATGTCTGCAATATAGTGATTGTTATGGTTGTCATCGTAGGCTTCACCTATTATGCCCAATAGTCTTTCTTCCTGCAGGCTTCTTATGAAGCCCAGTGCATCTGTGAATCC
>DAINQB010000068.1:7639-9238 GCA_036743175.1 Bacillota bacterium | reverse complement strand
CTAAGATAGATTTCAATGCCGAACTTATCGAGCATGTATTCCTGCCATGAGCCTATTTCAAAATATTTTAATTGATAATACGGTTCCGTTAGAATAGTAATATGATCTGCATCAATGAAACAGTCCGGTAAACCACCTGTTTCAACCTCTGGCTTTGAAGTCAAGTCAGGGGCTTTAGTTGCTTCAGAACTGCCGCTGCTGCAACCTGCAATGAAAACAGCAAGGGCAATTGAAACAATAAAAATCCTTTTCATGGCAATACCCTCTTTCCCTATCTCTAACTATACAATAACATTTATTATTTCCATTTTCGATGTAATATCCTGAACTGTACATCTGATTCTTTGTATTGTCACCCTTGCAGATTCATTATATATAAAACATATGAATATTTTGTGAACAAACCAAGTAAATCTGACTCTTGGCCCGAATAATTACCACTGAGGTGAATATTCACCTCAGTGGTAATTATTCGCGATCATCGTGAATTTTTAGTGAAAAAAAGAGGCCGTCAGGCCTCTTCAATTGTTTTGGGTTTCTTTACAATTTTCTTTTTCTTTTTGTTATATCGTATTATTGCATTGGTCGGACACACCTGTATGCACTTTCCGCAGTTTATACATTTTTCGTAGTCTATCTTCGCAAGGAAGTTATCAATGGCGATTGCGTCAACAGGACACTCCTTTACACACTTTCCGCATGCTATACAGGCAACCTTGCATCCCTTCATGGCAACTCCGCCCTTGTCATGGTTTGAACATGTAATCGTAACTGCGGCATCCTCGGGAACCATTTCAATTATATTCTTCGGACATACACCCACGCATATTTCACAGCTCTTGCACTTGTCTTCCAGTATGAAGGCAACACCCTCAATCATGGCTATGGCATCGAATGGACATGCCTTCTGGCAATCTCCCATCCCAAGACATCCATAAGTACAGGCGTTGTCCCCACCATAGAGAAGATTTGCATCAAGGCATGTTTCCAGACCTGAATAGTCATATTCCTTTTTTCTGTTACCGAGTGTGCCACCGCAAAGCACTCTGGCTACCATCCTTGTTCCTTCACCGGCTGTTCTTCCTGTGATAGCCTCCAGTTCCTTGCGACAGGCTTCTCCACCTACGGTACAAAGGTTGATGTCACATTCTCCTGCTGCCACAGCTTCGGCATATGCTTCACAACCGGAATAACCGCACGCTCCACAATTGGCTCCGGGCAGAGCATTGATTACAAGTTCAACGGTTGGATCTTTCTTTACTGCAAAGAGCTTTGATGCAATCGCCAGAATCAAGCCAAAAACCAGACCGAGTACCCCAACCACTATAACCGCTATTAACAAACTTAAATCCATATCTTTTCTCTTTCCTTATATCAAAACGCAAACAATCCCTGGAATCCCATGAAGGCAAGGGAAAGAAAAGCTGCTGATATCAATGCTATTGGCAATCCCTTGAATGCTTCGGGAACATCCGCCGTTTCAAGCCGCTCCCTTATTCCTGAGAACAATATCAGTGCCACCGTAAAACTCAGTCCTGCGGAAAAACCATAAAGCACTGACATCCCGAATCCATATGACCTCTGGATGTTCAAAAGGGC
>DAINQB010000068.1:4912-7539 GCA_036743175.1 Bacillota bacterium | reverse complement strand
GAATCCATTTTCTTGGAAACCCCCAGGAACGGACATACACCAAGGAACTTCTGAAGGACAAAATTCTCTACCAATATGGTTCCCATGATTACAAAAATTATCTGTCTCATTCAGAAACCTCCTTGACAACTCCACACTGCAACGGGCATGATGCACAATCAGTCACTGCAGGTGATTTCTTTTTGGTTACCTTGTTGAAAAGCGCCATGAGAATACCAAGTACCAGAAAACCACCGGCCGGAAGAATGAATATCGTTGCCGGTTGGATGGCTCCGCCTGTTATGTCAAAACCAAAAATCTTGCCGGCTCCCAGTATCTCCCTTACCGATCCGATTATAAACAACGCAAGTGTAAATCCAAGACCCATTCCAAGGGCATCCGCTATTGAACTTACAATTCCGTTTTTACTGGCAAACATCTCAGCCCTGGCAAGTATTATACAGTTGACGACAATCAACGGAATAAATATTCCAAGGGACTTGTCAAGACTTGGAAGATATGCTTTCAAAAGCAGTTCAACCACCGTGACAAATCCTGCTATTACAGTAATATAAGCAGGTATCCTGACTTTGTCAGGTATTAGTTTCCTGAGCATTGATATAACAATATTTGAACCCAGAAGAACTACCGTGGCTGCAACTCCCATACCCAGACCGTTTTCCGCTGAAGTAGTAACGGCAAGGGTCGGACACATACCAAGAACCAATACAAATATGGGGTTTTCCTTTAAAAGGCCCTTTGTGAATTCCTTGAACAAATTTTTCACCGGCCGTCCCCCTTTCCATATCCATTATATAAATTACACGCATTCTGTACTGCACGCTTGACTGCACTTGATGTTATTGTTACGCCGCTGATGGAATCAACTGATGTATCAATATCCTGGTCAGAGCCTATGCCATCAAACCTCGATGTAAAGAAGGGCTCCTCCGCTCTCTTACCAAGTGAAGGTGTTTCTTTGTTAGACCCCAGTTTCACTCCCTTGATGCTGTTATCACTTCCGATACCTATGATGACTGCAACATCACCACCGTAGCCGGATACCCTTACATTGAAGACATATCCTGCTTCGGACTCATATACTCCGTCAACCTTGATATCCGAACCAACGGATTCAATGACATCAGCCATTTCTGCTGTTATATTTTGAAAGTTACTTCCTTCTGGAAGAACCTCAGCCATGGCTTTATTCAGCTCTTCAAGCTCTCTTTCACGTATCGTGCTTTTTGTAACATTGTATGTAAGACCCACAAAGAAAGTGATTACGACACAAATTATAACGAGACTGAATGCCGGTTTTGCAATTTCACGCATTTGCCTTCACCTCCCCGAAGCTCTTTGGAACAGTGTACCTGTCAATAAGTGGAACCAGTGCGTTCATGAAAAGAATTGAAAACGACACTCCCTCGGGAAGGTTTCCGAAAAGCCTTATGGCTATTGTAATCAACCCGCAGCCGAATCCAAAGATAAGCTTTCCAATCCATGTAGTCGGCGATGTAACATAGTCAGTGGCCATGAAGATTGCACCAAGTAGCAGACCTCCCGCAAGTACATGGAACAGCGGATCCTGACCGAAGAAAAATGAGAACAGTGCCACGGTACCTATGAAGGAAACAGGAATATGCCATGTAATGACTTTTCTGGCAAGCAGCCAAAGAAGGCCGATCAAAAGGGCAAGTGCACTTGTTTCTCCCAGACTTCCTCCGATGTTTCCAAGAAACAGGTCAAGGTATCCTACCGAAGTTCCATTCTGTATTAGTGCAAGGGGGGTAGCCGTTGATATTCCGTCAACACCGGGAGCAACCCATGCAGTCATCTGTCCTGCAAAGGACACTGTAAGGAAAACCCTTGCAGCTATTGCAGGGTTGAAGATGTTCTTGCCGATTCCGCCGAACAGCATTTTTACTATCACTATTGCAACAAATGTACCTATTGCAGCTATCCAAATGGAAGATTTTACCGGCGGAAGATTCAATGCAAGTATTATTCCGGTAACCACGGCACTCAGATTCCCTGCAGTCTGTTTCTTCTTCGCAACCAGGTTATACAGAACCTCAAACAAAACAGCAGTTGCAGTTGAAACGGCTACAATGACCGCCGCGATGTACGAAAAGAAATAGATGCTGAATATGACTGCAGGTACAAGGGCAATTATTACATCAAACATAATTCCCCTGGTCGTTCTCATGGATTTAAGATGTGGGGATGAATTGACTATCAATCTGTTTTCCGGCATTATCTTTCCCCCACTTCAATATATTTTCTTGTTCTCATTATTTGCTGCCTTTCGTCTTCACGATTGTCTTGCCCTTTCTGATTGCCTGGACCAAATGGCGTTTGGCGGGACAGACATATGAACAGGAACCGCATTCAATGCAGCTCATTACATTATATTTAACCAGACCTTCTGCATTTCCTGAATTGGAGAGCAGGTCAAGCTGCTGTGGCATAAGGCTCATGGGACATGCCCTTACACAGTTGCCGCATCGTATGCATGCCGTCTGTTCGGGAATGATGCTTTGCTTTTTATTGAATGCCAGTATTGCATTGTTTTGTTTTAAAATTGGTGTGTCGACCGTATATTGTGCAACTCCCATCATTGGTCCGCCCATGAGGATTTTATATGG
>DAINQB010000068.1:0-4812 GCA_036743175.1 Bacillota bacterium | reverse complement strand
GTCAAAGCATAGATGAGCATCTTCTCTGCTCCTTGTGGATACTTCGACTTCAATGAAACTGCCGTTATTTTCTTGTCTGTATCAGCTATATCGTTCAGGACCTTCACCGTAGCGGGTTTGTTGTCTTCAACTCCAATAAGAACATTCTCAATCCCAAGGAAATCCATGACAATGTTTATACCACTGATTACATTCCATGAATTCTCAATGGATTCCCTGTAGTCAGAAGTAATGTATGGCTCACACTCAGCTGCATTGATAAGCAGATAATCAATCTTTTTATCTTTTGGAGGATTGAGTTTTACATGGGCCGGAAATCCGGCTCCACCAAGACCGACCAGACCCGATTCCCGAATTGCTCTTATAAAATCCTCCCTTGTGTTAACAACAGGCGGTTCAATGGCGGGGTCAATGGTCTGAAGCCCGTCACTTTTTATAACCACGGAATCTACATATGCTCCGTTTGACATAAGTCTTTTCTTGATTTCCGTTACTGTACCTGAAACACTGGAATGAATGGGAGCGCTTACGAACTTGTCGCTGTCGCCGATCTTTGTTCCTACAAAAACCTGGTCGCCCTTACCTACCGTAGGCAAACAAGGAGCACCAATATGGTGCAGCATTGTAATCTCTACTTTTTCGGGGGCGGGCATGACTTTTGTCTCAGCCTTGGCTGTGTTCTTATAATGTGGCGTTTTCACACCACCCTTTATTCTGTTTTTCTGTTTCATAAGGGTATTATAATTCAACATTTTTCAATTATCAATTGAATTCGGTGTGTTAAAAATTTAACTTAATTAATTTGTATATTTAGTAATTTTGTGATGCAATTTTTTTTGAATATCACCTATGCTATAATCAAATCGGGTATTTTACCAAACAAAAAAAGTCTTTGAAACCGGAGGAGCAGAATGGTATTTGGAACAGACTATTATCCCGAGCATTGGCCTGAGGACAGATGGCCTACAGATTTCAGACTTATGCGAGAAGCCGGTCTTGACACTATACGAATCGCTGAGTTTGCGTGGTCATTGATTGAACCACGTGAGGGCATTTTTGATTTTGACTGGCTGGACAGAGTGATGTCCCTTGCAGTCTCCCATTCCATGAAGGTTGTCCTGTGTACTCCTACCGCAGCACCTCCAAAGTGGCTTATGGACAAGCATCCTGAAATTTACCAAAAGGATGAGTTCGGTCATGTGCGGGGATTCGGAAGCCGCCGGCATTACTGTTTCAATTCTGAAATTTTCAGGGAATATTCCAGAAAAATCATCTCGGAAATGGCAAAACACTATTCGGGACATCCCAATATCATCGCCTGGCAGCTTGACAATGAATTCGGATGCCATAATACAGTTCGCTGTTATTGTGAAGATTGTTCATCCGCCTTTTCAAAATGGCTGGAGAAAAAATATATAAACATAGATAATTTGAATGAAAAACTGGGAATGGCTTTCTGGGGACAGCATTATCCTTCCTTCGAAAGTGTCATTCTGCCCGCACATACGACATGCGACAACAAGGCTTTTGGGATGAACGCACATAATCCGGGGCTTTACCTTGATTTTTGCCGGTTTTCTTCTGATTCTGTATATGACTATTCCGCCATGCAGGTTGACGTGCTGAGGGCACATGGAATTGATGTACCTATAACCCATAATTTCATGGGATCCTTCTTTGACCTTGACTATTACAAGCTGCAGGACCAGTTCGAGTTCATATCCTGGGATTGCTATCCGAACATTGCACACGGTCCATTCTCCACACTGTCTGAAGTCTCATATAATCATGACAAAATGAGGGGATACAAGAATAAGAAATTCTGGGTCATGGAACACTGCAGCGGGCAGAACGGATGGAACTATATGCACGAAACACCTAATCCCGGTGAAATCAGACTATGGACCTACCAATCAGTCGCCCATGGTGCTGATGGAATAATTTACTTCAGATGGCGACCCTGTCTTTTCGGTACTGAACAATATTGGCATGGCATACTCGACCATGACGGAATCCCAAGAAAGAGGTATAAGGAGATCAAGGCAACAGGTGCAGAGCTGAGAAAACTGGAGGAAATCATTGAAGGAAGTGAGATTGTCTCTGATGTATGTATTATCAATTCCTTTGACAATGAATGGAGTCACACATACCAGAAGCACTCTGAAAACTTCAATTATAACCGTATATTGTATACAGTACACAATGCAATCACTGACCTTGGGATAAACTGCGATGTCGTTGATATGAACGTTGATTTGACAAATTATAAACTTGCAGTGCTTCCTGCTTATAACATAAGTTCCGAAGCAGATGCAGTGAAGCTTTCAAAGTTTATAAATGAGGGCGGAAACGTGGTCATAACCTTCAGATCAGGAAATCGTGATGAATATAACAGGATAAACGGCTTGACCATCCCGGGATACTTCAGGGATATCTGTGGGATTGATGTAATCAACTATGATGCAGTCGGAGACCACAAAAGAAAAGTTACATCAGTCGCTGGTCCGCTTGAAGCCGATACCTGGTGCGATATAATCGATGGAAAGGATTCAACTGTAATGGGAGAGTACCTTGATGCATTTTACAGGGGAACTCCATTCATGACCCGGAATTCAGCCCCTGGTGGAAGCGTCTACTATATCGGCGCACACCTGGACAGGGATGGCTACAATAGAATATTCAGACAAATAACCTTGGAAACCGATGTAACAAGATGTCCTTTTGGTACTGTAAAGGGAGTTGAAACAGTTACAAGAACTGACTTTTCGAGTACCTATATATTTGTCATGAACCACCTGGATACGCCTGCATATATTTCACTTGACAAAGAGTATATGGAAATTTTGGGTGAAAAGAATATCAGTGAGGTTCTGAGACTCGGACCTTATGGTGTTGCTGTATTGACTGACAAGGTTTGATAAATCAGGTTTTCAATGGCACTGGGGGATGATTGAATGTTAGAAATTATAAGGGCCTTTCCAGAAGATGTTGCCTACATCACTGATGTATCAGAATGTATTTTTTCAATTGATCCGGATACGGCGCCCGAAGGTTATGACAGCTATGACTGGTATCTTAGAACCAGCACAACAGGATATCTCTTTAAAATTATGTTCAATAATTCCATGGTTGGTGGGTTTACAATCTTCAAGACAGGAAGATTCAATTTCCAGCTTGAAAGAATATTCATATTGCCTGACTTTCAGAATATCGGTATTGGTAAAAAGGCTGTACAATATGTCATCAGGCGTTTTCCGGAAGCAAAGATATGGTATTCGGATGTCAGACCTGAATGGCAGAAGTATTCCAGGTTTTTGAACAACTGTGGTTTCTTCGAAAGTGGCTTTTCCACAGGAGGCGGAAGACGGTTCATTAAAATTCTGCATTAAAAAACCTCCGCCGGAAGCGGAGGTTTTTAAAATGCTGTTTTATCTTGCGAAATCGAATGATTCACTCATTTCATCAGTCAAATATTCTATTACATCAGCAAAGGGTACTGAAACATCTTCATTCTGGTCTGAGAAGAATGTAACATGAAGTATAAGATTCTGCATGTCTTCACCTTCAAAGTAAATTGTCTGTTTCCTAAGTTCATCGTCGGTAAATGAAGAACTGACACCTGCTTCTTCAAGAACTGCCCTCATATCTGCAAAAGCCGGGTTGTCCTCTGCCTTGCCGAACAGATTTTCAAGTGAAAACAGGAATTTGTAATCCCTTACCAAAAGAGTTACTCCCCTGTTTGGAATATCAACATCAAGGGTTGTTACAAATCTGACACTGAAAATATAATCGTTCATGATCATAACTTCATAAGAATCTGATACAGGACCTCTTTCGCCGTTGTTGTCTGCTGTTGCCTTAAGCGCTGCCCTTTTCATATGTCCGTTGATGTCCGCCTGCTTTGACTTGTTCGTCATACCCTCAACTCTGGGAATGGTATATACAACACCGGCATATTCTTCAGTGATTTCTTCAATGGTATAGCTGGTTTCTATTGCATTCTGTCTGTCAGTGGTATTATTGGCTTCCTCCTCAAACATTGCTGACTGGCTGCATGCAGAGAATATCATTGCGGTTGCAAGCATAAGCGCAAATAAAACAGCTGTTTTCTTCCTTAACATAATTACCCTCCTTGAATATAATCTCACGATTGATATAAATTATATACTCTCAACTTTTGTTTGTAAACAAAAGGTTAAACCTTTGCTAAAATCTCCATATTGAACGGAAATTCACCATTGATTATAGTACTTTTAACCAAATCAACGGTTTCATATACCCTTTTCTCAATTTCAATCCCGTATCCATAAATTTCCTTATGTAACCGGAATTCATCTTCATCCACTACCTCTATTATACCATCCCTAACAATGACATCTATGTCAAGGTCCACAAAACTCACGGTTCCATCTTGTATCTTTGCCGGAAGGGCTATGTTGCAATATACGTGGATTACTTTACCTGAATCGTCAAACACCAGTGCCGCTGTATACCATCGGTCTTCAAAGAAATACTCAAGTGTTTTTTCCTCGAATGTAAAAACCGTATCTCTTGTATAGTGCCTAAGCTTTCTTCCCTTTCTGCCGGCCAGTACCAATGCTCCATTATTAAAATCAACGAAATCGAGCTCCTGCTCATAGTGGAGACGACCGTCGTACTTATATGCCTTCATTGTAATTTTTTCATTGAATCTGTCCGGCATTTATTTCCACCTTCATTTATTTGACGGGAAAACTTCTTTTTTGTTCCCTTTCATCATTATACAGTAAACATTCGGTTGTCGTTACAAACCTTTTGACTCCTTGATACCGT
>DAINQB010000067.1:2706-12024 GCA_036743175.1 Bacillota bacterium | reverse complement strand
GTGGTGTGAGAGGACGATAGCTGAACTAATCAGCTATCTCCTACTCGATTGACTGTTTGTTATATAATATGCCCATGGAAAGATTATTGGATGCAATAAAAAAATACAAGGTGTTCATATACCTTACATTGTTTTTCATAGTGAACCTGCTGTTTCTCACCAGGTTTCCTTTCATGCATTCCGATGAATCCTGGCTTTCAGGACTGACACAATCCATGATGGCCGGAGGGCCTGCTGCAACGGAATCATTCTTTGACTTGTTACCAAGAAATCCCCATGCCATCAAAACAGTATTCCATGGAATCCAAATGCTCTTTGAATTGGTTTTTGGATACAACCTTTTTGCATTCCGGTTGGTTTCATTGATTTTTGGAACTGTTGCACTGTTCTTCTTTCAGAAGCTGGCATACGAACTGACCCGCAACGAATCACTTTCATTCATCGGAATGATTGCTCTTTCAGTATGTATCCAATTCATATATGCCTCCCACTTTGCAAGGCAGGAGATAATAATAGCTGCTGCGATGCTCGGGATACTCTATTACATGATTAAGAACAGTGAATGCTGGGGTCTTCGCAAGGATATTACGGCCGCTGTTCTTACCGGGCTTACAATAGGCATACATCCGAACAGTTTCCTTATTGCCATGGCTATAGGGTCAGTGTATTTGTTCTATATATTCTTCGCAAAGAAGTTCAGATTAAAAAATCTGCTTATTTATATTCTTGTTGTCGGTATTCTTGCAGGTATTTTCATAAGCCTGAGCTATCTGATGGATTCAAATTTCATTTCCAATTATCTAAAATATGGAAGAGAACTGGGAGTGACAAGTCCCGTGGCAATCAAGTATGACGGACTTTTCAATTATTATGCCAAACTCTTCACGCAGAATTCCGGCACTTACTATACTCCGGGTATAAGGGGTGAGCTCATCCTGATTGCTGCTTCGGCATTCGCAGTTCTGATTGCAGGCCTGAAGGACAGGAAATACTGGGTCATACTGTTCCCATTGATTGCCATCAATATAGGATATATGGTAATCGGAAGATATTCGCAGCCTGGCATTTTGTTCATATTCCCGCTTGGTCTGCTGGCTGCCTTTTGGATGATTTCTGTCATTGAGGTAAAGAAGGTGATCATCTCCATGGTCCTGTGTCTTGGGCTTCTTGTCAACTCCATCGGCAATATACTTCCCTGGCTCAACAATGATTATGAAGATTATCTGGGGGAAATAAGAAAACATATACCTGCTGATGCAAAAGTTCTGGCAAATCTTAACACCGGTTATCTGTTTGATGTAAATGAGTTCCTCGATTACAGGAACCTTGCATATCTTTCTGATAGCAACATGGGTTTTGATGAATATGTGAGGAGCCGGGGAATAGAATATATAATATATCCGGAGGAGATGGATTTCATATATGAAAGAAGGCCAGTCTGGAACATAGTCTATGGAAACCTCTATCCATATTATGAAGATATGACCGGATTCCTTGAGGAGCAGTGCAGTCTTTTACATGAGTTCACATCACCATATGGAATGAGAATAGTGAGATTCACTGAAGACAAGGATTGGAAGATAAGGATATACAGGATTGATTGATGAAAGAAACAAGAATAGAATTCAATGAGCCTTTCTATGGGGAAGAAGAAGCAAAAAATCTTCGCGAATATATTGTAGAAGGCAGGGATTTCACAAAGGATGTTCGAAAAATGCTTGGTGAAGTCACCAAAAGTAAAAAGATATTCCTTACAGGCAGTGCCTCATCCGCAATGGAAATCTTCCTTGCATCGGGATTGCTTGAAGCCGGGTCCGAAGTGATAATACCATCATTCACCTATCCTGCCGCTGCCAATGTAGTGCTGTCTGCAGGGTTGAAACCGGTGTTTGCAGATATCAGCCCTGATACCCTGGTAATTGACATGGACGATATAAGAAAAAAGATTACCAAAAAGACATCCTGCATAATGCCGGTCCATTATGGAGGGGCATCAGTGGACATGGACGTGCTTTTGGAACTTGCGGGTGATGAAAATCTTCTGGTAGTGGAAGACGCCGCCCTGTCAATTGATGCTTATTACAAGGGTGGTCATCTGGGCACGCTGGGTGATGCCGGGGTAATCAGTTTCCACAGAACCAAGAATATTTCCGGTGAGGGCGGAGGTGCTCTTATCATCAGGGATTCGGGTAATTCCCATATCTTTGAGGAAATGCTTGAAAGCGGCACCGACAGGAAGGCTTTCCTACGAGGAGAAACAAAGGCATATTCCTGGCAAAGACCGGGAAGGGGAATGAACATGGGGCCTCTTTCAGCGGCGGTGCTTGCTGCCCAGCTTGGGAAGCTGCCTGCAATTTCCCGGGGCAGGAGAAGAATATGGGAGCAATACCGGGATGAACTGAGCGAACTTGCAAGGGAAGGTACCGTAGGTTTGCCCGTCGTTCCTGATTTCAATGAAAACAATCATCATGTGTTTTATGTGGTGTTCAATGATTCCATGACAAGGGAAAAGGTAAGGACCCATCTTCTTGAAAAAGGAATCAATGCAGTCATCCACTACATGCCGCTGCACTCATCACCCTACGGCAGGAAATTAGGATATATGCCCGCAGACTGTCCGGTGTCGGAGGAAATCGCCGGAAGGATGCTGAGGCTTCCCATGCATATGAATCTTTCGGAAGAGGACATAGCCTTGACCTGCAGATTAGTTAGGAGGGCACTTGGAAGATAAGTCCATCAGCATAGTTGTTCCTGTATACAATGGAAGGAAATATCTTGATGAACTGGTCTCAAGGATTACAAGAAGTACTGCTGGATTCAGGATCACGGAAATCATCCTTGTGGACGACCATAGTCCTGATAAAAGCTTTGATAAAATCCTTGAGATCACTTCTCAGAATCCTGCAGTCAGAGGATATCTGCTGGACGGTAACCATGGTCAGCAAAACGCTGTACTATGCGGACTTTCAAAGGCTTCGGGGGATTATGTTGTAATCATGGATGATGACCTTGAAAATCCACCGGAGGCGATTCCCGCGATGTATGAAGAAATGCAAAAGGGCTTTGATGTTGTATATGCACATGACATTAGGCCGGTCAACAGGGGAATCCTCAGGAAATCAGGCTCGCTGATAAGGGATCTGACATTCAGGATGCTCACGGATATACCAAAGGATGTCAGGGTTTGCAGCTTTAGGATGATGTCTTCCTGGCTTTGCAAAGAGGTTGCCAGGGCTGACGGAAGGTTCGTGTATATTTCGATGGAGATACTGAAACATACAACAAACATTTCAAATATCAGGGTTGAGTATGGAAAAAGAAAGGAAAGCGGTCATTCCACCAGAAGGCTGGTTGGTCTGATTCTAAGAATCTTTGTCTACTACTCAGGAATTGGCTTTTTAAAGAGGTTTCGTAAACCCGGACCGGCATATATCATCAAGGCATCGACAGGGGAGAAGGAACAATGAAAATTGCTGTATTAGGCGGAGGACACTGCCAGCTCAACATGATAAAAAGGCTGAAGGAAGAGGGACATCATCTTGTACTGGTGGATTACCTCCCAGACTGCCCGGGTCTTTCTTATGTTGATGAACATTACATGACAAGTACCTTCGACCATGATAAAGTAACCGGTATCATCAGCGAAACAAAAAGTGAGGCGATAATCACCATGGGAACGGACCAACCTGTCCTCACGGCATCCATTGCTGCAAAAAGGAACGGAATTCCTTTTTACATAGATTCCGATACGGCGTTGAAAGTCACAAACAAGAGAATAATGAAAACCTTGTTCATGGAACATGGAATACCGACCCAGCCATTTGCGTTAATAGGAAATGATTTTAGGAATCATGAGATTGAAGCCATAAGATTTCCGGCGGTTTTGAAACCGGTGGACAGCCAGGGGCAGAGAGGCATCTTCAAGGTGGAATCCCTGGATGAAATCCGGCAGAATATTGGGGAAACACTTGGCTATTCCCGGGAAGACAAGGCACTGCTTGAAGAATTTTACCCAAACGATGAAATTACGGTGAATGGGTGGGCAAGGGAAGGAAAAGCCCATATCATATCAGTCGTCGACAGGGTTACCATGGATAACGGCAGCAGGATTGGTATCTGCATTGCCCATAATCATCCTTCCGTACATCTCGAAAGATATGAGAAGGAGATAGGGTCAATAACCCAGCAGATTGTCGATGCCTTTGGAATCAGGAATGGCCCTCTCTATTTCCAGTATTTGATCGGAAATCGGGGCATCAGTGTCAACGAAATAGCCATGAGAATCGGCGGAGCATATGAAGATATTACAATTCCTTTGATCAGTGGAGTTGATATCCTTGGAATGGTGTGTGACGCTGTGATGGGGCTGAAGGTCAATGAACAATGGACCGGATCCTATGATTTTACTAAAGACGGCAGATTCATATCCACTCAGATGTTCTTCCTTGAAAAAGGAGAGATTGAAACCTTTACACCGCTGGAAAAATTCACAGAGTTGTCATACATCGAAGGAGCTTATTATAATTTTAAAAAAGGAACCAGGTATGCGGGAATCGAAAATGCCACAGCCCGTGCAGGTTACTTCATAGTCAGTGGCAGGGATTACGAAGATATGGTATCCAATATAGACAGTGCCTACGACAACCTGGAAATTATCGACACCCACGGCAACAATATCCTTAAAAAATACAAAGACTACCCAAACAAATACCTTCCCTAACCAATCATCCCAAGGATGTTCAGCACTTTTTAGCCAATCATCCCAAGGATGTTCGGCACTTTTTGACCAATCATCCCAAGGATGTTCAGCACTTTTTAACCAATCATCCCAAGGATGTTTAGCACTTTTTAACCAATCATCCCAAGGATGATTGGTTGGATCAGTCATATCGCAGGTGGATGGTCGCCCCTTTGTCAGCGTCGGGGATGGTAAATGTGACCAGACTATCATTAAAAGTGAATGGATGTGGCGTATTACCAATTTTGACTGATGCGGGTTCGGGAGCATGGACTTTGAATGACATTTCAATGTGCTCCGGCATTCCTTCGAATCCACCGGACCTTTCAGACACTGTTATGGTTATATCTTCATTGGACTCGCTGCATGTGATGATTATTTCACTACGGACCCCATCACGGTATCCCAGGCTTATTCCGTCGTCATCATAGATTGTAAATGAAGATTTGCCTGATGGATATACATCAATGATAAGCTTGTCCACTGTTTTTTCATCCACATAATTCATTACTTCCTGCATAGGAATGATGGCACCGGCCCTGACAAACAGACCGCCTCCTTTTCCATCGGGAACTTCATAAGTGCCTGAGAACGGACCGTGGTACTTCTGACCTGTGAAATAGTCAATCCATTCGCCTTCGGGCAGATAAAGGGAATCGTTGAAGCAAGATACAAGGAAATTGTCTCCGAACATATACTCGTTTACAACATTCCCTGCTGCAGAGTCATCCGGATAAACAAATGGCAGTGGCCGCATTATTGGTGCAGCATGGAGGTAAGCTTCATAAGCCGTTGAATAGATATATGGAATAAGAGCATAACGAAGCCTTGCATAATTTTTGAAGATGCCTTCAAGCTCCCTGCCAAGCAACCATGGATGTCTCCAGTAAGCCCAGCTGCATACCTGCGACCAGCTTTGAAGGAATCCGAAGTGGATACCTTCCTTTGTGAATACAAGCATGTCACAGCTGGTATTAACATGACCGGACATGGCATGGTTCAGCATTGAAGCAAGGGGTTTGGGACCTCCTCCCGTATCACCGGCCCAGGTGGCTGCATACTGCTGGATTCCTGCAAATCCCCCGGAGGAATAAATCATTGAACGGTTTCCTGTATGATCTGAGAATCCCTTGCTCATTTGCTTTGAAAGCAGAAGTGGGTAGAGGTTATGCATCTCCACATCGTCCATGCCATTGCCCCATTTTCTGTCAGGATGCTCGTTGACCTGCCATGCGCCATCCATCTTGAAGGCCTTTGCACCGAGGTCGACGAATTTCTTGAGATGCTCGAAGAATCCTTCATCCCTTACGGTATATTCATCCATTGAAAGGGGCTCATGACCTATGTTCATGTCCTGCTCAAAATCATCCTTTGAAGGAAGATGGTCAAGCAAATCGTCCGTCTGTGCACTGCCGGTTGTTACAACTGCGTTCCTTTCTTCCTCAAAACTCAGGTCATAATCACAGCACATCCATAGACTCAGCTTGAAGCCAAGCCTGTCAAGTGCCCCGAAGAACAGGTTCTCGATTCCTTCAGGGGAATTACTGCACCATGGTGGAATATAGAACCGGTCTTCATCGAATTTCTTGTTGACTGATTTGTCATAGTAAGTCTCCATCCATCCGGGTTCCAGACCTATTACATCACACGGGATACCCCTGTTCCTGAAGTTCATTGCATCATCGATCATCTCACGGGCATTGGCCTGCTGGTTGCAGACGAAAGTAAGTCCATAGCCGAATTTGGGCAGAAGACTCGGTTTTCCTGAGACTGATGTATACTGGTCAAGGAGGGAAGCATACGAACCTCCGATGAAGAAAAGCAAATCCATTTCACCGTAATATCCCCATATTTTGAGAACATCCGGGTCAGTTGAACAAATGTCAAAATTATGGCGGTTTGTCGTATTGGAGAAAACGGCCCACCCTCTGCTGCTCATAAGAAATGGTACAGGCACATAGCTTTTTACATTCTTGACCCAGATCTGTGCAACCGAACCACGCTTTTCCAGGGTTTCCCTGTTCACATCACCAAGCCCATAGAATCTTTCGCCTGGAGCTGCTTTCAATGAAATGGAAAAACCGCCGGCCTTTCCTATCCAAAGAGGTGAAACTGTTTCAATCATATTAATTCCTTCGCCTGTTGTAACCTGTATATGACCTGTCATGCATTCGACACTGACAATCATTCCGGCTGTAGTTAAACTGTGGGAACCATCATTTTCCAGTACATCAGGCTTTGTACCGTCCCCGCTGAAATCAAATATTCCATAACGTGCATAAGGATTTGTCTCATTGAAAACCGGACTATGTGACATCCTCATCCTGAAGCAAGTAGAAGAAATCATATCGATTCGTAAAAAACTTCCGTCGGCTATTTTTAATATGTTCACAAATTCATCCCCCTGTTAATAAAAACCTAAGAAGATTATACAATAACCGGCGGGGATTCAATTGAAATATTGTATACTTGGTGTATAAAGATATTTTGGGGGAGAGAAATGCCAAGAATCATAGACTGGGAAACAATCAAAGAGCGCATACTCTATGAAGGATGGGCAGCGGAGCTCTACAGTAAAACTGTTGAGGACCTTGACGTCTTCATTGAAAACTACCATGATGAAGCATCCAGGGTCACCGGCTGGTTCCATCACTATAACTGTGAAAAATGCCAGGGACGACTTATCTTCAATATAGATGACATGGAAAACCATGAATGCTCCGTATGCCATCACGTTAATTCAAGCGAAACCCTGACAAGGGTCTGGAACAACATGTACAGGGGACGCGCCAACCAGAGCATATACAATTCAGCAGTTGCCTACAGGGTAAGTGAAGACGGGAAATATCTTAGGCATATTGAAAGAATCCTGGATTTCTATTCAGAAAATTATGATGACTTCATAAGTGATCCCATAGCAAAACGGTTTGAAGGCAAGCTGATGAACCAGCACCTGGATGACGCATCCTCAATGATGAATATAATGCTTGGCCTTTCCATGGTGAGGGACAGCTTCAGCGAAGAAAAATTCAAGTACTGGTATGAGAAACTATTCAAACGGGAAGCTGAACTGTTTGATTTCTTCGCCAACAGAATATATAACATACCTGTGTGGGTGAAGTGTGCCCAGGCCATGACCGGCGTCTTCTTCAATGAACCTGAGCACATCCAAAAGGGTTTCTATAGTCCCTATGGTGTCCTGGACCAGCTGAACAGGGGAGTGACCGCGGAGGGAATGTGGTATGAAGGTTCAATGCATTACCATTTCTATACAATACAGCCCATCGCTTATCTGATGTTCATATGCCGGGCCATGGATTTTCATATTCCTGAAATGCCATATATATATGACACCGTAGAAAGGATGTTTGAATACCCTGTAAAAATGATGTTCAGTAGCAAAAGGCTTCCAAACCCCAACGATGCCCACCCTTACCTTGATATATTCATGTACAGAACACATTATGAGTATGCGGCAGTAATATATGATAATCCTGTGTTCAGAAAATTATGCTCCATTTTCAATCAGGACAGCACCAGACCGGGCTCCTTCAACAGTCTTCTTTTAAATACATGGAACGAAAAAGATACCCAAATCGAATACGGTACAGTGATCAACCCGGATGCCTGTACCGCAATGCTCCGAAAGGAAGGTACTGAGGTCTTCTTCAAGTTCGGTATCCTGACAGGCCTTCACATGCATCCCGATGTCATGAACTTTGAAATGTCCTTTGACGGGGATGTGGTGTCATATGACATAGGAAACGGCGGGTACGCATCGTCACTCTTCGTGGAGTGGCAGAGAAAGACCCTTTGCCATAATACTGTGGTAGTAGACCAGACCGACCAGCACAGAAGGAATCTTCCAAGGGGCAGCGTTGAGGAATCCGACATTGAAAATGCATATATAAAGGCAAAGGCAAAGGCGGTCTATGAGGCGACTGACTATACCAGGGCTTTCAGGGTTTCCAGGGACAGGGTGGAGGATGAGTTCGAAGTCCATAACTGGGATACCCATGAAATTGACTGGTTCTTCTACTGCGAAGGAGAACAAAAATGCAGCTATAAGACTGAAAAGGTCGAGACCCTTGCAGATGATTTCCTGAAAAATGGAACTGAAAAGGATCAGATAATGATGCCGCCAAGACAGGCTGGTTACCAGCATTTGCTTGATATAGAGAAATTCATGACCGATGATGACTGGTATGTCGATTTCGAACTTCCGGACAAGACCATCAGGGTTACGATGAAGGGTGAACCGGGAACAACTGTACATCTCTTTGACAGCTATACTGCAAACATGGAAAAAAGAAGACGCGGTATAATGGTCAGAAGAACAGCAGACAGGACAACTTTCAGAACAACCTATGAGTGTATAAGGAAATGAACTTCCGGATGACTTGCTCCGGCCATCATCCGCTGATTTTCTTCCTTTTCCTTCTGCCGATCAGCATTGATAGGAGAGAAACCGCAACAATGACTGCGATGATGCCAAAGACTGCAAGAATGGTGAACCTTACCTCCCGGCCAAGATAATTCTTATGATATTCAAGGCCCTTTTCAAGGGTGTCCTTGGATAC
>DAINQB010000067.1:0-2606 GCA_036743175.1 Bacillota bacterium | reverse complement strand
TATGCATCATTGTACCTGGAATCCGGATAACTGCCGAAATGGCTTATGGGATTGGAACGGTTGAAGTTGGTCTGTACAATAAGGCCTACAGAGGGGTCCATGTAATCAAATACAAGTTCCCCGTCTTTGCCCGGACTTACAACAACAGTTATACCAGTCGCATCGGTTATCATGAACTGGAACCACATGACCTCGAAGTTGTAGTTACTTATATATTCAACTGCTTCATCAGTATCCTTGCATTTTGCCAGGATATCCTGCCAGATATAACTGTTGTCAGGATTATACGGAAGGTTGGGTTTTTCATTGAGAAAAGTATCGGGAATTGCAGTTGAATCATAGCAGAGACCAAATTCATTCATACCACCCTGGAACACCCTGCTGCCATCCTGGTCATACCACCCGAGCTGCATCATCCCATAACTGTCTTCGGTTTCCGGTAGGAACCAGACCATGGACGCAGTGGGATCGTCCTTGAGGGGATGATCCCCTGAAGCATCTTCACTGTTGCCGAACAGCACTTTGTCACCGGACAATGCCGCGAAGTTGGTGCATGCGAGGCCCCTGTATTCTGAATATGATGCAGTGGTTACTATAAGTAACATAACCACAGCAAGTATCAATGAAATTCTTTTAATCATAAACAACCACCTGACCTGTAAATCATAGTTCCAAACAAACCATAGGTCAAGTACATCAAATTATTCATTGTAAGGGATTGAGCCATAAGTTATAATCTATGTAATCTATTTCAGGAGTTGCTATGAAACACGAACTGGTTCTCGTACTTGATTTCGGAGGACAATACAATCAGCTTATCGCAAGGCGTGTAAGGGATGCGGGAGTGTACTGTGAAATGGTGCCGTATACCACATCCATTGACATAATTAAGGCGAAGAATCCCATTGGGATAATCTTTACAGGCGGACCGGCGACGGTTACACAGGAAAATGCTCCTTTTTGCAGCAAAGAGATATTTGAATTAGGAATTCCGGTACTTGGCATCTGCTACGGCATGCAGCTGATTTCAGCAATGAAGGGCGGGACCGTGAAAAAAGCCGACCAAAGGGAATATGGAAGGGTTGGCATCAGCCTTGGCGAAAGCATTCTCTTCAGTGACTGTGTGAAAGACACAACCTGCTGGATGAGCCATACATATCATGTTGACAGGATTCCTGAAGGATTTGAGATAACTGCAGTAAGTAAAAATTGTCCGGTGGGAGCATTTGAAAATATAAGCGACAGGATATATGGTGTTCAGTTCCATCCTGAAGTAAACCACACTCCTGAAGGAAGTAAAATGCTCCATAACTTCCTTTATAAAATCTGCGGAGCCTCAGGCGACTGGAAGATGTCCACCTATGTTGAAGACACAATAAAGAAAATCAGGGAAAAGGTGGGGGACAAGAAAGTACTCTGCGCCATGTCGGGTGGAGTCGATTCATCCGTTGCAGCTGTAATGATTCACAAAGCCGTTGGAAAACAGCTTACGAATATATTTGTTGATCATGGACTCCTGAGGAAAAATGAAGGAGACCAGGTTGAGGAAGTCTTTAACAAGCGGTTTGACATGAAGCTTATCAGGGTCAACGCACAGAAGCAATTTCTGGATAGACTGGAAGGTGTATCAGACCCTGAAACCAAAAGGAAAATCATCGGTGAAGAATTTATAAGGGTCTTTGAAGCTGAAGCAAAAAAACTCGGCAAAGTAGATTTCCTTGTACAGGGCACAATATATCCTGATGTGATTGAAAGCGGAGCCGGTGATGCGGCCGTTATAAAAAGCCACCATAATGTCGGTGGTTTGCCTGACCTGGTGGATTTTGAGGAAATCATAGAACCTCTCAGGGATCTGTTCAAGGACGAAGTCAGAAAAGCCGGTCTGGAGCTTGGAATACCTGAGGACATAGTGTGGAGACAACCTTTCCCAGGACCCGGTCTTGCAATAAGGATAATAGGTGATATAACAGAGGAAAAGCTTGAGATACTGAAGGACGCTGACTGGATATTCCGTGAGGAGATAAAAGCAGCAGGATTGGGAAGGGAAATCAACCAGTATTTTGCAGTTCTTACCGGAATGAGAAGTGTGGGAGTTATGGGAGATGAAAGAACTTATGACTATACCCTTGCTCTTAGAGGAGTTACAACCACTGATTTCATGACAGCAGACTGGGCCAGGATACCATATGATGTCCTTGAGAAAATTTCAAACAGGATAGTCAATGAAGTAAGGTCCATCAATAGAATAGTTTATGATATAACCAGCAAACCGCCTTCAACCATTGAGTGGGAATGATGTTCGAGGGTCAAAAAAACCCTTGGATAAAGTATTTTCGCATCACTTCGTGGCAACAATTTGGCAACAAAAAGTTTTGTTTAGGAATAACTACTCGGTATAAATCAAAAGTCTTGTATCTAAGGTTACCTTGTTCAAGTTTTATCCCAATGATATAATCAAACCAGAAGAAGAGGAGAGATTTTATGCTTCTGGATGAACTATTGCTTAATAAAAAAGAGATTATTAGGATAGTAAAACAGAATAAGGGTATTGGGGCCAAGGTTTTTGGATCTACAGTCAATGGCAGCAGTACTAAAAACAGTGATGT
>DAINQB010000066.1:0-12132 GCA_036743175.1 Bacillota bacterium | reverse complement strand
TAAAAAAATGTGGTATCATAGCAAAATGAGGAATGTTGATTCTACAAAGGGACCGATTGCAGGGGCTATGATGAAGCTGGCGTGGCCGATTGCCGTTACTAGTATCATCAATGTTTTCTATAACATTGCAGATACTTTCTTTGTCGGGCAGCTTGAAAACAGCAAGGAAGCAATTGCAGCAGTCTCGCTTACTTTCAGTGTTGTTTTTCTCCTTGTTGCATTTGCTATAGGAATTTCCACCGCCACCTCAACTTTGATAAGTCAGTTTTTCGGAGCGAAAGATCAGGATCGGCTGTCAAAGACGGCTACAACTTCCCTGATCATGATGACCATCATGGCAGCCATCGTTATTGCTGCAGGTCTGCTTTCCAGAAATTGGATTTTCAGACTGCTTCAGGCCGATGAGAGTATAATCCCCCTGGCCAGTGAGTACTTTTCAATAATTATCTATGGAATGCTGTTCATGTTCATGTTCTTTGTGCTTTCCAGCATGCTGCGGGGTGTAGGTGATACAAAGACACCCATGATTGCCGGGATTGTCTCAAGTATCATCAACATCGTTCTTGACCCATTTCTCATATACGGCTGGCTCTTCTTTCCGAAGCTTGGTGTTGCAGGAGCTGCCTACGCAACTGTCTTTGCCCGTTTTGTCCTGACAATATATCTTATGTACAGGGTACTGAGGAAAGATTGTCCACTCGGTCTGAACGTAAGGGAAATGAAGGTTGATTTTAGTATACTTAAGGAAATATTCAGAATCGGAATACCTTCCAGTCTTTCAGAAATGTTCGTTGCCCTTGGAATGATCCTCATCGTTGGCCGTGTAAATATGTTCGGAGCCGCTGCAACAGCAGCCCATGGCCTCGGAGCAAGACTGGATTCTGTCATGTATCTGCCCATGTCAGCCATCGGTCAGGCTACCAGTACTATGATCGGTCAGAATCTGGGTGCAAGAAACCGGGACCGTGCATGGAAGACCAGCAAAACTGCCATATTATACACTTTCATATCCTCAACCGCAGTTGCAATAATATTGATCCTGTTTGCCAGGCCCATCGCTTCAATTTTTACAACATCCGAAGATGTGGTTGAACTTACCCGTTTCTATATTTACTTCGTATTCTCTTTCTATGGATTTCTTGGAATCAGGGTTGCCATGCTCTACAGTTTTTATGGAGCCGGTGATTCCAGGACAGCTTTGATAACTACATTGTTTTCCTTCTTTGCACTCAGGCTGCCCCTTGCATATGCAGGCTCTCTTACATCCCTTGAAGTAAGGGGTGTCTGGCTTGGAATGGGCATAGCGTATGCACTTACGGTTCTGTTTATGATAAAGACTTTCAGCAGCAGAAAGTGGATGGAAAAAGCCATCACTCTTCGTGAGGAAGGCCTTTTGGAAATTACAGTTACCGATTAGTCAGCCTGCAATCCCTTTAGAAATTCCATCTCTTCCCTGTTACCCAAATGATTGTAGAAAACAATCAGGTCAGAGATAATGTTCCTGTCATAGAGGACTTCCCTGACTTTCGGATAAATTTGAAGGATCGGTTTTTCAGTCTCAAAGTCCTCTGTATTTTCAATTGAAAGATATAGTTCAAGGCTTTTTATAAGATAGATATAATGAAGGTCAAGCATACCCTTTTGCAGTTCAATGGCTGCAAGGGTTTCAAGTACCTCAGCAAGTATGAATATGGATGGCTCGTCACCGGCAACCAGATCCTTCAACGCACCGGCATCTAGAATACGCAGTGTATCCACACTTATACCTGTTATATCCTTAAGGCCATTTTCAAGTGTCTTTTCGCTTGTAAGAAAATCACCTTCCCTGGATAGTTTCAATGCCTTGGCAATGAACTCAGCTGCCAATCGGATTATCCTTAGAATATAGTCCTCTGTAATCACTATATGAACCTCAGGCCGTATACAACGGCATTTTTCCCTTCTATTCTGATTCTGATATATTCATCCTCAATATCCTCAAGACTTACCCCCTTCCAATGGACTTCAATCAGTCCATCCCCGCTCAGGGGAAGGCATTTGTCACCGGAAAATCCCTCGTATGGAACCGAATATCCGCAGCGCATAACGGAAACCCTTAGTTCATCAGGAACCATGGCATCCACAAACAGCCTGGAACCTAGTTTCCTTAATGCAGTGGTTTCCAGGAAACCGTCGCCAAGGAACTGCTGACCGAGAAGCCGCCCTTTTTCATATTCTGCAAATCCAAGACCCGTCCATTTGTGCTCAGCAGCCAACTGTTCCCTGTATTTATCCTGGAAAAGATAACTGTCATGCCTGCGTGATGATCCGTAATAGTAATATCTCATTTTCCCCTTGTACTCAACAGGAGCTCCGGAGGACGTATATATTCCTCCACCATCCCAAACGCCATAATCACCCGGTTTCAGAACTGCCGGTCTCGCGGGAAACCTTTCTGCTGTTGACCCAGGGTCTGCCATTATGAGTTCCGCGTGGGAGAATTGTGTGGCGGCATCAAATACAGTTGCAAATGCCATGGTAATATCACCGTGGGTAAACATGCACATATCATAGAAATTCGTTGCATCATTGTCTCCTATACCGGGGACAAGATAGTGCCTGGGCTCACTCCATGTTTTGAAATCACTGCTTGATGAAATAAGGCGGGACCGTCTGTTCTGAACCCTGTCCTTCAAAAGCATATAAAAGGTTCCTGACTGCCTGTCGTGATACATCTTGAGGGCATCCTGGCTTGGCAGAACGGGAAACTCCCCTTCCTCAGTCCAATGGATTCCATCCGGGGAAACCTTCGTCCTGACACCCATCCGGCGACCGTCGTGTTCGTAATATGCCGCTTTGTATCTTCTTGAAGGGTCGCAGTCATCCGGGTCATATGCTACAGAAGGACCATCTACATATCTGCCTGTATTCTCAATGATGATGTTGTTGCCGGGATACATGTCAGCTTTAATTAAATTAAGTTCCGGTTCTTCCCATGTTACTCCATCGTAAGATTTGGCAAAACATATATAAAACTTGTTTTTCTTCACTATGGCATTATCTACAACCAGAACATCAGAGGGATCCTCCTCTCCCTCAACTATTGCCAGATACCACATTTTGAAAATGTCTTCTTCCGGTATATAAAGTACAGTGGGCCATGCAATCCTAGGCTCCCACGGGCTTCCCCCGCTGAATACAGGATTGAATGTTGATTTGATAAGAGGTTCGAACCTGTCATGGCAATTGTTCTTTGTGCTAATCCTCCATGGTTGCAGGATATAATCTTTCATATAATACCTTTCTTACCTATTTAGAAAATTCAGCCTTCATGATATATCAATTCAGTTCAGGAATATAAAAAATACAGTATCTTCTGCTTTAACAAGTATGCAGGGCTCAGTTATTTCTGATTCCTGATTGTGCTTATAGAAATTCCCATTTCTATATAAATACATATGTAACCCATCGTCTGTCACTCTGATACTGTGAGAGAGCAAAAACCATCTGGCTTCAAAACTCTGGATGTCATATTCATTCCCCATGAATGTCTGTATATCCAATAAGGTCTGCCTTAATTCATCAGGTGATATACCCACTGAGTCCATGGTCCAGGAGCCTTCGGATTTTTCAAGAACTATCTGTCTGTCCAATAGATTGAACCCATATACCTGACCATCACTGAACAGCTCCCCTTCCATCAATGTGATACCCTGACTGCCAACCTGGATAAATAGCTTGTAAATTATGGAATCTTCAAGGACTATGCCAAAATCCAGTGAGTCTATATCGGTCCCATCCAATCCTACAGGAGGATAATTGCTGCATGATACCATGAGAATCAATGAGCAAATCACCAGCACAACTCTCAAACGAATTTTCATCCTGATATCCTCCTGCTTTAATCCCTGACCAGGGAATTCCTTGAATCTATCTGCTTTTCATTATAAAGAAAACCATCTAATTAATCAAACTGACTTCATCCATTTACTTATTTATTCATGGACCTGCTGCTCATATTTTAATTCAATTAAATTCTGAAAATCTTTGAAGAATTCATGACATACCCATAATGTAATTATTTTCGTATCATCGGGGGTATTCCATGAATATAAATTGGAGGTTAATTATGAAAAAATATTTAATAATAGCAATGGCGATGGTAATTTTATCCGCACTGGCAATTGGTTGTACAACCAGTGAATCTGATGAAACCCCAAATGATATTCAGGGCACCCTTACTGATACTCCCATGACTGAAGCACCGAAAACCGAGATAAGTCAGGAACCGGAAATGACAGAACAGCCAATGGCAGAAGAGTCTGAAGAACCAATGGAAAATGAGGAAATGATGGTTGGTAAGAAAACAGAAGCAGGCTATATTGATGTAACACCGGAGGAAGCCAAGAAACTGATTGAAACGGTCACAGGCTTAGTAATCATTGATGTATCACCTCTCTATGATTCCGGTCACATTCCCGGTGCCATAAACTTCTATGTAGGTGATGGTTCCCTGGATGCCGCAATCCCTGGATTGGACATGAATGTTCCATACCTGGTCTACTGTCACTCTGACAGTGCATCAATTTCAGGTGCCAGAAAGCTCATCGAAGCTGGCTTTGAGACGGTTTACAGGCTTGAAGGAAATTTCGGAGCCTGGCTTAATGCCGGCTATCCTGTAGAATAACGAAACGGATAACAATAATTCTGTATTAAAAAACCGCCGGAAAATCATTTCCGGCGGTCTTACTATTCTAGAACTTTATCTTCATATGCCAGGTTACGGAACCACCTACATCAAAGAATACAAGACTCAGGTGGTACCGGATCTTGACCTTGGCCTCTAGACGCCAGTCGTTGTTTTGTTTCTCCAGTTCTCCCCATGCATCCAGATGGAGCGATATAATCTCATAGCGTTTACCACCGACCTTAATACCGCCTTCAAGGCCCCCCTGCAGATATGCAGACATATACAGGTAATCACCCGGGAAATGAACCTCGCCTTCGGCTCCGACCCTCAGATAAGCTCTGAAGTAGACTATGGCTATGGTCACATAACCCGTATCATACTCAAAGAACATCTTGGTCTTTATATAGTTGTCAATCGGCGGGAATGTATTTTTAATTGCAAGTCCGAATCCGGCCTTTGCCAGACTGCCTACCTCTGCTGTTATTGTGTTGGGATACCCTATCCTGAGTTCCCAGTATTTCGGGCTCATCTCAAATCCAACATCTCCGTTGAGCGTCAGTCCGTACATGCCGAAATCATTCAGTGTAAGGCTGAACTTGAACAACCTGTCCTTATGATAGTAACCTATCCTTACTGTTCCCATGTGCTTCAGGTCATTGCCTGTCAATGTGGATGTAATCTTCGATGGACCATAGTACTTGCCACCCATTTCAACCGTAGGACCTTTTTCCACAACCAGGTACATATTCCTGACTTCGCCCAGTTTTATAGTTGCACTTCCAGTATCATAGCCAAGTTCCATCCATGCAGTTGCAGCCAGGAAGTAGTTGCCACCCGGGTCACGATTGACATCCATTGTGTCAATTGCATTGAACAGCCCTTGTTTTTCCTCAGGGAAGATGTACCCTTCTTCCTCGGTGTACTCAATGTCAAGGTTATAACCTATGACACCTGTTATGTCATTAATATTTCCGTATCCGAACTGTATGCCTCCGGCCGGGTCGTGGTAATAGATTGCAAGAGCAAAGAAGAACCTGCCCATCACCTGGTCATATCCTAGTCTTGCATTGGCCTCGATGTCAACGGGACTGAAGATATCAGCAGCTGTGTTGAATACCATCTCAAGGGTGTCAGTCTCGTACTCAATGATGCCTGACCCCGGATCCACCAGCTTAGGAGAAGCAACTGCATCAATATGGGCAAACTCCTCGAACTGCATGTCAATCTTTGACTTGGATTCAGAATAGTTGATGGATGGATTATCAAAGACTCCGGATATAATAACCCTGTCGAAGTCTTCCTCTGTATCGATTGACAAGGTGTCTGAAAGCTGCATGCCTCCCCAGAGATACAGGTCGCTTGCATAATAGCTGACACTGCCTGAAGAAGGCATGGTGAGACCGCTGCCTTTCAGAGTCCTTGAAATTCCTGTCTTAAGGGTAATCGGAAGCAATGTTACGGAATATGGAGTGTTCCTGGTAATCAGTGACAGAGCCCTGATTTCCATATCAAAGTCATGGAACTGAATCTTGTAAGGCATGTCGAACAGTGCGGAACCCAGAAGCCCGTCCTCATTGTTGACTGCAGTCAGCATGTCCATGTCCGCCGGTATAATGAGTTCTGTGAATGCTATGTTATTAAGTTCCATGCTTCCGGCAAAATTCAGGTCAAGGGTACCGTCCATATGGAGGCCATCTTCCATCAGATGTCCGCCGGTGATGGAAAGCATGACTTCTCCCGTTCCTGCCGGGTCAAATTTAGGAGTTTCATCCACACTGCACACCAGTTTGCCAAGCTCTTCCGAAGTATACAGGGTCACGTCAGCCCTTTGGAATCCAAACAATGGAATACCAATTGACCCCTTAATCTCCAGCGTGACCTTGTTGTTGTACATGTCTATATAGATGCTGTTTGCATAGGCATCTTCAAAACCACCAAGCTGGTCTCCGAAATTGACGGGTATACCTGCCGGTGAATAAGCCTGGCTCTGATAGTAGAAACCGTTCCTGTCATAAAGCATCTCATTTGCCGTAAGATTGAATGAAACCCTCTTGTTCTGCTCTGTCTTTATGAATGCCGGAGGAAGAGAAACCCTTCCGCTCTTGATTATCATTCCTGTCCACTCGTCGTCCTGGGTTTCAGCCGTCATGGCATCTGGGGTTGACATATCCCTGTCAAGGTCGATGGTTACATTGTTCCCTATGACCCCCACTTCCTCATTGTCGTTTCCAACCAGTGTAGGCATAAGGGTCTTTCCGTAGACCACAAATCCCTGACCATCCCAGCCCGAGATATTGATTGGTATGTTGGACATTGTCTCAATTTCAGCCAGCTCCAGAGGCATTACCAGCAGGGTCTGTTCCTGTGCCCTTTCAGCCACATAATACATTCCCACATCCACTATGCTCTTCTGTGCGTTGGACACCTGTGTTGAACCGCTTTTTATTGATGAAGGGCTCATTCCCAGCAAACCGCTGATTTTGGTAGTATCCATTGTTACGCTGCCAAGGGTTTCCTTTGCAATGGTCTCAAATCCAGTGAATACCGGCGAATCATCTACAAATGTATCAAAAGGCAGCATGATTTTGCCGTTTATATAGCTCTGTGTTGTGTTGGGAACCCCTGCTGAATAAACCAGTTTTGCATCACTTGTCTTAATGCCTATACCTGCAGGTATTACGGTTCTCATGAGCTGGGTTTCCGTTATGGACATGGTACCGTTCATTTTACCGTTCTTGTCAAAGTTAAGGACACTGTAGCTGAATTCCAGGCCCTTGTTGTCAATGGTTTCCATGCCCATGTCATTTTCTGCGATACCATTCATCAGGTTGATGAATCCGGTTCCAAAGTATACGAAGAATGTGTAACCGCCCTTGATTATTGTTTCTGACTGAATGACAGCGGGTGCTGATACATCAAAGGCACCGAGATTCACGGTTATGCTTTCCATGTCAGCTATTCTGATATTGTCATACCTGAACTCAGGATACTCAGTTATTGTAATGATTCCGCCCGGTGTTATCTCACTGCTGTTGAACCGGAGTGAATAAAGATCCCCTATGAGGTTTTCCGTCTCCTGGTTACCGGCCTTCAATACATATCCGGATGCAATTCCCTTGTTCTCGGCCGTTGTAACCTGAAGTGAAGACAGATATGTTCCGGTATTACCGATTTGCACGGCACTTTGCAGTACAGCTGAACCATTTGTAATCTCAGCTTCACTGTATGCAGTTACCGTAAGGTTGACCGGTACCGTATATTTGTTGGCAAGCACCAGATCCCCTGTTCCTTTCTTGGGTGATCCGGTACTCGTTGTTGTTATGTTGATGACATCAAATCCAGCTATCTTCATTGAAGTGGGAAGATTCGTAGGAAGTATTATTATCGGTGGCATCGTTATTATAGGGATGAATCCCGTTGAAGCTTCGATGCCGTCAGGCACAACAGGTGTTTCTTCCCCTCCTGGAATTATAGGTATTATAGGTATTACCGGTATGGTGATATTAGGTATTATCGGCCGTACCAGAATACTGCTCTGCGGGAGAATGAACGTCCTGCTTCCACCTGCTGAATCTGCAGATGAGAACTCGGATGTATAGCCGCCTGTATCAATGACCTTTACCTTGTACCAGTTCACTGCCGCAGGGTCTGCATCATTGTCAATCCATCCCGTTGCAGTCAGTAACGGACTGGCCTGGTAATAAGTTCCATTCTGTGACTTGGCCCTATAAACAATGTAGCCTGCAATGAACTCAGCACTCTCTTCAACGGAAAGATTCGGGTCCTTTGCAGCATTCCATGTGATTTCAGGCTGTCCCGTATCTGAGTCAATTGTTGCATTCAACCCTGTGACCGGCGGGAAGGCCTCGCCTCTCCGTGGTGAAACACTAACAGGTTCCGGTCTTTCCGAAGCCAGATCATCATCATTGTAGGCCTGGACTGTGTACATATATGTGTCGCCGAACTCAACATCCGTATCGGTGAAGGAGAAAACCCCCGTTGAGTCTTCCCCAAGAGGTATGGTCACTTCATGCACAAGATCCCATTTGACCAGTTTTGCAGCGCTTGCGTCAAGCAATCCATATGGAGACACTGCCAGGACGCCATACTTTTGAACCAGATTCTGGTAGACATCCACCTTGGTGTCGACGGCAGAAGTTGCAATTTTATTCATTATGGTTGCGGGAGCCAGCAACTGGAGTGTATTGAAGTTGGACACTGCCTCTGATACTGTTGCAGCGGGTAAAGTTACACCTTCTACCATATAGCCGGGCTGGGGCTTGTCAGATGAAATTGGGAATATCTGCATTTCCGGCATATAAATCTGAAGGCTTATCTCCGGTGTGAATATCTTATTGAACATATCAGGTGCCTTCAGCTGGATGGATTCAATATCCGCCTCTGAAACCCTGGGAACCATGGTTCTGTACACTTTGTAAAGACTTGCATGCGCCACACCGGCCCATCTGACCTCGACCGTTCCTTTTTGCGGGAACGGAATCAGCATTACAGGAGCCTGAGGAGGCACCGTTGAAGCGATTCTGATTGATGTAAGTGAATAATCTTCACTTTCAACACCCCAGATGCTTACGGAAGTAACCTTGAAATAATAATAGTGTGCAATGGTCTGGTCAGTTTCTTCAGTGTATCCTTCATACTTTATATTATCCCCGACCAGGGTCCAGTCCATAGTTTCAGGATTATCCGATTCACTGAAGTATGGAACCTCTGCCTTGTATACCTTGAAATATGAGACCTGCATGTCATCAGGACGGTTCCATTTCAGGTTGATCCAGCCGGAAGGCACATAACCGCCGTAACCGTCATCCTCGTCTTCCGATGTATCAGCAGGCACCAGTGAAACCATGTAAAGATAAATCCTGCCTTCGGTTCTTGTGACATTGTCAGTTATCTGGTTGTATGTTATGTTGCCTTCAACCAGCGACCAGCTGTAGTTGTCAAGCAGATCCTCTGCATTCATTGCCCTTATTTCATCAATGTCCCCACCATCGACCTGTGCCCTGTATACATTGTAGCCGCCAAGCCCGTTTCCGGAATAATGGTACCATGATACATCCGCATTTCCGTTGGGCTTGATGTCACTGTATTGCAGTGCTATGACCGCATGGACATCTCCCGGTTCAGGCATATTTCCATAGGTAATGTCCAACAGACCCGGAAGAAGTGTTATTCCGCTTCTTACAGCATCAGAGACTGAAACACCTATCTGTATGTTCTTTTCCATGGCCTGCTGTACAGGCTGGGTATCGACGTTTACCCTGGGAACATATCCTTCTACCACAGGGCTGCCGCTCCATGATATCTGGCTGAATTTAAGTGAATCAGTGAAACGTCCTTCCATGAATCCGACCACTCCAAGTGAAAGGTCCGGAAGAATATTGAATGTCATGTTTGCCTGGGCACCATCAGGAGCCGTCGGAAGGGCATCAGTCTTGTATCCTATGACCCTGGAGTTGGACCATGCACTTTCATTTCCCCATGCATCAACTGCAGAAACCCAGTATTTGTAGAAATATCCCTTTGTAATACTGGAGTCAAAGAATACTGCATTTATACTTGTTTCATCGGTCTTGGGACGTAATATGACATCGCCTTGCAAGGTCTGGCTGGCCTTCATCATTATATTGTTGACATTGGCTCCTTCAGGTATCTCAACCCTGCCTATCTCAACAGGTTCGCTGAACAATCCCGTTCCCCATGCTGCGCTTCTGTATATGATGAAGCTTTCGGTATCAGATGTTGTTTTGCCAAAGGGTAGAATAACACCGGTTTTACCGGGATTCTGTGCTATTGCATCGGCAAAGTAAGCCTCCGTCCTGTTCTTGACGGCGTTTGAAAGAACCGGTTGGTCTGTGTCAGGTGCTCCCGGAGGTGTTGTTTTAACTACTTCAAGGGTAAGCGGTTCAGATGTATATTCACTCAGTCTTCCGAATATATCAAGGGCCTGTACCCTGTAGGTGACCCTGTCACCATTTTCCACGTCATAGTCAATGTAGTAGTCCGGAACTTCATACAGTATGTTGTTTTCATCCTCCATGTATGATATTGCCACCGGAACCTCATTGAGTCTTGTAAATCCGGTTTCCCCGTTTTTCTTTCTTTCAACATAGTATCCCGAAATTATACTCTCGCCATACTCTGTCTGGGGAGCCAGCCATCTCAGATGGACTTCCCCGTCGGTTCCGTATCCCTGCAGTTCCTCGGGGACTTCCAGGGGAGTTTCAGCTCCATAGCTGACCTTCAGGGAGTACATTCCGTCGCGGTTTGCTTCGTTTATTATTGAATTTGGTGAAGGTGCAGTTGCTCCCTGCCCAAGAGGAAGCAGAACATATTCAATTATTGTATTCGCATCGTACTGCTGTGATCCGAAATCATCCTCATAACCAAATCCTACTGCCTCTGCGAATTCAGAGTCGGTATTCGCAAGGGTCAGCATTGAGTTCCTTGACTCAAGGACAAGCTGTATTGTTTCTTCTGCCAGTGTCAGCTGAGGTGTTACGGGAATCTGGGGCAGAGCCTGTCCTTCTCCGGGATTCTGAACTTCGAATATTGACATAACCGGAGTTTTGATCTGTGTGACAAGCTGCACAGGTGTATTGAACAGTATATCCTCAGCCGGTACTTTGTCGATTATTGTAGCCGGTCTTATGAAATTGCTTGTTTTCTTCTCCTCGAAGGCATTTTCGCCGGAAATCTTAAGCATACCTGAATTCAGTATGACGGTTCCAAAAACAAGGTCATTGAACTGATTTTCGTTTGATACGCCTATTTTACCAAGTTTTTCAGGGTCAAGCCTTGAGTCGGTGAAAACCTGGGTTATGTATGGTGAGAACTTGAGGTCAAGTCCCGCAAATTCCTGAATCTTATCCTCTGTACCAAGTTCACTGTCAACAAGAACAGCATTTCCGTTTATTATCCTATAAAGGTAATAGCCGTCTTCAGGCAGCCACTCAATCTGGGGAATCCACCTGAGAAGAACCTTGTTGGGTTCACTCCAGGTTCCCTTTAGTTCAGTGGTGGGTTCAAGCTGCTCGGGAGTTGGTTCTGCATCGGCGAAAAGCTGTTCAATCCTGTCACGGATTTCCTCGAGCCGGTCTACCTCAGCCTGGGTCTCCTCGTCAGGTGCATTTCCTTCATCATCAGTAAGTTCATCGATGAGTTCATTTATTTCATCAATCAGTTCCTGCAGCCTTCCTGCATCCCCGGGGCTGTCAACCAAATCGTCCAGGCTGTCCGCTTCAAGGATATCATCACCTATTGAAGGTGACTCCAGCAGTGCACCGGCACCTTCCTCACCGGAATTAAGAAATTCGTCAATTGTGGAAGGAGGTTTGTTAAGATCTTCAGCTGAAATCCATGGTTCAACGGTTTCTCCGTCCGGAGCCGGTGATTCCGGAGGCCTGCTCTGGGTCGGTCCCGGTGATGGTGGCGCTGTCTGTGTT
>DAINQB010000065.1:12139-13786 GCA_036743175.1 Bacillota bacterium | reverse complement strand
AAGGTATACGGAACCAACTACTTCCTCAAGGATGAAAACGGCAAGTGGTGCAACGGCATGCTTGACAAGAAAGTATGGATACTCTGGGCAGACGGAAGGGTCAACGGGGAATACGATGCAATTGAAACCCCTGTAGGATTGATACCGAAGTATGAAGACCTTAAAAAACTTTTCAAGGACAACCTTGGCAAGGATTATACATTGGTGGAATACAACCAGCAGTTCTCAATCAGGGTAGACAAGTATCTTGCAAAGATGGACAGGATGACTGCAATATATGGCAAGGTTGAGATGCCTGCCGAATTCACTGAGCAGCTTGAAGGTCAGATAAAGAGACTCAGGGCTGCAAAGGAAAAGTATGGAAGCGTCATTACTCCTGATAAATTCTAGGATTTGACAAAAGACTTTAAACCACCATCGGAACTACTGATGGTGGTTTTTTGCACGTGGATTTGGTGGTTTACTCGTATATACAATGAAAATAGGTTGTTATATAATATATATATCAAAAGTTCGGGAGTGATTTCATGAACAAGGTTAAGATAAGGATTGCGGGCAAGGACCATTGGATAGTAGGTACGGAGTCCGAGGAGTACATACAGAAAATTGGCCTTTATGTTGATAAAAAGATGAGTGAAGTAATGAAGGCCGGTGAAAACAATCTGAGTACCGTCATGGGATCCGTGCTTGTTTCTGTTAATATTGCTGATGACTATTTCAAGGAAAGGGACAGGGCAAACCAGCAGAAGACCAGAATGAATGAAATGGAAAAGCAGATAAAGGATCTTCAGAACAAGCTCAACACACTTGAAACAAAATGCAGCAGGCTTGAGGATGAGAAGGAGAACCTGAAGATCAAGCTTGTGGAGCGGGAGACGGAACTACGGCAGATGAAAAGACCTTATTGAAAATGACCGCTTTCGGGCGGTTTTTCTTTGATACAACAGACAGGAGATTCTATGAGGGAAAAAATCAAGGTGTTCATTGAAAAATGCAGGGAAACGGCAAGGATACCGGAATATTCAAATCCGGGGGATGCAGGAATGGATATATATGCAGCCGAGGATTGTATCATTGCTCCCGGGGAAACCATTCTTGTACCGACAGGATTGAAAATTGCTGTACCTGATGGTTTTGAGGTGCAGGTAAGGCCAAGGAGCGGAATATCCCTTCGAACCAAGCTGAGGCTTTCGAATTCACCGGGAACCATTGACAGCGGCTACAGGGATGAGGTCAGGATCATTGTCAGCAATGTTTCCGACCCGGACTTTGCTTCTTCTGTCAAGACACTGGAAAAGGACAGCGGAGGTGACGGTACTTATAGGATATGCAAGGGGGACCGTATTGCACAGATGGTTCTCGCCAGGGTTCCCATGATGGACTTCATTGAAACTGATTCGGTGAAAGAAATAGGTAACGACAGGGGCGGTGGATTCGGGTCCACCGGACATAAATGATGGATCCGGATTTCAAAAAGATAAGGGAATATGGCTTTGTTGAAATATCAATAAAGAAATCACGGTTCATTTCCTATACATCACCGGTTTCAGATGAGGATGAAGCAAAGGCATTCATTGAGAGCATCAGGGAAAAGCACAGGGATGCCTCCCATAATACTTATGCATATATTGTGGGAAAAAACGTGAG
>DAINQB010000065.1:9210-12039 GCA_036743175.1 Bacillota bacterium | reverse complement strand
CGGGCAATCAAGCAGATAACAGAACTGACAAATGCCAGGGCTGAAACAACAATAATTGAAGAAGAATATATCGAAACGGAGAGTTAAGTATGTCGGGACATTCGAAATGGGCGAATATCAAACACAAGAAAGAAAGAAGTGATGCCAAAAGAGGAAAGATATTCACAAAGATAGGCAGGGAAATCTATGTTGCTGTAAAACAGGGAGGCCCTGATCCTGAAGGAAATTCAAAACTCAAGGATATAATTGCCAAGGCCAAGGCCGCAAATATGCCCAACGACAATATAGCAAGAAGCATAAAGAAGGCAGCCGGAGCCGGTGAAAATGAAAATTATGAGGAAATCATATATGAGGGGTATGGACCGTCAGGTGTAGCCGTCATCGTTGAAGCAATGACAGACAACAGGAACAGAACTGCCTCCGATGTCAGGCATGTGTTTGACAAATACGGCGGTAACCTTGGAACAACCGGGTGTGTATCCTATATGTTCGATAAAAAAGGCATAATCATAATTGAAAGAACAGAGGGCGTAGATGAGGATACCCTTATAATGGCCGCCCTTGAAGCAGGAGCAGAGGATGTGACTTCAGAAGAGGAATTCTTTGAAGTAGTTACGTCCGTAAATGACTTTTCTGCAGTAAGGGAAGGGATGGAAAAGGCTGGATTTGAGTTTCTTGAGGCACAGTTCAACATGATTCCGCAGACAACCGTGAAGCTTGATGAAGGCAGCAGGATTTCATTTGAGAAAATCATCGATGCGCTTGAAGACAACGATGATGTTCAGAATATCTATCACAATTGGGAAGAGTAAAAAATATGGCACATATGACGGAACTGATTGCAAGATATGCGGAAACCGACCAGATGGGGATCATACATCATTCTGTTTATCCTGTTTGGTTTGAGGCTGCGAGGACGGAGTTCATAAAGGAACTGGGAATTTCCTACAGTGAGTGTGAATCAAGGGGTTTGATGCTTCCCTTGATTGGTCTGGAATGCAAATTCCATAAACCGGCATACTATGAGGATGTAATAGTCATTGAATCAAGTATTCAGAATGCAACTCCCGTAAGACTTGTCATATCATACATTGCAAGGAACAAAGCTACTGATGAAATACTTGCAACGGGAAAGACAGTGCATGTATGGACCGACAGTGAAAGAAAACCCGTAGACATGAGGAAAAAGGCCCCTGACATCTTCCAAATGATGACTGAAAACGAAAACATTGAAGCCTCCTGACGGAGGTTTTTTTGTAGCCTCCCGAAAGTGTTTTGTAGTATAATTGATTAAGAACATTTGTTTGGAGGAATTGTGGAGAGGAAGATTGTAAGGGCTTCTGTAAGGGAGATAGCAGAATTCAGCATGAAAAAAGGCAGCCTTGAGAAGGGTCGTTCCATGGCCAGGATGGAAGATGTCCTCGATGGTACAAAGTGCCACATTGAATTCCAGAAACAAATGGCTGACCAATATGGTGCAGATGCCTTTGTATCTGAATCATTCCAAAGACTGGAACTGTCAAATGACGAAATCACACTGGTAATCTCCGGACGGGCGGACGGTCTTCTTTTTATTGACGATTCCATATATATATACGAGATAAAATCAATATCACGGGAAGTGGATGCAATCCATGAAGCAGAATTTCCTGTCCATTGGGCACAGGCAGAGTGCTATGCCAAAATGATCCTTGAAAACAATGCCGGTAAAAATATTTACGTAAGACTGGTTTATATAGACAGGGACAGCAGGAAGACAAAGCAATTCGAAAGATCATATACAGCGGAAGAAGTTGAATCGGCATTCGTATCCCTGGTTGAACCCTATATGGATTGGATGACGGGAATCAGAAACTGGGAGGTTCTGAGGGATGCAAGCATAAGGACAATGGAATTCCCTTTCACTGACTATCGCCTGGGGCAAAGGGAAATGGCGGAGAAAACCTATATATCCATAAAGGAGAAGACACGGCTTTTCATTCAGGCCCCAACAGGAATAGGAAAGACCATGGGCGCTATGTTCCCGGCAATCAAGGCACTTGGAGAAGGATTGGTGGACAGGATATTCTATCTGACCGCCAAGACCGTCACATCACTCATCGCTGTTGAAAATTATAAAAAACTGGCAGAAGGCGGACTGAACCTCAGGACAGTTGTCATAACTGCAAAGGACAAGGTTTGTCCGCTGGAAAAAAGAAACTGTGATCCTGAATTCTGTGACCGGGCAAGAGACTATTATGACAGATTGCCTGATGCTCTGAGGGACCTGCTGGCAAATCAGTTCATGGACAGGGAAGTCATAAAGGAATATGCCGATAAATACAATATCTGTCCTTTTGAACTGTCTTTGGACGCATCACTCTACAGCGACATGGTCATAGGGGATTACAATTACCTGTTTGATCCCAGGGTCAGGCTCGTAAGATTCTTTGAGGATATAGGAGAGGATTATTGCTTCCTTGTGGATGAAGCACATAATCTTGTTGACCGTTCAAGGGAAATGTTTTCAAGCACCATTGAGAAACAGAAGATCCTTGAGCTGAAGAGGGAAACAAAACCTGCATGGGATGACCTGAAACAAAGGCTTGAAACAGTGAACCGGCATATGCTTGAAATCAGAAAGGAAATGTCCGACGGTGAACACAGGCAGACATATGCCGCACAACGGGACATACCCGGGAAAATAGTTACTGCTGTCCGCAGATGCACGGTGCTCATGGAATTTTATCTTGACCAGGAAATGGAGGAAGAATACAAGGAGAAGTTCCTCGAATTATATTTTGACCTGATGTTCTTTTCAAAGATATCGGAATTATATGATGATTGCTA
>DAINQB010000065.1:0-9110 GCA_036743175.1 Bacillota bacterium | reverse complement strand
ATAAGCACCAAATACAAGGAACGGCACAGTTCATACCAGGATGTGGCATCCCTGCTTCACAACGCCTTTGCAAAAAGAACAGGCAACTATATTGCCTTCTTCCCTTCCTACAAATACATGCATGATGTGCTTGGGATATATGAGGAACTGGTCACGGATGAAGAAATACTTGTTCAGAAAACAGGAATGGACGAAGCTGAAAGAGAACGCTTCCTTGAAAGGTTCGAAGACCATGGTTCAAGCACCCTTGTTGCATTTGCGGTAATGGGAGGGATTTTCGGAGAGGGAATTGACCTTGCCGGTGAAAGACTGTCCGGTGTTGTCGTCATTGGCACGGGCCTTCCGACGGTTTGTCCCGAAAGGGAGCTGATAATGAACCATTATGAGGAAAAGAATGGCCTGGGTTTTGATTATGCCTATACATTCCCGGGAATCAACAGGGTTCTGCAGGCGGCCGGAAGGGTCATCAGAAGTGAGTACGACAAGGGTTTTGTAATACTGATTGACAAACGATTCGGTGGATACAAATACAGGGATCTTTTTCCGGAATGGTGGAGGCCTCAATATATAACTGACAGGGATGATGATGTTACGGATTATATAGTATGAAATCCACCCTGATTTCATATGATATAATTCTTTCATGGAACTGGTAACCATCAGGCAGATGAGGTCTGCTGATTCATATGCAATAAATCAGTTTGGAATACCGGAGGAGACATTGATGAAAAATGCTGCCTCCGCTTTGGTGAGCGCATTGCAATCCCGCTTCAGGCTCAGGGGATGCCCGATTGCCATATTCTGCGGTCCCGGGAACAACGGCGGTGACGGATGGGCTGCAGCTTCCATGCTTCATGAACTGGGTGCGAATGTCAGGGTTTTTGCAGATGTAATCCAGGAGAAAGGAAGTTCCTCAGGTAACCGGGCTTATGAGGCAATGGACAAAGGCATAGTTGTTATGGATGAAGCATCTGATGAAAGATTGAAAAATCATGAAATTGCCATTGATGCACTGTTCGGAACCGGTCTTTCAAGAGATGTGTATGGCAGGTATCTTGAGTATATAAAAAGAATGAATGATTTTGAGGGTTATGTTGTATCTGCGGATGTTCCATCAGGAATAATGACTGATGAAGGTATTCCGGGAACAGCCGCTGTAAGGGCAGACCTTACTGTATGTTTTGGCAGACCAAAGATTTCTTTGTTCAGTGAACCGGGATTTGAATACGCAGGCGAAGTAATCTTTGACGACATAGCAATTCCCCGTGAGGCATATGGTGATTTTCAATATTCATCGACTGATGAAGTGCTGGCAAGGAAGCTATACAGAAAAAGGGACAGGACGGGATTCAAGGGCAACTATGGAAGGATACTCCTGGTGGCAGGAAGTCCCGGTATGACGGGTGCTGCCGGACTCTGTGCAGATGCAGCCTTCAGAAGCGGTGCCGGTCTTGTTTATCTGGCTGTGCCGGAAAGCAGGAAGTTTGAGTATGAGTCACTTGTGCGCGAAGCAATTTCCGTACCTGTTCCTGATGACGGATATGATTATGTCAGCGGTTTTTCAGCGGATGATGTTGCCAGGGCAGCAAAGGACAAGACTGCTGTGGTCATAGGTCCGGGACTTCATGATAAAAGCAATTCCCATGAGATATTCAAGGCGGTTGCAAAGAAAACAGAAGCGACCATAATACTGGATGCCAGGGCTCTTTTGGATATTGCCGGTGAACCCGGAATACTGGAACTGGCAGCCGGAAGAACAATAGTGACGCCCCACCCCGGTGAAATGTCACAGCTGACCGGCAGGAGTGTCAGGGATATACAATTGTCACGCATCAGGACATCAGAGGAGTTTGCCCGAAGGTATAATACCGTGGTTCTTCTGAAGGGACATAGAACCATTGTCACCGACGGAAGAAATACCTATTTCAATACGACGGGTAATCCCGGAATGGCAACCGCAGGAAGCGGAGATGTTCTTTGCGGGGTCATTGCATCTGCCCTGGCATACACAGAATCGCTGGTAGAGGCAGCTGCGGCAGGTGCATTAATCCATGGCAAGGCAGGGGATGCCGCTGCATCCAGGTTAGGGGAACATGGAATGAAATCCGGTGATATAATTGATGAGTTACCCGGAATAATAAAAACTTTGGCAGGAGTGTGACAAATGTGCAAGATGCCTGACAGGGCCTGGGTTGAGATTGACCTCGACGCAATAGCAAACAATCTGGTTGAAATAAAACGTCATCTTGGCGATGGTGTCAGAGTCAATGGCGTAATCAAGGCAGATGGATATGGCCACGGTGCAATAATGACAGCACAGGTACTTTGTGAAAAAGGGATTGACATGCTCTCTGTTGCAACCCTTGATGAAGCACTTCAGCTGAGGAAAGTAATAACAGAAGTACCCATACTTGTCCTTGGATACACGGAAATTGACCGGGTCGATGAAATCGTATCCAACAATATCATCGTGACCATTTTTGACCGTGGACTTGCAGAAAAGCTCTCCGATGAAGCCATATCAAAAGGCAGCCGGGTCAATGTTCATATTAAGATTGATACAGGGATGAACAGGATTGGTTTCCATTATACTGATGAAGATTCAATCTTCAGGGCATTTGAACTGCGTGGTCTTGATATAACCGGTACATTCACTCATTTTTCCACTGCTGATGAGGAGGATTCCACATATACAGAACTGCAGTATAAAAGGTTTTGTGCAATCATTGGGAAACTTCGCTCCAGGGGTATGGACCCGGGAATATGCCATGTCAACAACAGCGGTGGAATAATGATGCACGGGGATAAATCAATGGATATGGTAAGGGCCGGATTGATTCTCTATGGCTTATATCCGTCGGAACACTCTGAAAAGACTTCCGGTCTCAGTCTCGCAAATGCAATGACCATGAAGGCAAGGATCATTAAGGTTAAGACCATAGAACCGGGAGAACATGTAAGTTATGGGAATAATTTCATAACAGGGAGAAGTACCCGGGTGGCGACAATATCCTGCGGATATGCCGATGGTTATTCAAGGGTTCTGTCAGGAAAGGCAGAGGTTCTGGTCAACGGACAGAAGGCTCCTGTAATCGGTAACATATGCATGGACATGTGCATGGCGGATATCACTGACATAAAAGGAGATGTTGAACCCGGAGACAGTGCGGTACTTTTCAACAATGAAATAACTGCCGGTCAGATTGCATCAATGACAGGTACTATAAGCTATGAAATCGTATGCAGGATAGGCATGCGGATCCCAAGGGTTTACCTGAAGGACGGCAGAATACTAGGTATCACCAATTATCTGTTGTGATTGACCGTGTTTTGTTAAAAATATATAATTGGGCTGTACTTAAGATAATACCGGGAGGAACGAAAGATGAAGTCAAAGATGAATACAATTCTTACAGCAGTCCTTGCAATTGTAATACTGTTTTCCGGATTTGCAAGAAGTGCTTCGGGACAGGACCTGGTTCTTGCGAGTGTTGATTACGTGGATGCTAAGTTCAATGAGCTTCTTGCAAGGATGAACACGATTCCCATGGGAGGAACAACGGGAACCGATGGAAACACCCTGACCAGGGTGAACAACCTTGAAATACAGACGGGACAGCTGGAAACTGACATGGACAGCGCCAGGAAAAGGATTGATTTCATGGACAATACAGTAAGAAATCTTTCAGAGGGAACTTCCTATCAGGTTGTGAAGGTTGACCCGGGCATCAGGATCCTTGCATCGGATACGGGAGAGGTTATACTGAGGAGCGGTACTGCACGGGTAATAGGCAATGAATATGGCGAAGGAGTATCAGACCTTACTTCCGGTACTGAACTGAAGCCGGGAGCATCTGTTCCCAAGGATCACCTTATATTGATTCCCAGGGGCGATGGAAGGGGAATTATTACGGATACTGTTTGCTATATTATCTACAAAGGATTATATTACCTTCAGTAAAATGAAACGGAGACAGGATGCAGTTTAGGTTCAATATGCCGGTGGAGCTTATATTCGGCACCGGTGTAATAAAAGAGAACACCCGCAGGTTCAATATGGGCAAAAAGGCACTGCTTGTGACGGGCAGATCAAGTGCTAAATTGTCCGGTGCCCTTGATGACGTGATATACGCATTGGGTCAAGAAGGCATTGATTATTGTATATTTGACAAAGTTGAAAACAATCCGACAACTGAGAACGTTTCTGATGGAGCTGCCTTCGGGAAAGCCGGTAAAGCTGATTTCATAGTGGCCATAGGCGGTGGTTCCCCTTTGGATGCCGCAAAGGCAATCGCCGCCCTTATGACCAATGACATGGATCCCGAAGACCTTGTACGGGGTGTTCCCAAGAACAAATCCCTTCCGATGATTGCGGTTCCTACCACATCCGGTACCGGAAGTGAAGTGACTCCATATTCAATCCTCACAATCCACTCAATGAAGACAAAGAAAAACTTTCAAAGCCCTTCAAGTTTTCCAATTGTTGCATTTGCAGATCCTGCATATACAAGAACACTGTCATATGAGATAACACTTGATACTGCATTTGATGCTTTTACACACCTCATGGAAAGCTATCTTTCAAAGAGAAGCACTCCATTCAACGATTCAATTGCGATGGAAGGAATGAAGGCTTTTGCAAAATGCATGGATGCCCTGAGGAACAATCATATTGATGAAACTGTCCGTGAACTTCTTATGTATGCCTCCTGTCTCGGTGGAATTGCCATAACCCATACAGGTACCACCGTGCTTCATGCAATGGGGTATTCGCTGACATACTTCAGGGGATATTCCCATGGAAGGGCGAACGCAATGCTGATTGGTGAATACCTTTCATTCAATCAAAAGGCTGTACCGGAGAAAATACGCAATATCATGGGTATACTGGGCTTTGAAGACATGGAGGAAGTGGAAATATTCTTTGATACAGGAATCACTGCAAGACCTGTCATTGCTAAAAATGATATAATAATGTATGCAAAACTTGCAATGGGACAAGGGAGTGTTGCACAAAACCCCAGGATGGTTGACGAGGAAGATATAATAGGGATGTACCAGAACAAATTCGGAGGTGCAAGATGAAAGGTGATGCCAGGATACTGGTCATTAACAGCCCGCGTGAAGCTGAAGAACATATGATTGAAATAGGAGCAGAGGAAGGCAAGGTAAACTGGCTTGCCAACCAGGCTGACTTCCTTACAATAAAGTTTGATGATGTATCTGTTACTGATGCAATCATTATCAAGAACGATACGTTGGAAATGGGCGGACACGCAGCATATAACAAAGGAGTATACGACAGGAGCGTCCAAAGAAGCGATGTGATTATTGCAGGTTCACGGAGTGCCCTTGAGCGGCTTACCAAAAGGCTGAGGCTCAGGACAAGGAATACCGCAGAAATTGCGGATGCCCTTGATTTCCTTCTCAAGGTCGGCAGTTTGAGAAAACCAAGTCTGATGTGCAGGGACAAGAGGATACCTATCGGAAACCGTACCATAATAATGGGTGTACTTGAAATGCTTCCGGGAGAGGACGAAGCTGTCATCCTGGGCAGGGCTGAAAAATTGATAGGTGAAGGAGCGGATATACTTGATATAACCTGCAGCCCCTCCATGCCGAGAAAAGATTCTGTCATATGTTCAAGGAACATAATAAAGAAGATGAGGAAAACCAGCCGGATTCCCATCTGTACCGATGTTTCATATTCAGAGGATGCCCGGCATATGCTTGATGCCGGTGCTGATATAATCAATGATATCTGGGCTCTCAGGATGGATTCTGAGCTTGCTTCCGTCGTTGCTTCATACAAGGCGGGGATTGTACTCATGCATAATTCGGAAAACCGCATAAAAAGAGATGTGATGGGAACAGTTTATTCAACACTCAGAAAAAGCCTTACACAATGCCAGGAGGCGGGGGTTGGTATCAACAGTATTATAATTGACCCGGGATTCGGGTTTGGAAAGACCAATGACCAGACTCTGGGAGTAATCAGAAAACTCAGGGAGCTGAAGTCCCTTGGGGTGCCTTTGATGGTAGGACCTTCGGGAAAGATGATCTATCCCACAGGAACAGAAGAAAACGACGAAGAAAAACTTGAAACTGTAGCTTCTATTGCAGCAGTCTCAATTATAAACGGAGCAGATATCCTGAGGGTCCATGACGTAGGTCATATGAAAAGCGTGGTTGAGATTTCCGACGCAATAGTAAACAAATAGGATTGAAATGGTTGCATATTTCTACATAAATGAGCATGAACTTGCAGAAGCCCTTGAATGCGGACTCAAGCTTTCTGTGTATGGAAAACCTATTCCCGAAAGCGGGGACATACCTATCAGGGCCATACATGCATACTTGTCTCCCAGGGATAACATCGAGGCATTCAATGATCCCGGACTTGTGTGTCTGAAACTTGATTTGCCGGGTGACAAGCTGCTGGTTGCCGAGGAGATTTATGCAATCATTGGAAAACACAAATGGTTCAATGAATCCATCATACATGCAAGTAAATATATGCTGGGCAGATATCACAAACCATGTTATCTGATAACCTTCACAGTACTCGGGGAGTTTATAAGCCTTCTCGATAAAAACATGGATGTTCCTGTATTGTATGAGAATTCTGCCTCCTTGTATATCCAGACCCTCAAGACAAGATTTGAGGACAATGATGATGAATTCTATGACAAGGCATTCTTCGGGTATATGAAACTGCTTGTGTCAATGGGCAAGGCTTCTGAAGAGTGGTCAGGCCATGGAACCAGTGTCTTCCTTATGGACGGAGAAAGATATGTGCTTCACAAACCTTCCGATGAGATATAGGATCCTGGACCTGCTATACGCCGATCAAGGCAAATATGTTTCCGGACAGATGATATGTGATGAACTGGATGTAAGCAGAACTGCTGTTTGGAAACATGTCAACATACTGAGGGATGAAGGGTATGATATTACTTCATCCGGTGGCCATGGTTACAGTCTGGGTGAAACAAAGGACATATTGAACTCATACGAGATAGGAAGAAGAATCGGATTTTCAATACCGGTTTATTTCTTCGATTCCCTTGATTCCACAAACAACAAGGCGAAGGAGATTGCAGCCACTGAAAAAAGCAGTACATCCCTTGTGGTTTGTTCCAGACAGGAAGGCGGAAGAGGCAGAATGGGACGCATCTTTGAGTCAGCGAATGACAAGGGTGCATGGTGTTCTTTTATACTGAAGCCTGAAATGGATCCGGAAAAGGCTCTCCTGATTACTGTTGCAGCAGCTGTGGCCGTTGCCGGGACCATTGAAGAAGCATATGGAATCAAGGCGGGAATCAAATGGCCGAATGACATCATCATTGATGACAGAAAAGTATGCGGTATCCTGACGGAAATGAACTGTGAAACAAATGTAATCAATTACATAGTCCTTGGAATCGGAATCAACCTGCTTCAGGAAAAAGAAGACTTTACGGACGATGTATCCATGATAGCAGGTTCAATGTATGGTATTACAGGTCTCAGGGTGCCAAGGTCAGAAATAATCGCTTCATTATGTTATAATATCCAGGAGGTTTACAGGCTAGTTTTGAATGATGAAGCTGATAAAATATTGGAACTATGGAACGAATATAATATAACCGACGGAAGGGAAATAGTTATCATCAGAAACGGTGAAAGCATGGAAGCCAAAGCGATCGGTATTACAAGAAAAGGATCCTTGGTTGCCAGGAGTGCCGATGGTGGTATGAACGAATACAATTCGGGAGAAATTTCAATCAGAAGAATCCAGGACATAAATTGAAGGGAGATACGGATGTCAGAGAACAACAATACAAATACAGGGTATAAGAAGAACAATTCAAATTATAAGAATTACAGGAACAACGGTAACTACAGGAAAAAACCCGGCAACAGCAATCAGAATCAGTCAAACCCGGGAACCAGCAATCAAAATCAGCAAAACCAGGCCAGCCGGCAGAACCAGGGTAAACCTGCTGCAGGGAGCAATGAGAATACAGGTCAGAAGAGCACCCAGCAGAAGAATCAGAACACCGGAAACAAGAATTTCAAGGGTAAAAGATATAATTCGCGTAAACCGGGATATACGAAGAAACCAGGGTTTACAAAGAAGCCTGAATATGAAACAGCAGAAGACATAAAGAAGGATATAGTCAGGATAGAGAAGGAAATCCGTCTTGAAATCGAAGAAATAAAGAGTATGAAAATCTGAGGTGGGTATGCTGCTTGCTATAGATGTTGGAAACACCAATATTGTAATGGGACTTTATGAAGACAGGAAACTGCTTCACATTTGGAGGCTTGCGACAAACAAGGAAAGGACAAGCGATGAATTCGGGGTGTTCTTTCTTACGATGTTTGGTAATGCGGGGCTGTCTGTGGGTGATGTCAGGGATGTCATAATTGCGAGCGTTGCACCAAGTATAATGTATTCACTCAGGCATGCAATAAGAAAATTCTTCAACTGTGTACCAATCCTGATCGAACCTGGTATAAAGACAGGACTCAACATAAGGATAGACAACCCCCGTGAACTGGGAGCGGATCTCATTGTCAGTGCAGTTGCAGCATACAACCAGGTAAAAGGCCCTGTTATAATAGTTGACTTCGGTACTGCAACAAAACTCAGTGCTGTGACCGGAAAAGGTGAGTTCCTGGGAGTTGTAATATGTCCGGGCATCCAGGTTTCAGCCGACGCACTTACATCAAAGGCCGCACAGCTGCCAAGGATCCAGATAGAAAAACCAGACAAGGTCATAGGTACAAATACAATTCACAGTATGCAGTCCGGTATCGTCTATGGTAACCTCGGAACAATTGATTATCTTGTCAACCGGATAAAGGACGAGATGGCTGAAACAGGCATTGACAGAAACAGCATCAGGGTCATAGCCACCGGTGGTCTTGCAAGGCTGATAGTCGAGGGCACAAAGGAAATTGATGAGGTCAACGGACTCCTTACACTTGAAGGTCTAAGGTTGATATATGAGAAAAACAAGTCGGAATGAGCCAATTGGCAAGTTTCTGGAAGACAACAGAAAAAAGAAACCTGTAAGTTTTCATATGCCCGGTCATAAGTATGGCCGGTTTCCATATAAAGG
>DAINQB010000064.1:10282-13858 GCA_036743175.1 Bacillota bacterium | reverse complement strand
GGAATAGGTTTTTGGTGACAATGCAAGGTCTCTGCTATATAATTTGACGGGATATATTCAGGAGAAGATGCATGACGGATTTAAGCACCAACAAATCATTGATACAGAAGATATTAAAAATCGGATTACCCATAGCAATACAGAATTTCGTGGGTACCCTTCTGAACCTTGTAGATAACATGATGATTGGCTCCAGGGGCGAGGTGGCTCTTGCTGCAGTCAGTGTATCCAACAGAATATTCTTTATAATGATAATAACCCTCTTCGGTGCATACAGCGGACTTGGAATTTATACTGCGCAGTACTGGGGTAAGAAAGATATCGTAAACATCAAGAAGATCATGGGAATGGCCTTTACAATAGGATTGATACTTTCAACGTTTTTTACAATAGGAACTCTCTTTTTCCCTTCGGAAATAATAAGTATCTTCCTCAGGGATCCGGTTGTCATAGAAAAGGGAGCAAGCTATCTTTCAATCGCTGCCTTCACCTATATACCAGTGTCAATAGCCTTTGTTTTTTCCTACACTTCCAGAAGTGTGCACATGACCAAATTCCCTATGGCCGCAAGTATAATTGCCCTCAGTATAAATACGTTCCTGAACTATCTGCTGATCAATGGTAACTGGGGTATGCCTGAACTTGGAGTCAGAGGCGCTGCAATAGCTACTCTCATTGCCAGGGTCATTGAGCTTTTCCTTTTGATTATTATTATCTATAAGTCAAAGGACCACCCTCTTGCAGGTAAAATAAAGGAATTCTTCAGCTTTAACTTTTCCATGCTGAAAAGGGTCATCAAGACAGCCTTTCCCGTCATAATAAATGAATCTGCCTGGGTTTTGGGTGTTTCAGTTTATTTCATAGCCTATGGATTCCTCGGTACTGCCGCCATTGCCTCGGCCCAGGTTGCCATGACTATTTCCGATCTGATATGGGCATTTCTAATAGGAATGGGAAATGCCACTGCAGTTCTGGTTGGCAACCAGCTTGGAGCCAATCAGATTGAAAGTGCCTTTTCCATTTCAAAACGCCTGGTAAAGATGGAGTTCATTGCAACACTCTTCCTTGCTGCACTGTATGCGCTTTTTGGATATATGATTGCCGGATTGTTCGGACTCACTGATGAGACCAAGGAACTGGCGACCAAATGCATATATGTCACAGCAGCCTTCATACCCATCAGGCAACTTGGTTTTGTCTACATTGTCGGAATCCTTAGAAGCGGAGGAGATACCCGGTTTTGCATGTTCCTTGACATCGGAATGGTATGGTTGCTTGGAATACCTGTTGCCTTCTTTGCAGTACTCGTCCTAAAGCTGCCGATTTACTGGGCAATGGCCCTTATCAACATTGAAGAACTGCTGAAGGTCATAATAGCCCGCAGAAGATTCCTTTCCCGGCAATGGATAAATGTACTGGTGGAGCATGAATGATGTGGATTCGCTCAATGCCTGTAAGGCTCTTCCCCCGTCTGTTCATGAGAACACGCTTCCTGGTCACATATGGTCGTCTGCCTGACCTTGATAATCCCAAAAGCCTGTATGAAAAACTTATCTGGATCAACCGGTGGGTTCATAATCCCCTGATGGAAACCTGTACAGATAAGCTTGCCGTCAGGGATTATGTATCAAATCTTGGCCTTGGTCATACATTGAATGAACTTATTTCAGCATACGAGACACCCGACGATATTGATTTCGATGAATTGCCGGATTCCTTCGTTCTTAAATGCACCCACGGTTCAGGCATGAATATAGTCGTAGCAGACAAGACTTCACTTGATATCAAAAAGACAAGAGCAACGCTGAAAAAGTGGATGAAATTCAACTATTACCATATGTATGGCGAAAAGCAGTACCGTCACATTCAGCCCCGTATAATCTGTGAGAAATATCTCGGGAACGATATAATGGATTACAAAGTTTATTGCTTCAATGGCAAACCTGCATACATCATGCTTTGCACTGGCCGGAACTCAGAATCATTGAAATGGTATCTATACGATTTCGACTGGACATATATTCCTTTTCTGAAAAAGCATCTTCCCAATCCCGGCTTTGAAAAGCCAGGCAATCTGCATGAGATATATGATTACTGCCAAAATCTGAGTTCAGGCTTCATTTTTGCACGAGTCGATTTCTACCTATTAGACAGCAGAATTGTATTTGGTGAAATCACCTTCACTCCATCTGCTTTCATGGATAACGAAACAACCGATGAAATAAACCTTGAGATGGGAAGTCTTATCAATCTCCAGGGGTAAAAATAACCCGGCTCAGGGCCGGGTTACTACTCAGATTCTTATCCTGAATGTCTTTATTTCATATGGTTTTATAATGAATTTAATTTTGGATCCTTCAAAAGGCACAGGCTTGTCATCCTCCTCAAGAAGATTGCATTCACTGCATGCTGTAATCTTTCCTGACAGAGTCATTGATACAGTGGACCGCTTGTTATGACACTCATACACCCTGACAATAATATCATCACTGTCCTCTGCCTTTTTTACGGCCTCAACAACCACATTGGGTTTGTCAACTGAAACATATGACAACTCATTTCCAAGGATTGCCGCGCCTCCTGAAACATTGACTGCATGCATAGGATTATTCAGTGAGTAAGCCTGCTCAATGGTACCGCCTGACCTGAAGTCGCCGGAATGAGGCATTATTGAATAAGTCATGTAATGTTCGCCGAAATCAGCAACAGGACTTGGACTTGTAGCTGATTTCAAAAGGGTCAGCCTCATCACGGAATCCTTAATATCATGGCCATATTTACAGTCATTCATCAGGCTGACTCCAAAATCAGCTTCTGAGATATCAGCCCACTTGTGTGCACACACTTCGAATCTTGCATAATCCCAGCTTGTATTCCAGTGGGTCGGCCTTTCGACATTGCCGTATTGTATTTCATATGTTGCCCTGTCCGTATGTATATCCATCGGGAAGGCAGCTTTTAGCAGTATGTGGTCGTTCCTCCAGTCGATGTATGTATCAAAATCAATCCTTGGGCTGAAGCTGTACATGTAGACAGTCTGCCATATTACTGAGTCCAGGAACTCCCTTTTGTATCTGATGGCACTTCTGACCGGTCCATTCTCAATGACCTCCACTGAATCCACATCCGAGACAGACCAACTCTTGTCATTGTAATAAATATTTATGTCCCATGCATCCCACATGGCCGGTTTGTCTTCAAATGCGATGATTTCATTGGCCCTTTGACCTGCCTTTACAAGTTCCCTTCCATTTGTTTTGTCATACAATGATGTAATATGCATGTCTTCATTGAATACGACCCTTACAAAGTCATTTTCCATCTTTTTGTCAGATATATCCATGCTGCCTGCCGCGGGGGTTTCATTTACAAGCTGATATACCGAGCATCCCATGGGAGGTACAGTTGATATGAAGATGAAATATGTTTCATTATCTTCTGTTATCATCTGGCCTGCTGTCTTGTTCCCAAGGACATCAATCGCATGGGTGAAATTCCCGGTTACCCTGACCTTTGCAATATCCTTTCGTTCATATGACAGCTGGTTGAACACAACACACTTGTCATCACCTTCTG
>DAINQB010000064.1:5449-10182 GCA_036743175.1 Bacillota bacterium | reverse complement strand
TCCTTTCGTTCATATGACAGCTGGTTGAACACAACACACTTGTCATCACCTTCTGAGACTGAAAATGCAATCCTCACTATGGCGTCTTCAAGCTTTTTGTACATGTCTTCCATGACCTTTGCATATTGTGCCTGTGACTCCGTATAAACTTCCCTGACTGATGAACCGGGCAGAATATCATGGAACTGGTTTAGCAGCACTGTTTCCCATGCCTCATTTATTTCATCCTGTGGATATTGCAGTAAATTTGCATCTGACGCTATCATGGAGAAGAGTTCTACATCCCTGAGAAGATTTTCACACTTCCTGTTATACCATTTGTTCTTTCCAACGGAAGTAAGGGTTCCTCTGTGATATTCAAGATAGAGTTCCCCGACCCACTTCGGAAGACGCGGATTACCCGAAACCCGTTCATCAAGTCCCTTGAAATAATCTCCCGATTTCTTGATTTCGAATTTAGGACACCCTGGAATTCCCTTGCTGAGCCTTCGCCCTTCCTCCAGCATTTCCTTTGTCGGTCCTCCGCCACCATCACCGTATCCGAAGGACATCAGAACATCATTGTTCAGATCTTTCTGATGGTAATTGCTCCATGAACCTTTTACATGGGGGGTAGAAACCACTCCATTGTAAGTAGAGCCATAGATTCTTCCGTCACCCGGATCAGTTGCGGTTATGAAGTGGGCAAGAACCTTTGAACCATCCATGCCCTCCCACTCAAATGTTTCATAAGGAAATCTGTTGTATTCATTCCAGAAAATCTTGGTGGTCATAAAATAGTCGATGCCCGCTTTCTTAAGAAGCTGCGGAAGTGCAGCACTGTAACCGAAGACATCAGGAAGCCAAAGAACCCTGCATTCCTTGTCAAATTCCCTTTTGAAGAATCTGGTTCCGAAAAGCAGCTGCCTGACGAATGATTCACCGCCGGTTACATTGCAGTCAGCCTCAAGCCACATACCGCCTTCGGGTTCCCATCTTCCTTCAGCAACCCTTTCCTTTATTCTTTCAAGAAGATCAGGCCTTTCCTTTTTGATGAAATCATAAAGCTGAGGCTGGCTTGACATGAAAAGATATTCAGGATAACGGTCCATAAGTTCCAGGACTGTTGCAAAGCTATGGATGGTCTTCATTCTTGTAATATCAAGTGGCCACAACCATGCAACGTCTATATGGGTATGACCGACTCCGCTTACCGTTGCCTGGGAATCACCGCAGTAACTTCCATAGAAGTCCTCTTCCAGATATTTGTCTGCCTTGTCAACAGAGTCATGGAATTCTTTTGTATAAGGCTTTCTCAGATCCAGCATATTGACGGTTTTTTCGGCAAACCCAAGCAAATCCGCCTTTGTCTTTTCATCCTCGCTCCTGACGGCTACATCCAGCAGGACCTTGAGATTGTAATATAGGTTTTCAACCTTTTTATCGAGCACAACAACCTTCATATAAAGCTGAACCCTTCCTTCACGCTCTATCCTGAGCCTTGATCCCGGATATCCATCAAGGGCAATCTCATATGTGTGACCGGCTTTCGCTGAATCCGAAATCAGGGAATGGGTATGGAACTTGTCCAGTCCCTGGACAGTCCTTTTGTCAAGGTAAAGCAGGAACTGCGGATTCCTGTTCATGTTCCAGTTTGTGGAAACTCCTTTTACAAATGGGTCTGCCTGCCCATATTCAGATGTTTCCACCATGAGGACAAGAGTTTCCCCATCAAGCTCATCAGGCACAGTGAAATCTGCCCTGAAGAGATATTTCTCATCATCATCTCCCCACTCATCACCGGGAACATAGGTTTTAAGTTCCGGGCTGCCAATGGGAAGTATATACTTGTCGCTTACTTCACCTTTCAGCATTTTTATGTCTTTGATTTCAATTGTCTTCCTGTACCTGAGTAAGGATATCTCCTTAAGAATCCTACCGCAGTGCTCCGCCTGTAAATACATGTTGTATCCCCCGCTATATTGATTTGCTTTTACTGTATGGCACATCCATACGGCCTTCAACTTCTTCTGCTGCATATCCAACTGATATTATACACAGCACCTCACAATCATCATCCATCTTCAGCAATTCCTTTATGTAGTCGGATGACGTCACATTATCATTGTAATCCCTGCCACGTATCTGCCCCCAGCAGGAACCAAGCCCAAGGCTCTCAGCCTCAAGCTGTATTACCGTTGAAACTATTGAACAATCCTCAATCCAGCATTCCGAAACATCAGGATAACCTGCAACCACATATATAACCGGTGCTTTGTCCATGAAAAGAACTCCGCCGGGTTTAGAAACTGCCAGTTTTTTCTTTAATTCGATGTCAGTTACAGCCCAGACAGTCCATGGCCGCCTGTGTTTTGAAGAGGGTGATCTCAGTGCACATTCCATTATTGAGTCCAGCTTTTCCTGCTCAATTGGTATGTCCCTGTATTTTCGTATACTTCTTCTTTTTCTCATCAGTTCCAGCATATCTACCTCCTGTAAAACAAGCTTCAAGGGACGTTCATTAAATCCTTTCAGCCCATTGTTTTTATATATACCTTCCTGGTCCTTGGACCATCATACTCACACAGATAGATCCCCTGCCAAGTTCCCAGTTGCATTACTCCATCCTCAATGATTACACTTACAGAAAATCCTGTCATGACAGCTTTTAAGTGAGCTGCAGAGTTACCCTCCGAATGTCTGAACTCCATGTCACTATCAACTATTTTATCAAGTTTCATCAGAATATCTGTCTTTACATCAGGGTCTGCATTTTCGTTGATGGTTATGCTGGCAGTGGTGTGAGGAACAAAGAGAGTTGCAATACCGCTTTTGATTCCACTATTGTTTATAACCCGGGAAACCTCCCGGGTTATATCAATCAAGCAGCATCTTTCACTGGTTCTTATTGAAAGTTCTTTCACTTTCTTTCCCCTTTGAATTCCGTGTACTCCCCTACCTCGAAACTTCCCTGTGATACAGCCCAGGATACTCCCAGTTCAGACGGAAGCTTTTCCTTACTGTAGCAATCATTCAGCACGTCCTTGATATCCTTTACATATATAAGGGTGGTTTCAAGTCCAGGTTCCTTCAAAGGCTGTCTGACAAGCACATCCTCCGGGAAATCAACTATCCTGAGGTGTTCCGAAACAGCATTGATTGTTATCAGCTGCGGGCTGGCCGTCAGAATGTCACATGGTATAACATCTTCTCCTCTGATGGCTTTGATTGAAGTGAATATCTTTCTCATCTCATCATCAAACGGATTTCCATAACTCTTTGTGACCCCATCTGATGTTGTTCCATAGATTATATTGTCCTTCGCAGAATCGAAGGTCACCGTTCCTTTTTCAAACCTGAACTCAAATACAGGATTTATATTTTCAGGCACTGCATGGCTTGCAAGGAATATCATATCCACGCCATTGTCAGTCTTGATCCTGGCCATGAAAGAATCATAGTTCTCAATGGCATTCGCCCTGTACATCTCCGCCTGAATGTTTGCAGGATATGCACTTTCATTTATTTTTTCGCCAAGTACAAAGAACATGTTGTGGAGGAAATGAGCAGTAGCATTGTTGGCAACACTGTCAAGTATCCATTCGCCGTCCTCGTCCTTTATCTTGCCTGCCCAGCTGCTCCTGTTGTAATATCTTTCACTCCTTGGCCACTGTACAACTGTTTTGCAGCTTAAAGGTTTTCCATAAACTCCATCCAGAATATCTTTCTTCAGGCTCAGGATTGGCTCGCTGAATGACCACTGAAAACCTACTGCAACAAATTTACCGGTTCTTTCTGAAGCTTCCTGCATCTTGAGGGCGTCCTGGATTGTTGCTGCAATGGGCTTTTCACAAAGTACATTCGATCCGTTTTCGAGGGCTTCGATGGTCTGTGATACATGAAGCTGAATGGGTGAAGATATGATTACAAGATCTGCTTCGTTGTTTTCGTAGAATTCCTCCAGGGAGTCGTATCTTGTTATGTTGTTGTCTATAAGCTCCTGCGGAATGGCACTGGTCCTGTTCTTTGGATAAACATATCCGACAAATTCAAAGTCTTCCCCCGGCTTGTTTGCAAAAAGTGCATCCATGAATACCTTTGCATAACCTCTGATTCCAATAAGTAAAATTTTCATACTATTTCACCAACTCCAATACATTTTCCTTTGCCCTGATGACGGCTCTCAGAGGATGCATTTCGTCCTCCAGGCTTATGGGCATTTCTTTTCCATCAATAAGATTGTCAAGGATATATTCAAAATAGTCCCTGTTCTCATGTTTCAGTTCCAATGGGCCTGCATCCCTGTCACGCAGATACAGATGTGTCCTTTGAAGTCCGTCGGTTGCTTCCACCCAGCCTTCGGTACCCCATATCCGGAGATGTTCATTTCCCCAGGCCCCGATTGTCCTGTGGTTGAGATAGTTTATGCACATGGAACCCACGGCTCCGTTTTCAAGTGTCATCATAACACTTGCAGCAGTAGCCATGCCACCGCCTTTTACAGGGTTTGCATGGGTTGTCTCAACTGAGTATATCTTGTCAATTTTGATTCCGGTTGTGTGTTCAATGAATCTTGTCGCATGGACACCTACCCAGCGGATCAATCCACCGTCTGTGATGTCATCCTGCGGTCTTCTTTCATGATATGGATATGATTTCTGAGCATAGACCTGGACAATCTCACCGAGGATTCCGGATTTTACGATGTCCTTCATTGTCAGGAACGGTTCTTCAAAGCATGTGCCTGCCATATC
>DAINQB010000064.1:4082-5349 GCA_036743175.1 Bacillota bacterium | reverse complement strand
GCAATTGCAGTACAGCATGCCCTTTCATTGTCAGCCAGCAACTCATGAATCTGATGTCCGTTGATTCCGAACATACCAACCCTGATCTTTTCCATGTCTTTCCCCCTTAAAATAAGTTGCCTTTATCATATATTAAGAGGAAGTCATTATCAACATTTAACGGGATTAAATCATGTTTTTGATGATATTGTAAAGCCTTTCCGCCATCATGATGTTTCCGTAGCCCGAAGGATGCAGTCCGTCATATGACAGAAGTCCGGGTTCTGATATTATCTGGCTGCTGTCTACTACAAAAATTCTGTCAGCAGGGTCAGCTAAATGATATATTGTTTCATTGAAACTGGCGATGACACGCGCTGCCTTTTCATGGTCCTCATCAGGGATGCTTCCCAGCAGAGGATATATAGACAATAGAATTATGGGTGCTTCGGGGTTTTTCCTTCTTGTTTCCTTGACCAGGTGTTCCGCCCTTCTTCTGAACTCATCGGGTGTATGCCTGAGTCTCATATTTCCGCCAAGTTCGTAATAATAAAGGTCTGCGGATATGTCACTCAGAAAATCGCCATACGATATTTCACAGAAACAGCTTCCAGGCATGCTTTTATTCTCCAGCTGATAACCGAGTCTTCTTGCAAGGATCCACATATGGTGAAGATATGAGGCAGGTCCTGTCCCCGCACCGAAGGTGATTGAAGAACCATACGCAAGCATGGTCCTGGGTCTGATATTGTATAGCGGCGGACCAATCTTTCCCTGCTCTGTATGAATTTCGCCTAGAACAGCCTGGAATCTCTTAAGAAATACAAGTCTCCAGATATACCTGTTGAACCTTTCGTCATCCACTGCCGGCATCAATGCAAGCCTTGGGTGTCTTTGCAACTTTAAAACTGACAACCTGCCTTCAGGAAGATGATGCAGGCTATGGAAGTACTCACCATTGAAAACCGCAATATATCCGTCATTGTCCCAGGCTCCTACTTCTGCCGTCACTTCCTGTGCAGCAGTCTCAAAGCGAATCTCAATGTCATTGCAATAGGACTGGGTCAGGTTGCCACGCCTGTCCTCCCCCCTGTCAAGCCCATCTACAGCCGCCTTGCTGAACCTGTTGAGCATGACTCCGGGGATTCCGCTCCTGTGCTCCAGCCTCTCCACATTGAATAATTCCACATTGCCATATATCACAGGCTCGCACCGCCTTTCAGTTTCATGAGTCTTCTTATTTCATCCCTGTATCTTGCAGCTGCCTCAAACTCAAGGTTTGCAGCAG
>DAINQB010000064.1:0-3982 GCA_036743175.1 Bacillota bacterium | reverse complement strand
GCGTCAAGGATTGCCACAAGTGCTACTTCGGGCAGGTCAAGTCCCTCACGGAGAAGATTTATTCCCACAAGCACATCGAACTCTCCAAGCCTCAGATCCCTGAGAATCTCCATTCTTTCAATGGTGTCAATATCTGAGTGAAGATATCTTACCTTTATATCAAGATTGTCCATGAACTCCGTCAGATTCTCTGCCATCCTCTTTGTAAGTGTTGTCACAAGCACTCTATAGCCCTTGCTGACGGTATTCCTGATTTCACCAATAAGGTCATCCACCTGTCCCTTGACCGGTCTTACCTCTATTTCCGGGTCGACAAGACCTGTTGGTCTTATTATCTGTTCAACAGCCTCACCGGACAGTTCCATTTCATAATCCGCAGGAGTTGCGCTCACGTAGATGACCTGGTTCTGCCTTTTTCTGAACTCATCGAACATAAGCGGCCTGTTGTCATAAGCGGAAGGAAGCCTGAATCCATAGTCAACAAGACTTTTTTTCCTGGCCCTGTCCCCCTTGTACATTCCGTTTATCTGCGGGATTGTAACGTGGGACTCATCAATGAACATGATGTAGTCGTCGGGGAAGTAATCAAGAAGAGTATACGGCGGGGTGCCCTCATCCCTTCCGGATATATGCCTTGAATAGTTTTCAATTCCGGAACACATTCCTACATTTGTAAGCATTTCAATGTCATATCGTGTCCGTTGCTCAAGGCGCTGTTCTTCAACAAGCTTGTTCTGGTCATGAAGCTCCCGGAGCCTCCATTCAAGTTCATCCTCAATTCCCTTCACAGCCTTGATCATTTTATCGTGCGAAGTTGCGAAATGTGAGGCAGGGAACAATGCAACATGCATCCTTTCACCTTTTATTTCACCGGTGACCATGTCAATCTCCAGGATACGCTCCACTTCGTCACCAAAGAACTCAATTCTTATTCCAACCTTGTCTTCATATGGAGGAATTACCTCAAGGACATCGCCTCTTGCTCTGAAAGTGCCCCTTTTCAAGTCGATTTCATTCCTGGTGTACTGGATGTCGACCAGACCGCTGATTACATCATCCCGGTCCTTTTTCATGCCCTTCCTGACGGAAACCATCAGGTCCTTGTAATCCTCGGGGTCTCCAAGGCCATATATACATGAAACCGATGCGACAATGATGACATCCCTTCTTTCCAGAAGAGCAGCAGTTGCGGAGTGTCTGAGCTGATCGATGTCGTCGTTGATGGAAGAATCTTTCTCAATATATGTATCTGAGGACGGTATATATGCCTCAGGCTGGTAATAATCATAATAACTGACAAAGAACTCGACGCAGTTATCCGGGAAGTACTCCTTGAACTCGCTGCAAAGCTGGGCAGCAAGAGTCTTGTTATGAGCTATTACAATTGCCGGACGCTGCACCTGCTGAATGACATTCGCCATGGTGAAAGTCTTACCAGAACCGGTGACCCCCAGCAGAACCTGGTCCCTTTTCCCATTGGTAATCCCTTCACTTAACTTTTTTATCGCCTCGGGCTGGTCACCTTTCGGCCCGTACTTTGAAGAAATCCTGAACTTGTCCATATAACCTCCGCTTCCCCTCAATTATACCATACCAACCACATTTCCGCACACATGTTCGCCTAATAATTACGACAGACGTAAATATTTACGTCTGTCGTAATTATCGCCTGGTTATAATTCAAACTTGAAGATATTTGCGACTGTCGTGATTATTTTTTTCTGTAAAATTAAACTGAGAAGCAATTTTTAGTGAAAAATTAATTCTCAGTTTATTCACATTGTAATTTTAGTGCTTTAAAGTTGATATATGGGTGATTTACGTGAAAAAAGCCCCATCGATATATACCATGTATACAACCGGGGCAACAATCAGGAATATATTTTAAAAACAGATGATGAAAAGAATCTCTATCTATTCTATTTCAACACCTATATTAGGTATACAGATATCAAAGTGCACTGCATGACACTCATGGGCAACCACTCACACAAAATTCTCGAGGGTTCCCTGAAGGAAATATCCTGGTTAATGAAATACTTTCAGTCAAAGTTCGCAAAACACTATAACATGTTGAATGATAGGACCGGTCATGTATTCGACGGGCCATTTAAAAGCAATCCTACATTAAGCAGCGGACAATACACCACTCTATACAGGTATCTATCAATGAATGCAGTTAAAGCAGGTTTAGTAGAAGACCCTTTTTCATATGATTGGTGCAGTATTAATCCTAAGTTCAAACCAGGCAATTTGGTTTCGGAAAAAGAAATACTACGCTTTTTTAATCTTGAAGGTCTCAATTTCGATAAGTTTATAAGAGACAAGACAGATGATAGGATATCGTATTTCGACAGAAAGGAATTCAATCTACAGGAAGCGACTGTATTCTTTAATGACCAGCTGATCAGATATTCGCTTCACAGCCTGAGAGATTTCCATAGCTCAGCCGATATGCTGATTCAAAAGATTATAAAAACCTGCCGATATTATGGAATCTCAATAAAACAGTTGAATCAAATAACAAAACTATCTTGTTCTTATATACAAAAATGCGTTCCCTCCAAGGATGATTATATCTGACTAGAGATATCCACCTCTTGCTTCCGGCAATGCTTTGTATTCCTTTGAACCGATGACAAGATCCCTGACGAATTTTACGAACTTCATGAAATCATGATGGATTACTGTCAGCCTGTCTTCTTCATAGAAATCAAAATCCCATGGAACAGTCCAGGAAACCGTATGCTCTCTTCCATCGATTATGGTGTGGAAGCTGATGATTTCTGTGTGATCATAGTAACTTCTGACATTGAGGTTTTTGGGAAAAGCCAGTATATCCATTTCACTGAGCATTTCCCTGATCTTTTTTCGATCATTCTTAGAAATTACATATTTGGTTGTAATTACTCCATCCAGAGCCAGATCCTTTGTTATTGTATTTGTGAATGTATTGATTGAGGTCCTGCCCCTTGGCCCGAATGTCAGTGAAAACTCGAATTCCGAAATTTCTACCTTACTGTCACTCCCATTAGTCAGAATTTCATCCTCAATATCACTACTTCTCTCATGGATCAGAATTGCTACACACACCACAAGCAGACACATGACCAAAGCAATACTAATCCAGCTTGTTATGATCTTCATCGCCTATTCACCCCTTACACTATTTACCACCGTAGAACATGAGATAGTCTGTAATATGCTCTGATAGATATTCATTATTATGCGTTCCCGTATAAATCTGATAATCGAAAGTAATATTGTTTCCTGCCAGGACATCTGCCAACCCATCAGCAAAGGGTTTGCTGTATACATCCTCATCACCACAGTCAAGGAAAATTGAAAGACCATCGGGTACTCCGGCAGATGCAAGTTCAATTGGATTTCTTTCCTTCGCAGCTGCTTCATCTGGATAATACCAGTCCATGAACTGCTCCCCTGTCATTGTCATCTCCGGAACCACCATTGCAGGCATATGCGCTCCAACCTTTGAAAACATATCCGGATGGGAAAATGCCATGCGTAAGGCTGAGAATCCCCCGGTGGAAATTCCTCCTAAATATCTATTGTCTGGACTGGTTGAAACATTGTATGTTGATTCAATATATTCAATGACTTCATTGATAAAGTAGTCCTCGAACATACCGGAATAGAGTCCTGTGATTCCATCATCTCCATAAATAACGGTTTCTTCGGATGAATTAAGAAGATAGCTGTTATTGATCTGCGGAACCACAATAACCATGGGAGCAATCAAACCTTGCTCTACAAGGATATCTGCCATTCTGAAGAAACCGGCATGTCCTATGCTACTTTCATCAGCAGCATAATCATGGAGCAGATATAGTGCCGGGATGGGTTCATTGCTGTCGTAACCGGGTGGCAGATGGATTTCAACCTCCAACATCATGTCAAGTACTTTGCTATCTATACCAACTTTGTCAGTTCTGGCGTAAGTGAGAAAATCATTGGGTGCACA
>DAINQB010000063.1:0-14069 GCA_036743175.1 Bacillota bacterium | reverse complement strand
CTGTTCCAGCTCCGATGATAACAACCTTGCCTGGTTCCACTCCGGGTGCTCCTCCGAGAAGAATTCCCTTCCCCCCTTTGTATTTAAGCAGAAGGTCAGCTCCCAGCTGTACTGAAAGTCTTCCTGCAATAAGGCTCATGGGCTTTAGCAAAGGAAGTGCACCGTCATCAGTCTGCACGGTTTCGTATGCAATGCCGGTCACTCCGCAGTTCAGCATGGCTTCCGTAAGTTCCCTTGATGAAGCGAGATGAAGGTATGTGAAGAGCAGCTGCCCTTCCCTGAGCATCTTATATTCGGATGCCTGTGGTTCCTTGACTTTGACAATCATGTCAGATGAGCCGAAGACCTCTTCCGCCGTATCAAGGATGTGTGCCCCGGATTCAATGTATTCAGCATCTGAAAATCCGCTGCCTGCACCAGCGTTATGCTGTACTGCAACCTTGTGACCATGCATGGTCAGGGAAGCCACACCTGCCGGTGTCATACTGACCCTGTTCTCATTGTTCTTGATCTCCGCCGGTATTCCTACTATCATATGAAATCCTCCATAAAGTAATTAGAGTATATCCCTATGACATTATATACCTTGTAATTAATATGGTAAATATTTTATGCATCCGATGCATAATTTCTTACGATGTATAGCCAGCAGCTATTATAGTTTTTTACAAAAATGAATTCCTGTTATTGCCTGGACAACAAAGTTGTTGTATAATTCTAGGCACGGCATCGGGGTGTGGCTCAGCTTGGTAGAGCGCTTGGTTCGGGACTAAGAGGCCGCTGGTTCAAATCCAGTCACTCCGACCACAAAGAACGTGTTTCACGTTCTTTTTTCTATACTGACTTCTTTGTCCGTTAACCTTAGCACAGGCTCCCGCAATAACCAGCATCGGAAAATAATCACCTGTCAGGAAAATATTTTCCTCTGAGGTGAATATTCTCATTTGAGGTAATTATTCCATTGGCTCAAAAAAGAGGCTGTCGCAACGGACAGCCTCTTTGGTTTCTTTTAAGTATAAAGATTTACAGGATCATTATTGCAGTCTGCGCATCGGTTATCTGAATCCATGTATTGCCGGGGTTAAGGATGATTTCCTTTCCTTCGCTGTCATAATACTTGGTTGGGCCGAAACGTTCTGTCTTTTCCCAGGTTATTTCAATGCTCTTTCCGCCGGTGATGTAATATCCTGTGCCGGAATCAACCATATCGACTTCAATGCGGCCTGCTGCATCGCCGCTTATTTTCCTGGTAGTTACCTTCTGGATTATAATATTGGTTACACCAAAAGGTGCTCCGTCATTTTTATCCACATGGGCCTGTCCGTCCCTGTTCCTGAAATACAATTGCCTTGTCTCATCATAAATGTATGCACATCTGTTCAGGTCTGAATACGTAATACTTACCATATTGGCCTGCATTGAAGAATCCGGGACCACCATTTCCTCATGATACTCCATAACCGCTCCGGTTGTGTCTGCTGCCAGGTCATAGGATTTGGACTCAAGAAAATCTGACACCTTCTCCCCTGTAGTAAATGTATCCTGCCAGTTCTTCGGGTCATCGGTCAGGTCTTCAAATATGGACCCTGCATTATACATTGCATCCAAAGTTTCAAACTCTGATGAGTTCCTTATTTCACCAAGCACCTGCGGACTTCCTCCGACATGAACCAGGAAACCATCATATGGCATCACGACATCAAGCATGTAATCCCTTGCGCTTCTTACAGGGCCAATCAAATCAACCTCAACATTCCAGAACAATGCAAGATACCTTGTAACTCCACCTTCAACAGGAATCTCATACACTATCTGTGCCTTTGAAAGACCTCCCTGTGGAAAAGGCTTCTCGCCCTGGTTATCAATGCTTACAGCCCACGGTCTGACATCCGGATCAGGGAATGCATAGCCTTCATCCGGTTCTTCGCTTGGAGAAGGACTTTCAGTTGGATCGGTTGTAACAGACGGACTTTCACTTGGCTGCGATGTCCCTGTTGGTTCAGTTGATGGTGACACCGTAGCCGTAGGATCGGGAGTTTCACTCTCCGTTGCTTCCTTGCCCTTGCATGCCGTTATCCCAAGGACCATGGCAATAACCAATAATAAAACCAATATCTTCTTCATTTGTTCCTCCTTGGTGTCAACCCTGTCAATTGACGGGTCCGTCGGTTAGTTTTTCTTCAAAGATATCCCATATCCTCTCAAGCTCCTCTTCATCATCGATGCTTTCGAGCCTGTCGTATTCGATATCTTCCCTGAATCTGAATATATATGAGTTCTCATCGTTTTCATCAGTGCTCTGTAAAAGCACGTAACGAACTTCCTCGTACTCAACCATTTCAATCACATTCATATCAATCATTCTGCCGTTTTCATCTTCGAGGGTTATAATCCCTTCATTGTTATCCATCAATGACCTCCTGTCATTTTATATCCAGATAGGACTGCAGTATATGACAAGCTGCAGCCCTGTCAACAGCTCCTTTGTCCTTTGAGGCTTTTCTGCCCTGTTCTTTCAGTGTTATCATTGCCGAGGCAGTCGTCAGGCGTTCATCCCAGTATACTATATCAATATCCAGGACTTCCCTGATGGCATCGGCAAACTTCCTGGTTACTTCCGCCCTTGAGCCGTAGGAACCATCCATGTTCCGGGGCATCCCAAGTACAATCCGCCCGATGTTGTATTGTTTTACCAATTCCACTATATGGGCAACGGGCAGTGACATGTCATCTTTCCATACGAATGTATCGAGGCCTGACGCCAGCATTCCCATGGGATCGCTCTTCGCAAGACCAATTCTTCTGTCACCAAAATCAATTCCCAGTATTACCATAAAACCTCAAAATATCTTCAATGCAAAAACCGGGCATACAGAACAGCAATATCCGCAGACAACGCACTTTCCGCTGTCAATCACAGGTCTGCCCTCTCCAGGGGACAAGGCACCTTGTCTGCATCGTTCTATACAAGCCCCGCAATTTTCACACCAAAATTCTATATGCAATTCCCTCTTTTGTAAAGAAACACTATTTCTCGTCTTCTCTTCGGGCTCCCTGCCCTCGAAGACAGCAATGTTCATGTCAACCTCAGCGGTGCTGCTCATCCCTATTGCAACTGAGTGAATATATTCCTTACCCATGACATAACCCATAGAAGAATCATAGTCATCAATAAGACTTCCGCCTCCCAGGGGCTTCATTGTAAATATTCCCTTGCCGCATATATAAGCCCTTTCCACTGCTTTTTCCATATCCCTGCCCGTACCGTCATTGATCCCCACTCCCCGTAAATTGAATATGGGATGTACGACATCAATTTCATCCATTTCTGCTGCAGCTTCAACAACACACACGTTGTGAGTGGAAACACCGACGGCTCTGATCAAACCCCTTTGTTTCATCTCAAGGTAAAACTCAAGGGCTTCCCTGTGCCCTCTGAGGGTCATCCTGCTTTCCTGTTCATGAAGCATGAAGATATCAATGTAATCCCTGTCAAGGGCCTTCCTGGCCTCTTCAAAGGCTTCCATGGCAGTCTTTCTGTCATATGCATATGATTTTGATGATATGACGGGATTGACTCCCGATTTCTTAACAGCAAGTCTTATGTATTCATATGTTTTGTATAGTTGTGCGGTATCAACGAAATCAATGCCCTGCCCGAAGGCATATGCCAGAACATCGCTTCCTTTTTCCGGACTTAGATTGCATTGGAGGGGACCAACCGTCAGGGATCCTATGCAGATGGGCGGTACCATGATGTCTGTACGCCCCAGATTTCTTTTATCCTTGATTCTGAAGATAGTAGTTTACCAATTCCTCGATTATTTCATCCCGTTCCAATCTTCTGATCGCATTACGGGCACCATTATAGCTGGTTATATATGTCGGATCTCCTGACAAAAGGTATCCGGCCAGCTGATTCATGGGATTGTATCCCTTTTCAGTCAGAGCATTGCACACCAGCATAATAATATCCCGTGCTTTATTCGGACTATCCAGGTTAAAGTCAAACTTCTGGGTTTCAGTGGACATCATATCCCTCCTTCTGTCACTGCATATATATTATTATACCCCTGTACTGCTGTGCAAGGAGGAAAAGACAAATTCATCACCCAATTGCTCTAAAATGACCTCATATATGCCCCCGGCTTCACATTCCTCGCACTTGAAAAGAGTCTTCATGTAGTTTCCGGTATGCCCTTCCCAGTATCCCGGCAAAACATCAGACACCTGTTCTGCAATGACCATATGGTGTTTTCCTATTTCTTTTTTGGCAAAGTTCATGAATCCTGCAGCTGACAACCCTGCAATTATTTCACTTCGATGTTTCTTTACATCACCGGATACTTTTCCATCCATACCATATGCAAGTGTTCCCTTTCTTGCTGAGAACTTGAAGACATGAATCTTCATGAATCCGATTGATTCTACGAATGAAGCAGTTTTTTGGAATTCCTCATCACTTTCACCCGGAAATCCCACAATTACATCCGTTGTTATTGCAGCGTCCGGAAAGTATTCCCTTATTAACTCAACCGCACTTGCAAATTCCTCGGTCGTGTACCTTCTCTTCATTCTTTCAAGGGTTTCATCACATCCGGACTGCAGTGATAAATGGAAATGATGACACAATGTTCCAAGCACTGACGCCTTTCTAACAAAGTACCGGGTTATTGAACCCGGTTCCAGGGACCCCAGTCTGACCCTGGAAAGGCCTTTGATGCCATCAATGTCCTCAAGAAGGTCAATTAGCCTGTAGTCCTTCAGGTCCTCACCGTATGAATCCAGATGTATACCTGTGATTACTACTTCCGAAGCACCCTTCTCAACATAGTTTTCAATCTCCCTGAGAACATCCGCACCCTTCCTGCTCCTTGACATTCCCCTTGCAAAGGGAATGGCACAATATGAACAGAAATTATTACATCCGTCCTGTACCTTTATGAAAACACGGGTTCTTTCATCCTGGGTTGAATTAAAGTCCTGTATGTATTCATCCTGTTTGAATATATCCTCTGATTCAGAGTACCTGCTTCCGGAATATTCCTCTACGAGGCTGACGACCATGCTTTTCTCAACATTGCCTGTTACAATGTCAGCCTCGGTCATCCTCAGTACTTCTTCGCTTTCCAGCTGACCAAGGCACCCTGTGACAACAACAAGTGCATCAGGATTCAGTTTCCTTGCCCTGGCAACCATCTGCCTTGATTTCCTTGCTGCAGTTCCTGTAACCGTACATGTATTCACGACATATATGTCAGCCTTTTCAGAAGCTTCGGCAAATGAATAACCTCTTTGTAAAAAAGAGGTCTTCATTACATCCGTATCGTATTGGTTTACCTTGCAGCCAAGGGTGATGAAGGCAACGGTGGTCATCGCTCCGCAGCCTTCAGTGTATTCATCAGAAGCATTGCCCTTGTCATGGGACCGACTCCCTTGGGAACAGGGGTTATTGCTGATGCAACCTCTTTGACTCCCTCATAATCAACATCTCCGACCACCTTGTTTCCTTCAAGTCTGTTCATGCCAACATCAATTACAACAGCGCCCGGTTTGACCATGCCTGCCGTTATCATATTTGCTCGTCCTACTGCCGCGACAAGTATGTCAGCCCTTCGGGTGACTTCACCAAGGTTCTTTGTGCGTGAATGGCATATTGTAACCGTTCCGTGCTCTCTGAGAAGAAGTACGGCAGCCGGTTTTCCGACTATATTGCTTCTGCCCACGACCACACAATCCTTGCCTTTTATTTCCACTCCTGAAAGTTTTATCAGTTCCATGACACCCGCAGGCGTACACGGAAGCATGCTCTCCGCACCGGTCAGAAGTCTTCCCATATTGATGGGGTTGAACCCGTCTGCATCCTTTTCAGGATCAATCCGTTCGAGTATCTTGATTTCATTGATATGGTCAGGCAATGGTAGCTGTACAAGTATTCCATGGATCCTTTCATCCTTGTTAAGTTCATCAACAAGTGCGAGTAATTCATCTTCACTTATTGTCTTGTCCCTCAGATACTCATATGAGGTAATACCCACCTCTGCGCAATCCTTTTTCTTCATCCTGACATATATCTGTGATGCCGGGTTGTCACCGACGAGTACCACCGCAAGACCGGGATTTACACCCTTCTTCTTCAGGGCCTCTACCCTTGCCTTCATATTTTCCTTCATTTTTTCCGCCAGGTCCCTGCCGTTCAATACTACTGCGCTCATATTATGTCCTCCGCATGTTTATTTATATTATTCTAAATCAAAATGACCTTGAGTGGAATCACTCGAACTCATTCATCTTCATTTCATTCCATTCTTCCATGGTTATCATCAGTGCCCTTGGCTTGCTGCCGTCGAAGGGCCCTACGATTCCCCTTTCCTCCATCTGGTCCACTATCCTTGCGGCCCTTGCATAACCGACCTTGAGTTTCCTCTGGATATATGATACCGATGCCTGTCCTGCTTCCATTACTACTTCAATCGCCCTTGGCAGAAGATCATCCGCCTCTCCGGCATCTCCACCCCCGCCGTTTTCAGTGACCTCGATGCGATCTATTATATCCTCATCATAGCTTGCATCCTCGGACTGCTCCTTTATGAACTTGGTTACCTTTGCTATTTCATGGTCTGCAACATAGGCTCCCTGAACCCTTACCGGTTTTGTAAGACCCACAGGATGGAACAGCATGTCACCCATACCCAGAAGCTTCTCGGCACCGGCCATATCGATGATGGTCCTTGAGTCCACCTGCGATACAACGGAAAATGCAACCCTGGATGGAATATTGGCTTTTATGAGACCCGTGATGACATTTACGGAAGGTCTCTGTGTCGCTATTACAAGATGCATGCCTGCTGCCCTGGCAAGCTGTGCCAGCCTGCATATGGATTCCTCCACTTCACCCGGGGCTGCTGCCATCAGGTCAGCAAGTTCATCTATTATGATGACAATCTGCGGCATTTTCTCTCCGCCTTCAATTGCCTCCATCTTATTGTTATAGCTTTCGATGTCCCTGACACCTTCCTTGCTGAACTTGTCATATCTGCCGGTCATCTCAGTAACGGCCCAGTTGAGTGCTCCGGCGGCCTTCTTCACATTGTTTACGACAGGTATAAGAAGATGAGGTATTCCATTGTAGTTACCCAGTTCAACCTTCTTGGGGTCAATCATAAGCATTTTTACATCCTCAGGGGATGACTTGTATAAGATTGAGGTGATTATGCAGTTGATGCAGACGCTCTTTCCTGAACCGGTTGCCCCGGCTATCAGCATGTGCGGCATTTTTCTTATATCAGCAACCATCACCCTTCCGCCGATATCTTTTCCAATGGCAATTGCAACAGGGCTTTTATGATTGACAAAATCCTTGGAACCCAGGATTTCCTTCAGGGAAACCACAGACTTTTCCTTGTTGGGTACTTCTATCCCTACAACCGCTTTACCGGGAACCGGAGCTTCTATCCTTACATCCCTTGCAGCAAGATTAAGGGCTATGTCATCAGCAAGGTTTGTAATCCTGCTGACCTTGACGCCGCTTTTTGGCTGCAGTTCATATCGTGTTACAGTCGGACCCTTGGAATAACTGACTACGGTGGCATCAACACCGAAGCTTCCAAGGGTTTCCTCCAGAAGTTCGGAAATCTGGTCACAGTTGTCACCCTGACCGTCATCATACGAGTGACTGTCAAGCAGACTGAGCGGCGGAAAGATGTACCCGCGGGAACTGACCCTTGGAGATGCTTCCTTTATCGCTTTGTCGGTTTCGGCAGATGCCTTGATTGTCTCTGCTTTCTCAACCGCCTTCACAGCCTTTGTCCGCCTTGGTTTTCTTTCCTCTTTTTCTTCGGGAGTCTCATTGTTATCACCCAGAAGATCAAGCTCTGTCTTATCGCCTCTGTCATCTACAGTAAAATCAATTTTTTTCTTCCTGGCAGGAGTGAGTCTTTGCTGAACATACTGAACTTCCTCTTCCTCCGGTTCATTCACTTTTCTGCTTCTTGTTTTTTTTGCTCCCGGCTGTTCATCAATGGGCTTGAAGCTGTCAAGCATCCATCTGAACAACCACTTTATACCATCCCTGACATGGATGAAAAACTCCCTGAAGCTTCCGTTGGTTATAAGTATCACGAAAATCAATGCTATGGCAATCAAAATAACATATGTGCCGTTTATACCGAATATTGCAATCAGTGGATTGGTGACAATTCCGCCCAGAACTCCACCCGTGGCCATACCATCCGCTCCATCTGTATAAAAAGCTATCAATTTTCTGAAAAAGGATTTCTCAGCATAATAAGTAACATCCTTCGCCATATGCGTGAGCTGGAAGAAGCATGAAATCAGCAGCAGAGACAGAAGTATCAGGACCGACCTTCTCTCCCAGTTTATTTCATAGGAAGTGAATATCAGAAAAATTCCAAGGAGTACAATAAGGAAAGGAAACAGCCTGTAGGTCCATCCAAGGAGTCCGGACAGTACATTTGAAGTTATTTTACCGAACACACCCGTCGAAGCTTCAAAGAATATTGCAAAAAAAACAAGTACACCGAACATGATGACCAGTATTCCCACGACCTCCTTGAACAGCGAAGGCCTTTTCTTGCCCTTTTTGACAGGTTTTTTCTTTTGTGCCATCGGCATACCTCCGTATGAGATTTATATATCATTTCATTACATATAATATAACATATTCAATTACCTTCCACAATTTACAGCTTTTGTTCGCATTGTGACCAATCACTGGGTTTTTATACTGAAATCCCTCTGTTGCAGCCTTTTGTTCCCTTGTTGCATTGACTGCCAATGCTGTCTATGGTAGATTATCAAATGAAACTTAAAAAGGGGGCGGCCTTTGCATGTGGTTGCAGTCAATTGTAGGAATATCGGTTGTTTTTCTGGCTTTGATAGCACTTTCATTGTTCATATACTTCTTTGGTAAGGTTATGGTGAACGGAAATGGTAAAAAATCCAGGGCAAGTGAAGCCATCAGGAATGTAAGTAATATTCAGGTTGCTGCCGACACTGATGACGATGAAATCATCGCAGTCATAACTGCTGCAATACAGGCAGGATTAAGGAAAGCCGGAATAACTCCTGAGTGTAAGATCGTTGTAAAGTCATTCAAACGGGTTGAATCTGATTCCCCTGTCTGGAATGCTACCGGCAGAAATGAAGTACTGAACTGAAAAGGAACGGATAAATGGATTTTATTAACGCAATCGGAAAATTGTTGAACGAATCAGGATTCATGAACATGAGCTGGCAGCAGCTTCTCATGATCATCATCTCCTGTTTCCTGCTCTATCTTGGAATAGTCAGGAAATATGAACCTCTGCTTCTGATACCCATCGCCTTTGGAATGCTTCTTACAAATCTGCCGGGCGCACAGATGTATCATCCTGAACTATGGGTTGATCCGGGCAATCCGGCCTTCAAACCTGATTATCTTCTTATATTGCAAAAGGGCGGAATCCTTGACCTGTTCTATATAGGAATAAAGACAGGCATATTCCCTCCCCTCATTTTCATGGGTGTTGGTGCAATGAATGACTTTGGTCCATTGATTGCCAATCCCAAGACATTCCTTCTTGGTGCAGCTGCACAGTTTGGAATTTTCTTTACGTTCATAGGAGCACAGTTCCTTGGTTTCACTGCTTTGGAAGCGGGAGCAATAGGAATCATCGGCGGGGCTGACGGACCGACGGCTATTTTCACAGCAACCAAACTTGCACCGCATCTTCTAGGCGCTATAGCTGTAGCCGCTTACTCATACATGGCCCTCGTGCCTGTAATACAGCCTCCTATAATGAAGCTTCTTACAACAAAGAAAGAACGCGAGGCAGTAATGGAACAGCTGAGGCCTGTTTCGAAGAAGGAAAAAATCATTTTCCCGATAGCTGTCACAATACTTGTTGTTCTTCTGATTCCTGCAGCATCACCGCTGGTTGGTATGCTCATGCTTGGAAACCTGGCCCGTGAAAGCGGAGTCATAGACCGTCTTTCAAAGACAATACAGAATGAACTCATTAATATCGTCACCATTCTTCTTGGTATAGGAGTCGGTGCAACTGCAACGGCTGAGAACTTCCTTGCTGTTGAGACACTTATGATCATAGGGCTTGGACTGGTAGCATTTGCAGTGGGAACAGTCTTTGGAGTCCTTTTCGGAAAATTCCTTTACTGGATTACAAAAGGCAAGGTCAATCCTCTCATCGGGTCAGCCGGGGTTTCCGCTGTTCCAATGGCAGCCAGGGTGTCACAGAAGGTGGGGCAGGAGGCCAATCCGTCCAATTACCTTCTCATGCATGCAATGGGTCCCAATGTTGCAGGAGTCATAGGCTCTGCGGTGGCAGCTGGAATAATGATAAGTCTGCTGACATGATTTTTATAAAAACAGGGCTCAGGGCCCTGTTTTTTTATGGTTTTTTTCCTGGTAAGCCATTACAATTGATATATCATGGTTTCATCGGAGGTAATATCATGGCATTCAGGATAGGCATTATAGTTGACTCATTCAGGCTTCCTGTCAGGGAAGGTATTAAAAAAGCAGCCCAACTCGGAGCAGATGGTATACAGGTTTATGCAACCCAGGGTGAAATGATGCCTGATGCCCTATCCCCCGATGACAGGAAACAGCTTCTTTCATATATCAGATCCCACGGACTTGTTGTATCAGCACTTTGCGGTGATCCGGGAGGCGGTGGATTCTCACACCCTGAACAGAATCCTGATAGAATCCTTCTCTCAAAGAAAATCATCGACCTGGCCGTTGACCTTGACACCAATGCAGTTACCACCCATGTTGGTGTCATACCGGCTGACAAGAACCATGACAGATATAAAATTATCCATGAAGCCTGCTGCGAACTGGGTTATTATGCAGATAAATCAGGTGTTTCATTTGCCATTGAGACAGGCCCCGAACCTTCCTCTGTTCTAAAAAGCTTCATAGAGGATCTCCCGGGTAATGGGATACGGGTCAACTTCGATCCTGCGAATCTTGTTATGGTAATCGGAGAAAAGGCAGAGGATGCCGTCAGAAATCTGGGTCCTTATATAATACACACCCATGCAAAAGACGGCAGAATGCTCAGAAAGGTTGATCCCGAGGGTCTTTATGTAACTCATACCGAGAGCTGGGAAGGTGCTTTCATAGAGACTCCCCTGGGAGAAGGTGATGTTGATTTTCCTTCTTACCTTGGAGCACTGGCGAAAACCGGATTCAATGGTTTTCTGACCATTGAGAGGGAGGTCGGGGCTGATCCGGCATCAGACATAGGAAATGCTGTGGCATTCCTGCGCCGGCATATCTGACCGTATGCTTTAATATTATCTTATCTTCGAGTATAATTGACCTATACTTTTGCTGGAGGTATTTAATTTGCCGGATTTACATGTCAGCTCAGAATGTGCGGAATATTTCAAATCAGTTTCAGAAGTTCTCCTTGGTGAAGTCAATGAGCTCATGTTCAGGAAGAACCAGTTGTACAATCTTATAGGATCGAATCCAAGGATAATCATGGAAAACAATCACAGGAATCATATTACTTTCATGTCTGCACTTTTTGCAACCAATGATTACACTATGCTTGAAAAGACAATCCCATGGGTTCTCAACACATACTTGTCCAAAGGATTTTCCATTTCATACTTCAGCCACGTCCTGAAGACCTGGAAGGATGTTATAAAACAGCACCTTCCCCCGGATTTCCAGAATGAGATACTGCCTGTATATGACTATATGCTGGAAGCCATTGAAAATAGTCATATAGTGCGTGAATCAATCGAGATATCCACTGACCGGACAATACTTAATCTTGCGGAAATGCTGGTCAGAGGCGACTATATGGAGGCATCAAGGTATCTGCGGTCTTTCATCAGCGATTCGGAATCACTGTTTGATGCATATGTGAATATCATTCAACCGACCATGTACACTATCGGTGGTATGTGGGAAAAGGATGAAATAAGTGTTGCCCATGAACATCTGGCGACCTCCATAATAATGAGGATTATGTCCTCATTCTATGACCAATATGTTCTGCGTACACCGGATAAATATAAGATACTGATTGCAGCTGCCGTCAATGAATTCCACGAGATCGGTGCCAGGATAGTATCTGACTATCTCGAAATAAACGGCTATGATGTCAGGTTCCTGGGTTCCAATATGCCATCCGATGACCTTGTCAGGATACTATTGAAGGAAAAACCCCGGGTACTGGGACTTTCAGTCTCCATGTCATATAATATTGGTAAACTGATTGAAACGGTGAAATCCATCCGTTCAAACAGCGAGCTATCAGATATCCATATCATGGCAGGCGGCTATGCATTTTCCTATGCAGACACCAAAAGCCTTACGGAACTTAATGTAATAGTACCTGAAAACATGGACAACATGATTGATATCTGCAGTAATTGGTAATAGGAGGTACTCCATTGAACCACGAACTACTAGAGATGCTGATCAAGAACTTTGACGAATCTCCCATGGTCATGGCCATGGCTGACGGTTCGGTTACTTGGTACAACGAGGCTTTCAAACGGGCATTCCCTGTATTTGAAAAAAGCGCACGAAGATTGCTGACCCAGGAACTTGAGTTTTTATATGATGATTCATCCTCTGCAATCCTTGGCCGGTTCACATCCAGGACATTCAAATGTATAAGATTATCAAGCAGAAACAAGGCACTGGTTGAGGGGATATCCATAACAGACCAAAAAGAAACCCTTTATCGTTTTAAGCCGAATTTGATAAGTGGTGATGAAATAATTGAAAAGATCTCAGTTGTAAATATGGAGCTGGCTTCAGTCAGTCGTGAGCTTTCAAGAAAAAACAGAGAAATCGAGGAGTCCAACAAGCGGATAAACCAGTTGCTGCGAACTGATTTCCTCACCGGATGCGGTAACAGAAGATACTTTACTGAAAGGCTGGAGGAATTCTGTTCAAGGTATACGAGGGACAATAATAAGAAATTCTGTGTCATTTTCGCCGACCTGAATAAATTCAAGCATATCAATGATACCTATGGCCACGACATGGGAGATGTTGCGTTGAAAATGTTTTCAGACTCAATCAGGAAAATCATCAGGCTTGAAGATGTATTTGCCAGGATAGGCGGTGACGAGTTTGCCATGATCATAGAGTGTTCCGGCGAACGGGACTGCAGGAGGTTCATCGACAAACTCAGGGTTGCATCATCATCAATAAGGTTACCCGGAACCGAACATCAGCTTTCATCCAGCTTTGGCTATGTAGTCTCGGAGGGAACCGTTGATGCCCAGGGCCTTATGAAAGAGGCCGATGAGTATCTATATATTGACAAAAACAAGATAATCAGCTGAAAGTTCAATTATTCATTTGTAAAGCAACCCGGATTGATAATATAATCAATGGGAAATCATTGGAGGTTTTATCATGAAAACAGGTGTAAGTTCATATTCCTACAGTAAACTGGTGAGCCAGGGTAAAATGGATTACCTGGCTGTTATAGAAAAGACAGCGGAACTCGGTTTTGATTCAATAGAGTTCTCCAATCTTCCCGTCAAAGAGCATTCTGAAAGAATTGCAATGGCAGGTGAAATAAAAAGGAGGTGTGCTGATGCAGGGCTTCAGCTTGCAAATTTTGCCACTCCCGCTGACTTACTTACAGGGTCAGGCGGCAATCTCATGGATGAAGTTGAAAGAGTCAAAAAGGAAGTCCTTGTTGCAAAAGCCATGGGAGTTGATAAGATGCGTCATGATGCCACCTTCGGATACAACAGTGGTGTCAAAGGTGCAAGAAGCTTTGACTTCCGTCTGCCGCAGATAGCCGAAGGCTGCCGTTTGATAACTGAATTTGCCGCCGGTGAAGGAATCCGTACAATGGTTGAAAACCACGGCAGATATTCACAGGACAGCGAGCGGATAGAATCACTTGTGAACGCAGTCGACCACGACAATTTCGGTGTTCTCCTTGATGTCGGCAACTTCATGTGTGTTGATGAAGATCCGGTCGAGGCCACGGGACGACTCATATCCTACGCCTTCCATGTACACTTCAAGGATTTCCATGTAAAGGACGGTTCCCTTT
>DAINQB010000062.1:3724-14671 GCA_036743175.1 Bacillota bacterium | reverse complement strand
GCCATCAATACAGGAAATGCCTGCGTCAGGTTGTATACTGCTCCATCAAGTTCACCGGATGTACTGTTAAGACCGTAAGGATATATGTTCGTATCATTATCAGCTGTTTCCTCAAAGTCAAATACCGGTACCCTTACACTCATGACATTATTTTCATTTACTCCGAGTGCGATATGTTTCTTCGGGAACATAAGTGCTTCTTCAAGGTTCTCGGTCTGCATCACTGCCCTGGCTATTACAAAACTGGAGTGTGCATCACCGACCCTCTTTTCCATGTCTTCACGGAGTCTGATGTTCTCCTTGACAATTGTGATGAATTTCTTCATAAGTTCATCACGCTTGTCCTTTAGAAGCTTATGACCGCGTCTTGCAGTCCTAAGCCTTTTCTTAAGCCGGTTCAGCTCCATTCTGGTAGGGTTTACATTAAGCCTTGCCATCTTCCTCCGCTGCTTTCTTCATGAATACATCGTAGTATTTTTCCAGATTCTCATCGCTTACCCTCTTCATTTCAGAACGCGGCAGCAAAGTAAGCAGTTCCCATCCAAGGTCCAGTGTCTCGTCTATTGTCCTGTTCTCATTGAACCCCTGGTTTATGTAACGATTTTCAAAGTCATCCGCAAATCTGGCATAGAGCTTGTCTATATCGGTTAGCGCTGCATCACCGAGTATTATTGCCAGTTCCTTTGCTTCCTTTCCTCTTGAGTATGCTGCAAACAGCTGGTTCATGCTGTTCTTATGGTCTCCCCTGGTCTTTTCCTTACCTATTCCCTTGTCCTTGAGACGGGAAAGGGACGGCATTACATCTATAGGAGGCATGATTCCCTTCTTGTACATTTCCCTGCTCAGAATGATCTGCCCTTCGGTAATATAACCGGTAAGGTCAGGAATCGGATGTGTCTTGTCATCCTCGGGCATGGTCAGTATGGGAATCAGTGTTATGCTTCCGTCATTTCCAAGTTTCCTTCCGGCTCTTTCATACATTGTTGCAAGGTCGGTATACAAGTATCCGGGATAACCGCGTCTTCCCGGAACTTCCTTTCTCGCAGCGGATATTTCCCTTAGAGCCTCGGCATAATATGTTATATCCGTAAGTATGACAAGTACATGCATTTCCTTCTCAAAGGCCAGATATTCAGCTGCAGTAAGAGCCATCCTTGGGGTTGCAATTCTTTCTATCGGGGGATCGTTTGCAAGGTTTATGAACATTACCGCCCTGTCAATTGCCCCGGTCTTTCTGAAGTCCTGGATGAAGAAATCAGCTTCCTCAAATGTTATTCCCATGGCTGCAAAGACAACTGCAAAGTTCGAATCAGAACCACGGACCTTGGCCTGCCTTGCTATCTGTGCTGCAAGTTCAGCATGAGGAAGTCCTGAAGCCGAGAAGATCGGAAGTTTCTGACCCCTTACCAATGTGTTCAGTCCGTCTATGGATGAAACCCCTGTCTGTATGAATTCAGAAGGATAGTTCCTTGCTGCAGGATTCATGGGATTTCCATTTATGTCCAGTCTTTTTTCTGCTATGATTGCCGGTCCGTCATCAATGGGGTTACCCATTCCGTCGAACACCCTGCCCATCATGTCAGCTGAGACGGCAAGCTCAATTCCTCTGCCAAGGAACCTCACCTTGCTTCTTGCAAGATTAATTCCGGCGGAATTATCGAAAAGCTGTACAACAGCTTCGGTTCCATTTATTTCAAGGACCCTGCATTTTCTTGTTTCACCATCTGCAAGCTCGATTTCACCCAGTTCGTTGTACTTTACATTCTCTACATCCTTTACCAGCATCAACGGGCCGGCTACCTCGCTTATGGTCCTGTATTCCTTAAGCATTGTCTTCACCTCCAGCCAGCAGATTCTTTATTTCCTTTTCCATTTCCTTTTCCATTGCATCGAATTCCACGTCTATTTTTTCTTCATCGATGAAACGAGCCCTTCCTACTTTTTCCCTTACAGGGATTTCAAACAGTTCATCAATGTTGATATCTTCTGTTATTGCTTCGCTTCCCATGTAATAGAATTTCAAGATAAGTGCCAGCATCCTGTACTGCTTTATCGGGGCACAGTATGTGTCCACCTCATGCATTGCGTCCTGATAAAGGAAGTCCTCCCTGATTGACCTTGCTGCTTCCAGTGTAAGTCTTTCTGACTTGGAAAGAGCGTCCATACCTACAAGTCTTACCACTTCCTGAAGGCTCGCTTCCTCCTGCAGGATTCTCATGGCATCGGCCTTGAGTTTCGGGAACTCCTTGTTTATATTCTCGGAAGACCAATCGGCTATTCTGTCACTGTAAAGTGAGTAACTTATCAACCAGTTTATTGCCGGGAAGTGCCTTGCATACGCAAGTGCGGAATCCAGGCCCCAGAAGACCTTTACTATCCTGAGGGTTGCTTGTGTTACGGGTTCAGAGAGGTCTCCTCCCGGAGGAGAAACTGCACCTATTGCAGAAATGCTCCCCATCCTCTCGTCCTGTCCAAGAGCCATTACCTTTCCGGCTCTTTCATAGAACTGGGCTAGTCGTGATCCAAGGTAAGCAGGATATCCTTCCTCACCCGGCATTTCCTCAAGCCTTGCTGACATTTCCCTGAGTGCTTCCGCCCATCTGGAAGTTGAGTCAGCAATGATTGCCACATCATATCCCATGTCCCTGTAATATTCTGCAATGGTTATGCCCGTATATACAGAAGCTTCCCTTGCTGCAACAGGCATGTCAGATGTATTTGCAATGAGTACGGTTCTTTTCATGAGAGGTTCGCCGCTCCTCGGGTCCTTGAGTTCGGGAAATTCCATGAGAACATCAGTCATTTCATTTCCCCTTTCCCCGCAGCCTATATAAACAACGATATCAGCAGCCGACCATTTCGCAAGCTGGTGCTGTACAACGGTCTTTCCGCTGCCGAATGGTCCCGGTATGGCAGCCATTCCGCCCTTTGCTATGGGAAACATTGTATCTATGTTCCTCTGTCCGGTGATCAAAGGTTCAGTGGGAGTAAATTTCCTTTTATATGGCCTTTGTTTTCTTACAGGCCATCTCTGGAGCATTGTAAGGTTGACGCTGTTGCCTTCTGAATCCTCAATGACTGCAACTGTGTCATCCACTGTGAATTCCCCTCTTTCTATGCTCTTCAGGGTTCCTTCAGTGCCGTAAGGTACCATTACCCTATGCTCTATGAGAATGGTTTCCTGGACAGTACCAATGATGTCACCGGCTTCAAGTTTTGCTCCGGGTTCAACCACAGGAACAAAGTTCCACTTCTTTTCCCTGTCAATGCTGTCGACCTCAATACCTCTTTTGATATTGCTGCCGCTCATTTCCCTTATTCTTACAAGGGGTCTCTGGATACCATCGAAAATCTGCTCGATGATTCCGGGGCCCAGCTCAACACTGAGAGGCATACCCGTACTTTCAACGGGTTCGCCGGGGCCCAGCCCTGCTGTTTCCTCATATACCTGTATTGATGCCCTGTCGCCCCTCATCTCTATGATTTCACCGACGAGTCTTTCGCTGCTCACCCTGACGACGTCAAACATATTGGCATCCTTCATGCCTTTCGCCACCACCAGGGGGCCGGAAACCTTAACTATGGTACCTTTACTCACTCAATCACTTCCTTTACTAATTGTCGTTGAACAATATATCTGCTCCGATTGCCTTCTCCGCTGCCTTTTTTATATTTTCCATGCCAAGTCCCATGGATCCCTTGTTTCCGGGTATGGGTATTATGGCAGGCAGGGAAACCTCGGAATATTTTTCCATCTCATCTGAAATTTCATATAGTATGTCTTCCGTGACGAATATGACCGCATAATTGTGGTCGGCACACTCAGACAGTATTTCTGCCGGCTTTCTGCCTGTTATATCAAACACATCCATACCGATGGCCTTGAATCCCAGGATGCTGTCCCGGTCTCCTATGACAGCAGTCTTATACATAACTGTTCCTCAATCTTTCCCTGATTGTATCGTTGTTTATTCTATTTGTTTTTCCTACAAGTACTATCCTGGCATTCCTGATATCCGTTTCCTTGCCGATCATGTACCCTATGAGGGGTCCGATACCGAAGGCTTTGTATCTGTATCCTGAAACCATGGACATCATGAAATTGTCACAGGCCTTCTCAAATTCAGTAATACGGTTCCGGTTCTCGATTGCTGTTTCTATAAGTACATTGTAACCAAGTCCCTTCACTGCATTGAGGAATGCTTCCAGGTCTGACCCGAATCCTTCCAGAAATCTTTTGGGCGGTATCCTGCCTCCTTCAATCAATATCCTTGAAAGCAGGTCCAGGTCCTCCATACGGCTTTTTATCCTGATGAAAGAATTTAGGTTTGCAATATCTATGACAGCTTCAGCCAGTTGTATCAACTCCACTGAACCTGCTTCAGCAGCAAGTCTTCTGAACAATATATAGTATGCCCTGTCAACCATTATATCTATTATCTGCGGATCGCGGGTTCTCGAAAAGGTGTCAACGGCTTCTGTGACTGCTCTGGAAAATTCAACCGGGAGCATGGACAGGTTTCTTTCCCTTATCATGATTCCAAGCATATTTTTTTCAAGCACCCCATTGTCGACCAGAATCGCAGTCTCTTTTGAACCGCTCAGTTCGGCCTTCAGAAGCACTTTGATGTTATGGCTGTCATACCGGTATGAGAACATATCAAACATACCCGGTTCAGGAGAAATTTCCCTGAGATATGAGTATATCGAAGCCGTCTCTTTGGCAAGAACCTCCTCATAATCATCAGATTCATTGTAACCGGCCTCATGAAGTACCCGAAGGGCTCCTTTGACAGTATCGGATTCAAGCATCCTCTCAAGCCTTGCCTTGTTCAGCATATTCAGTTCTGCAACACGTATCCTTGCAACGGCATACGCATATCTGGTTTCAGGTAACACTTCTACTCGCTTCCAAACAAAATTCCGACTACATCGGATTCAAGTTTTTCTCTTTCCAACCGCAGTATCGATTCCAGCGTAAGGTTGGTCTGGATATCGCCGCTCTTGACAATCAATCCTCCGATGGTCCTTGCAGTTTCATCTGAAAGAACCACTTTCCTGCCTGATGACTTTTCAGACAGCATCTTGGTAAGGTCCTTCCCGATTGCCTTGCGGTCCTTTTCATTGAGTATGATTGAATTTTCTTCTTCATCAAGCACAGGCAGTGCAAGGTTGCAAAGGAACTCCATATAGTCCTTAGCAGGCAGGTTTGACAATCTTTCAGCAACAAGGTCGAAAACCTGTTTTACCGTATCCTGTCTGGCTGCAAGCTTTTTCTTACGGCCTTCCAGCCTGGCATTTGCAATTATCCTGCCGGCGTTTTCCCTGCCCTGGTCCTCTGCTTTTTTCAGCTCATGTTCAAGGGTTCTTTCAAAACGCTTCTCAAGACCGGCCATTGCCTTTTTGGCTTCCTCCTCAGCGTATGAAATCCTGTTTCCAGCCTGCAGCTCTGCCTGGTTTATGATTTTTTCTGTAATTCTGTCAATTCCTGACATTGCATCAAACCCTGCCTACCATGAGTATTGATATCAAAAGTCCGAAAATAGCAAAAAGCTCAACCATGAGTGTCAGGATGATCCCCTTGACCATATCACCTGACCTTTTTGCAACGATACCGATACTTGCGGCTGCGACCCTTCCCTGATATATCCCTGAGAACATTCCGACTATACCTATGGGCAGTCCCGCTACAAAAAGCGTAAGTCCCTGCTGCATGGTGATGGCACTTCCCAGTTCGGTCATTGCCGCCATTATCATGAATGCTATGACAAACCCATAGATTCCCTGTGTACTGGGCAGTGCTTCCAGAATCATTACATTTACGAATTTATCGGTGTCTTCTGCAACAACTCCGCTTGCAGCTTCACCGGCTATGGATACACCCTTTGCAGAACCGGCAGCAGCCAGGAAAAATGCAAGAGCCCCTCCGAAGATAGCCCAGAAATTCGCGTTGAATACTTCAAAAAACATCATTTGCCTCCTAATCCTTTATCCTGATATATTTTGTATTTCTTCTAAAAGGTGCGAAGGCTTTGCCGCCGCCCTCATAAAACTTATTGAAAAATTCTATATATTGTAGCCTGCTCGAATGCACATAGGCACCGAGGGCGTTGAGTGCAAAGTTTATACCGTGGCCGACAATGAACACAAGGATGAATACAATTACTCCCGTAAATGAGAATCCACCCATGGATCCCATTTCATTGACTATGCCGGCAATAACCGATGTCGCCAGACCAAGCGCCAGCAATCTTGAATATGACAATACATCACTCATGAAACCTATGAGGTCATATAATGCCGAAAGCCCACCGATTATCTTACCAAAGATATTCTTGCTCTTTCTGCCCTGGGTAAACAACAATATTACTGCACCGACTGCAAACAGGTATATCCCATATGGCTCAACGGCCTGTATGGCACTCTCCGGTACCGCCGGAACATAAGGCATGACAAGGAATACAGCTCCAGTGAAAAATACATACCAACTGAGGACATCCCAGACTATATCCAAATATTTCTTCCTTTTTATGAGGTTTGCTGCTTTCATTGCAAGTCCTGCATAGAGATGGATCACTCCGAAAAGAAGTGCCCACATGAGCATGTACTCAGGATTCTTAACAGGTTCAAACCAAACTGAGATATTCATTGAAGGATTGCCGGACAGCACAGGTATCAGATTTCCAAACCAGCTTCCGAACAATGTGCCCCAGAAAACAGTAGCCAGGCCACACAGCATCATCATCTTCATGAACCTTTTCATTGTGTCCTCAATCGGGACAAAGAAATATACAACACCACAGGCAATTGCCATAAGCAGTCCGTAACCTGCATCAGAAAGCATGAGTCCGAAGAAAAGTATGAAGAACGGTGCCATGACGGGGTTGGGATCCACTGCCTTATGGGAAGGAACATCATACATGTTGGTTATATCTTCAACGGAATCTGCAATGAAGCCATTTTTCAACAGAACAGGGAACTCCTCATCTTCAAGGGGATGCCTTGTGTTTATATCAACGACCCACTTTTCACTGAGGTCAGCAAGCAGTTTCTCCTCGATGGACTCCGGAATCCAGCCTTCAAGGAAAAACACTCTTTTCCCTGCTGCTATTTCCCCTTCCATGAGTGATATGTCTTTTCTAATGGAATAATAATCGTATACTGTTTCAATCTCATCCAGATGCAGTGATAGTTCTGCGAGATTTTCTTCAATCCCGGCTATTTCCTTCTGGTTTTCACCAATTTTTTCTTCCATGAGGCTGATGTTCTCACTTACACTGCCTCTTAGCCCGGGGAAGTTTACATTTGAAAATCCATTTCTTTTTAAAATGGAGGAAACCTTCTGAGCATCATCATTGTGTACATAAACAGTTATATATGTCTGGTCATTGTCGCTTCCGGTAATTTCAATGCTGCACGCAAGTTCCTCTTCATCTATGGATTTCAGGATTGCCTCTGTATCCGCTGCTGCAGGCAGCATACCCTTCCATATCTCTGTGCGCAGAGTATCCGTGGATTCCACGGGAATCGAAAGAGCGTTCCAGGAGTTCAGCTGTATTATTGATGAATTGTACTTATTGATATCCGATTTGATTCCAAGGAGTTCCGTCCTGATCCTGTTGATCCGTGATGCTTCAGCCAGCACCTCATGTCTTCTCAAAATAACCGCGGAGAAGTCATGATGGTTCATGTCTTTCCTGACCTTGAAGAGGGGCTTCTTTCGTTTGTCAAAGGGTCTTAAGACACTGATGGCTCCTTCGAGAGTGTGAATCTTGCCCTCAAGTTCCTTTATGTCATCCGAATCAACTTCTTTTTTGAACAAATGCTCTATTTCAGGATTAATTTCTGTATCTGAAATATCCAGTACACCCAGCTCCATAAGCCTGCTGAGTATCCTGTGCCTGTCATCATGCAGGCCCACAAGCGTCAGTTTTTTCATTCCAACTACTGCCACTTGCCATCTCCCATTTTTTCTATTACAAAGTCAACTGCATCGGAAATTCTCAATGATGCATTCTTTTTTATTTCTTCGCATTCACCTTCAAAGGAAAGCTCAAGTTCCTTACTTTCCTTCACTGCTGCCTCAGTATGCCTTGAAAGTATTTCACTGACCTTTCCTTCAAGTTCTTCCTCGAATCGGACAGTCATTTCCTTTTGTTCCAAAGCTGATTTCTCCGCAATATCCCGGGCCTTCCTGGTACCGTCGGCGATTATTTTATCGGCCTTTTCCTCAGCCTCCAATATTTTTTGCATGGCAGTTATTTCCATTGAATGTCCACCTTGAATATTTTTCTTGTCACACCAGATTATTTTACTGTAAATTCTTCTCTTTTTCAATATATTACCCATTGTTATACAATGAATGCATAATGAAAAGTAAATATTTAGCATAAAAAAGTAGTTATGAATACCTTCAGACACCGGTTCATGGCAAATTTGGGAAAATAAACATTGGGCTGCACTCATTCTGAGAGCATTCTATAAATTCAGGGACAATTTTATGTGGCACTGGAAAAATTGTTATTGCAATTGAAAATAATCTGTGTATAATATTTTTATAATTTGAATAAGAGCAACGATGCTTGACTTTACTAAGGAACAACGGCGTTCACCTTGTGTGGACGCCTTTTTTAATGCATCAGGGCTTGGGATGGTAACTATTTATTTGAAAGGGGAAGAGCAATATGAGCTACCTAACGACAATTTTTGGATCAAATGTATTCAATGATTCAGTAATGAGGGAGAGACTCCCTAAGGAGACCTATAAGGTCTTCAGGAAGACACTGGCAGACGGAAAACCGATGGATGCCTCAGTGGCAGAAGTCGTTGCCGGCGCAATGAAAGACTGGGCAATAGAAAAGGGTGCAACCCATTTCACCCATTGGTTCCAGCCGATGACGGGAATCACGGCGGAAAAGCACGACTCATTCATTTCACCTACGGATGACGGAAAGGTGATAATGGAGTTCTCCGGGAAAGAACTCATAAAAGGCGAACCTGACGCATCTTCATTTCCATCAGGCGGTCTCAGGGCAACCTTCGAAGCAAGAGGTTATACAGCCTGGGATTCAACTTCGCCGGCTTTTGTAAAGGATGGCACTCTCTGCATTCCTACAGCCTTTTGTTCATACAATGGTGAAGCACTCGATAAAAAGACACCTCTCCTTCGTTCAATGGAAGCATTGGACAAGGAAGCAATGAGGATACTCAGAATATTCGGAAACACCACATCAAAAAGAGTAATTACAACTGTTGGACCTGAGCAGGAATATTTCCTTATTGACAAGGAGCTTTACTCACAGAGAAAGGACCTTATCTTCACAGGAAGAACCTTGTTCGGTGCAATGCCTCCGAAGGGGCAGGAACTCGATGACCATTATTTCGGAGCAATCAAGGAACGGGTTTCCGCCTTCATGAAGGAACTTAATGAAGAGCTTTGGAAACTTGGTATCAGTGCAAAGACCGAACATAACGAAGTTGCACCGGCACAGCATGAACTGGCCCCCATCTTCAGTACAACCAACATTGCAACAGACCACAACCAGCTGATCATGGAAATGATGAAGAAGGTTGCCCTGAGGCACGGACTTGTCTGTCTTCTTCACGAAAAACCATTTGCAGGCGTAAATGGATCAGGTAAACACAACAACTGGTCAATGGGAACCAATGATGGAATCAATCTTCTTGAACCCGGAAACACTCCCCATGCAAATGCCCAGTTCCTTGTATTCCTTTGCGGAGTCATAAAGGCTGTTGACAAATATGCAGAGCTTCTCAGACTATCTGCTGCAAATCCCGGGAATGATCACAGGCTTGGCGCAAACGAAGCTCCACCGGCAATCATTTCCATATTCCTTGGCAAGCAGCTTACAGACATCCTTGAAAGCATAGAGGGCTGTACTCCTGTAAACGGAACCGATAATTGTCCCCTTACAATAGGTGTATCATCACTTCCTCCGCTTCCAAAGGATGCAACTGACAGAAACAGGACTTCACCGTTTGCTTTCACAGGCAACAAGTTTGAGTTCAGGATGACTCCTTCCTCTGGATCCATTTCAGGACCAAACTTCGTTCTCAATACAATAGTATCTGACACATTATCAGAAATTGCTGACAAACTAGAAGGAGCAGAAGACCTGGACAAGGCTGTAACTTCAGTAATCCAGGATATCGTCAGAAACCATAAAAGAGTCATTTTCAACGGAAACAACTATTCCGATGAATGGGTGAAAGAAGCCGAAAGACGCGGACTTGCAAACATCAAGAACATGGTTGATTCATGCAAGTCATTGATTTCTGAGAAATCAGTGAAAGTCTTTGAAAAATTCAAGGTGCTCACCAAGGAAGAAACCCATGCAAGATACGAAATTCAGATCGAAACATATTCAAAGACCATCAACATCGAGGCGATGACAGCAATGGATATGGCAAGGACTGAAATACTTCCGGCAACGATTGATTATGCAACAAGTCTTGCTAATTCCATCAATGCAGTCAAGTCAACTGGCATACCTGCTGACACAAGCGCACAGGAAGAACTGCTGATCAAAGTATCAGGACTTAATGCAAAACTCTCTGCAGGCATCAAGGCATTGGGTGATGCAGTCAGCGAAGCCCATGGACTTGAAGCTCTGCCAACTGCCCAGGCTGAATTCTACAGAGACAAGGTTTTCCCCGCAATGACTGCTTTAAGGGAAACTGCTGACCAGCTTGAAGTATTGACAGATTCAACACTCTGGCCCTTCCCCACATACGCAGACCTGCTCTTCAGAGTATAGTCTCCGTATTAGGGTATATCCCATAGAAAACCCGGCTATCCCAAGCCGGGTTTTCATTTTGGAACAATTATCCCCGGGATTACTGCAGCATCGGCAGTGATTCTTGAGCAACAGTCCCTGGGATTACTGCAGCATCGGTAGTGATTCTTGAGCAACAGTCCCTGGGATT
>DAINQB010000062.1:0-3624 GCA_036743175.1 Bacillota bacterium | reverse complement strand
TCCCTGGGATTACTGCAGCATCGGTAGTGATTCTTGAGCAACAGTCCCTGGGATTACTGCAGCATCGGCAGTGATTCTTGAGCAACAGTCCCTGGGATTACTGCAGCATCGGTAGTGATTCTTGAGCAACAGTCCCTGGGATTGTTGCTCTGTTATGATGGTTTTTGCGCAATAAAAAAGAGCCGGAGGTGAGTCCGGCCCATGTTTTCAATGTTCAGGAAAAGTCGCTTTTTTGTTGTTCTTCCTTGTTGAGTTTCTCTATTTCCTTCTGAGCAGCTTCAATTATATAGTCATCCTCTCCTGAAGTTTCAGGCTCTTTCTTGTCTTCGCCTATTAGCTCGAGGTAGAAGACTATATGATTTGTCTTGTAATATGATCCCAACCACAGGAACCCTATTCCGCAGGTGAACAGACAAAGGAACCACCATCCGATAAGGCTCAGGTCAAGTAAAAACAACTTTGCCTTCCAACCTCTCATCATTTCCTTGCTTTTTGTTATGGCAGCAACTGAATCCATCCCCGGATTATCCATCAGAATATAGTCGGACATACTGTAGGCATATGACTTTATGATACCTGGTATGATAAGAAGAAGGCTCCATAGGAATATGAATATATTCTTGATGAGCATCAATCCCACAACCTTGCCATAATTCCTGAACCCTATGAAAAGATCCTCAAAGTTCAGTTTACCTTCCCGGCCCATCTTGAGATAACTTATGGAAAAGCCATAATTGATTACATTTGATACAAGAATGGTATAAGCCAACGACAACATACTGAAGATAAATGCTCCAGCAGCAAAGATTGCCTTGAACTCAAATCCCCCGTCCATTCTGTATGAGGTTCCTGAGGATCCGCCGATCCCCCCAGTATTGACACCACAAGGATGATTGCAACACCAAGTCCCCAGTTCCCCTGCAGTATCGACCTGGCCTCAGCCCTTATTTCACTGTTTTCCCTTGTTACCATGTGATTCCCCATATCACATCTCCAATCCGGCCATCAGTGCGGCCATTTCTTCCGGAATCAGTTTATGGAGTTCTTTCTTAAGGACTTCATACAAAGCCTTTTCAACTGTTTCCGGTTTGAATATTTTTGTTTCCTTTATTAGTTTACCAATCATTATAAGCATTGCATAGGCCTTATGGCCCATTTCCCCGGCCATTTGTGTCGCATCTATTGAAAAATGCTTCTGCTTTATTTCATTGACCCGGTCTTCTTCAATAAGGGATGAGTCAGCCAGTATAAACCCACCATCCCTTACTGTTTTCTCGAATTTATCGAGGGCCGGTCTTGTCATGGATATAAGTATGTCAGGTGAATTGATTATTGGAGACCCGATCTCATCGTCTGATACTATAACATGACAGTTTGCTGTACCACCTCTCATTTCAGGCCCATAGGAAGGAAACCAGGTTGTATTTTTTCCTTCAAGTATTGCCGATACACTTATTATCCTGCCCGCTGAAAGTATTCCCTGTCCTCCGAATCCGGCTATGATAATTTCATAATTCATATCAAACCTCCAGTTCTCCGCCCTTATAGACACCAAGCTTGTAGTACTCCATCATTGTGTCCCTGACCCAGGCTGAAGCATCAACGGGCTTCATTCTCCAGTTTGTGGGACATGTGGATAGTACTTCTATCATTGAAAACCCCAGCCCCTCCATCTGGACCTTGAAAGCTTTTTTTATTGCCCTTTTCGCCTTAAGGATATGATTGACATCGTGCATTGAAACACGCTCGATATATACAGCGCCGTCAATCTGTGCAAGTATTTCACTCATTTTAAGAGGAAATCCCTGGAGCCTGTGATCCCTGCCCAGAGGAGATGTTGTCGTGACCTGCCCTTCAAGGGTTGTCGGTGCCATCTGTCCTGAGGTCATTCCGTATATGGCGTTGTTTATGAATATAGTCGTTATCTTTTCCCCCCTTGCAGCTGCATGGATTATTTCAGCGGTGCCAATGGCCGCAAGGTCTCCGTCACCCTGATATGTAAACACGGTCTTGTCAGGATGAACCCTCTTTACACCTGTAGCAACGGCAGGAGCTCTTCCATGTGCCGCCTGGAGCATGTCGAATGTAAAATATTTGTAATTGTTATATGAGCATCCTACAGGAGATATGCCAATTGTGCTCCCCTCAAGACCGAGTTCGTCTATAACTTCCGCTATGACCCGATGGGCTATACCATGTGAGCACCCCGGGCAGTAATGCATTGTATCCCTTTCCAGTGAATTAGGGTGTAATCTTTTAGGCATCACTTTTTCTCCTTTCCCAATACTTCCTTGATTTTATCAAGGATTTCCTTCTGAGAAGGAAGGTTCCCACCGGTTTTCCCATGAAAATATACCGGGATCCTTCCATTTATTGCAAGCTGTACATCCTCAACCATCTGTCCTGCACTTAGCTCAACACTCATGACCACCTTCGTCTTGTCTGCAAGTGCCCCGACGGCTTCTTTGGGGAAGGGCCACAGGGTTATGGGTCTGAGAAGACCGACCTTGATGCCTTCTGCAGCGGCACTCTTCATTACATTCCTTGTTATCCTCGCTGCAAGTCCGTAGGCACAGATGACTATATCCGCTCCATCACAGTCTGTTTCCTCATACATTACTTCCTGCTTCTCGATTTCCCTGTATTTTGCCTGCAGCCTGTCATTGACAACCTCAAGTTCATCAGGATTGATGTAAACACTGGTTATGGAATTTTTCTTTCTCTTCATTCCCGTGCCTGTTGCCGCCCATGGTTTTTCAACCAAAAGCGGTTCCTCCTTGTCACGGAACTCAACATTCTCCATCATCTGTCCAAGGGCCCCGTCAGCCATTACCATGACAAGCATCCTGTATTTGTCTGCCAGGTCGAAGGCCTTAACTGTCAGCTCATAAAGTTCCTGTCCGTTGCATGGAGCCAGTGCAATGTTCCTGTAGTCTCCATGTCCGCCACCCTTCACTGCCTGGAAATAGTCACTCTGGGCCGGCATTATTCCACCAAGTCCGGGTCCGCAGCGCATTACATTGACCACAACCGCAGGAATCTCTGCACCTGCAATGTATGATATCCCTTCCTGCTTCAGACTTATTCCGGGACTTGAGGATGATGTCATCGCCCTTGCTCCCGCTCCTGCAGCTCCATATACCATGTTTATTGCTGCGATTTCACTCTCGGCCTGGATGAACACACCGCCGGCTTCAGGCATATATTGCGACATGTAGTTTGTCAGTTCATTCTGTGGTGTTATAGGATAGCCGAAATAATGGCGGCATCCTGCTCTAATGGCTGCCTCACCAATTGCTTCATTTCCTTTGATCAATACTTTTTCAGACATCATCAGTCTCCTTGACTTCAATTGCCGTATCGGGACATGCAGTAACGCATCTTCCGCAGGCAATGCACTTTTCAACATCAACTACCTCAGCCGGGAAGTATCCCATCTGATTAAGTTTGTTCCTGTTGATTTCAATGATTTGTTTGGGGCATGCAACAATACAGAGACCGCATCCTTTGCATCGCTCCTGATAGATATGTGACCTGAGCATATTCACCTCCGAACTCTTAATATCCTCCGGGGTGTCTGGTGTAGAAATTCCAGGCATCCTTGATTATTTCAACCGGGTCATC
>DAINQB010000061.1:8881-14808 GCA_036743175.1 Bacillota bacterium | reverse complement strand
TTCCCATGGATAGAGCAGCGGGAAGTATTTGTGGTACAATAATAATACCCTATCCACCGGGCGTACCATGTTTGTATCCGGGAGAAATCATAACCGGGGAGACAGTTGTGAAACTAAGGACCTTCATCGAAGGCAATGGAGTCGTGCTGGGTTTGGATAAAGGAATGATACCCGTTTTGGAGAGAACATGAAAAAAGGACTATTTATATCAATCGAGGGACTGGACGGGTCGGGAAAATCAACCCAGGTAAGATATATACAGGAATATCTGCACGGCAGGAATATAAGAACCCTTCTGCTCAGGGAACCCGGGGGAACAAAAATAGGGGAAAAAGTCAGGGATATACTCCTTGATGCCAGGAATACCGAGATGGACAGTGTTGCCGAAATGCTTCTGTATGCATCATCAAGGGCACAGATCATGGCGGAAAAGGTCATTCCGGCTCTTGAAGACGGGATTACTGTAATATGTGACAGATTCATAGATTCCAGCATAGCTTATCAGGGGTATGGCAGAGAGCTGGATATCAATGAAGTATATAATGTCAACTATACTGCCGTAAGGCATATTCTGCCCGATATTACTTTTTTTCTTGACCAGCATCCGGACACTTCATTGAAAAGAAGAAAGGAAGCATCAAAGGCGGACAGACTGGAAAATGAAAAGATGGAGTTCCATAACAGGGTATATAAAGGATATAAGGAACTTTGCAGCAGATATCCTGAAAGAATCAAAGTTCTTGATGCCGGGGAAAGCATAGAAGAGATAGGGGAAAAAATAACAAAGCATTTGGAATCATTTCTCGAAAGGATGTGAAAATATGAAGCTGGTTTTTGCTATAGTACATGATGAAGATGAAACGGAAGTTATGAGATCATTGAATGAAGACGGATTCAGTGTAACGAAACTGTCATCAACGGGAGGGTTTCTAAGAGCCGGAAACTCTACACTTGTCGTTGGAGTATCCAAGGAGAAGGTGGATCGCGTAATAGAAATAATAAAGGCTAAATCAAAGAGCAGGAAAAAACTGATAAATTCGTCAATCACGCCGGCAGTTAACAGTGCAATAGCTCCGGGATACCCGATTGAGGTGACCGTGGGAGGAGCTACGATTTTTGTCGTTGATGTAGAGAAGTACGAAAAGGCCTGAAATGAAAACACTTAAGGATATTCCCGGAAGGGCATCCTTGAAAAAGAGACTTGGAGATGAAATCAAAACCGGTCATGCAGGGCATGCGTATATTCTCGAAGGTCCGCAGGGTGTGGGTAAAAGAGATATCGCCAGAGCATTTGCATATGCCCTTCTTTGTGTGTCCGATGAACTTGAAAAACCATGTGGCAGGTGCAGGCATTGCACAATGGTCAAAGCAGGTGGTACCGGTGAACTTTATGAGTTGCTTCCCGAAAAAGGCAGCATCTCAATAAATTCAATAAGAGAGCTCCAGCAGAACATAAACCTTATTCCATATTCGAGCAACCGAAAAGTTTATATTGTGATTGATGCCGATACAATGACGGTGTCTGCACAGAACTGTATATTGAAGACCCTCGAGGAGCCTCCGGAGTATGCAGTAATAATAATGACGGCATCGAATTCCGACAATCTTCTGGAAACCATCAAATCACGGGTTGTATCCCTTCAGGTCGGTATAAATTCCGTTGAGGAGATTGAAGAATATCTGGGGAGAAATCCCGCATATGATTCAGATGATATAAAGCTTGCCGCAAGATGTGCAGACGGCTCCATAGGCAAGGCTGTGGAAATCATCGGATCCAGTGAGTTCATGGAACAAAGGGCGGCTGCCATAATGTTTGCTGACTGTCTGATGTCAAAGGAACTTGAGAAATCACTTGCTGCCATAGGCAGAATAACCAAGGGGGACCTTGATATATTCTTTTCATCTTTGTCAGGTTTGATAAGGGATATGCTGGTCATGAAGACAACCGGTGAAACAGGATATTTGATTAACAAGGACAAAAAGGATATCATTATAAGAGGCTCGGAAAGATTTCCTGAGCATCTGCTGGGTAAAATGGTATCATTGATAAATGAGTCAGCAGACAGAGTCAGGGCAAATGCAGCAAAGAAACAGACGCTGGATGCCATGATTGTAAAGATAACGGAGGAACTTGCCGGATGGTAAAGATAGTAGGAATCAAGTTTGACCAGGTGGGAAAGGTATATTATTTTTCACCCGGTGAAATTGAACTAAAGAAGAATGACGGTGTCATAGTTGAGACTGCACAGGGAATCGAGTACGGTACGGTTGTAATTGAGCCAAGGGATATAGATGAAAGTGAAATCAAGACCCCCCTCAAGGAGGTCCAAAGACGCGCAACTGAGAAAGACCTTGCAACAATTGAGGAAAACAAGCAGAAGGAAAAGGAAGCCTTTGATCTCTGCCTTGACTGTATCAGGGAATGCAAACTGGATATGAAACTGATTGCAGTTGAATATGCCTTTGACGGGAATAAGATTCTGTTTCATTTTACTGCAGACGGAAGAGTGGATTTCAGGGAGCTTGTAAAGAAACTTGCAGGAATATTCAGAACCAGGATAGAACTCAGACAAATTGGGGTCAGGGATGAAGCAAAGAAAATCGGCGGGCTTGGAATATGCGGAAGGGTACTTTGCTGCAACTCATTCCTTGATGAGTTCAGGCCTGTATCAATAAAGATGGCAAAGAACCAGAGTCTTTCCCTTAACCCTGCAAAGATATCAGGAGTTTGCGGAAGACTGATGTGCTGCCTGAAGTATGAACATGAAGCTTATGAAGAACTTTTAAAGGCAACTCCCGGTATAGGAACACTGGTAAAAACTGCCGATGGAATGGGTGAAATAATTGACGTAAGTCTTCTAAAAGGTGTAGTCAAGGTAAAGCCACAGCAGGAAGGCGGAGATATAAAGTCATATGCCCTTGCAGATATTGAGATATTGAAGAGAAGTAATAAAAGGGCCAGGTCACTGACCGAAGCTATTGATGACTGAAGAAAGCCATGCTTTCATCAGGAAAGGAGAAGGCGGATGAACTTATTGGAATTTGCAATCAATCTTGAACATGATGGAGAAGCTTTTTACAGAAAGCAGGCGGAGCTCAACAAGGACAATCACCTTTATGGTATGCTTGTTGCCCTTGCAGAGGATGAAAAAATGCATGCCAGGATTCTTGCTGACAAAAGGGACGAATTCAGTGACCTGCCTGCAAGCAATATTCCGAGGGACCAGTCAATTTACAAAGATGAGGAGTATTTCAGAACCGAATACAAGCAGGTACCTGACCAACTGGATTTTTACAGACAGGCTTTGGAAAAGGAACAGGAAAGCATAGATCTTTATAAAAAGATCATGGATGAAAATTCTAAAGACAACAGACTCTTCGGATATTTGATTAAACAGGAAGAAAAACATTACAGTCTTATCTACGACCTTATAACACTGCTCGAGAGAGTTGAATCCTGGGTGGAATCCCCTGAATTCGGAATAAGGGAAGATTATTGATCCAAGTATAATTGACAGACAGACCAAAAAGGTGTAAACTCCGTTTGAATAATGAATGGAGATTCACTTATGCCCCAGGTACTCAAGGATGAAGTCAGGGATAAGATCATAAGAACCGCCGAAAGGCTTTTTGTAGGATTAGGTTACGAAAAAGTATCCATGGCACTCATTGCCAGGGAGGCCGGCGTAGCGGTAGGAAATATTTACAGGTATTTCAGCGGCAAGGATGTGCTGTACAGGTACCTTGCCAAACCTGTAACTGACAAACTGACGGAGCTTTTCAACAAACCAATGACTTCATATGATAATGACGAAATTGGTGAGAAAATCATGGGCTTCATAAAAATCTATGAGACTGAAAGAGAATTGCTGCTGTTATTGCTTGAAAACAGCCGTAACTCTGATTTTCACAATCTGAAGGAAGATATAATCAACGGACTGGCAGATGCCATCAGTGCATGGCGGGATAATGTAGTTACAATTCCGGTTAACCGGCCTGAACAATCTTTCATAAGAGCATTTGCAAGTTCATATGTAAACGGAGTAATCAGCATATTGGCTGAAAAGAAGGATGATGAAACCAAGAAGGCAGGTCTATTGAAGTTTTCCAGATTCATGAGGGATAGTCTTCGCAGGGAGTTCATGACTACGGAGGGGTAATAATATGAAGTATATTCTAAGTGCTTTGATCAAATACAAACACATAACGGTCTTTTTCATACTTGCATTGGCTGCTGCCGGAATCCTTGCATTCATATCACTCCCAAAGCAGGAGACTCCTGAATTTTCAATACCATATGCCCTTGTAACAACAGTTTACCCGGGAGCCTCACAAGCTGACATGGATACACTGGTAACTGAACCCATAGAAAGAGTAATAATGGAAACAGAGGGTTATGAATCCTCGGTCTGCTACAGTTCGAACAGCCTGTCCCTGATCATTGTAGAGCTGGAATACAAGGCGGACAGGGATGAATCCTTTTCAATGATGGAGAACAGGCTCAGGGAACTTCAGTCATCACTTCCGGATGGTTGCTATGACATTGAAATAAACAGAAACATAACGGACACTGCAGGAGTAATCCTAAGCCTTTCATCCCCGGATGCCGGCCGGGATGAGCTCGGTTATAATGCAGATATGATTGCAGATGAGTTGTCGCAGATTGAAGGATTCTCAAGATTTGAAATAATCGGTGAAAAGCAGGCTCAGATATCAGTGACTGTTGATTTACAGAAGATGATGGCTGCAGGGCTTTCACTGGGTGAAATATCAAATCTGGTACAGGCAGGAAATCTTGATATACCGGTTGGAAAGCTTCAGTTCGGGGATGACAGGATGGCCATTGATTATACAGGAAGCTATGAATCCATTGATGATATCATGAACCTTGAGATTGGTTATTCCCATGAGTTTGGCATGATACTTAAGCTCAGGGACATAGCCAAAGTCACTGAAACAGAAGAGCCTTCTTCAACCAGGTATTACCATGATGGAGAGGATGCAATCCTGATAGCCGGATATTTTGATGAGGATATAAACACTCTTCCCCTCGGAAAGGAAATAAATGAAAGACTTGACGATATTAGGAATTTCCTGCCGTCAGGGATGAATATTTCACTGGTGATTTCCCAACCCGATGAAATAGGTGATTCCCTGGGTTCATTTTCGGTTAATCTGCTTATTGCGATAGGACTTGTAATCCTTGTTGTTTTGATTGGCATGGGTTTTCGAAACGCCATCATAGTCTCGATATCAATCCCGTTTTCCATACTGATGACTTTCCTTGTGATGTATATATCTGACATAAGGATCCATCAGATTTCAATAGCTGCACTGATAATGAGTCTTGGAATGCTCGTTGATAACTCCATTGTAGTAAGTGATTCAATACAAGGTGACCTTGACGGAGGCAGAAAACGCCTGAAAGCATGTGTTCATGGAACAAGAAATGTTGCAGTACCTGTGTTTGCTTCAACAATAACAACCATAGCAGCATTCATGCCATTTCTTTTCCTTGATTCACTTGCCGGTGATTATATCAAGTCCCTCCCCAAGATCATATCCATATCCCTGTCAGCATCTTACATCACTGCAGTTTTGATCATACCGGTTCTTGGTTTCATAGTCTTCAAAAGAAGAAAGAAGGGAGCGGGAGGTTCAAAGAGAGGATTCTTTACAGGATTCCTGACACGCAGCATGAGCAGAAGACTTCCAATAACATTGGTTGTACTTGTTCTGCTTGCAGGAACCATTTATCTTGCAATGGACATAGACAAGGAGTTCTTTCCTGCGTCAGACAAGGATATCGTTTATATAGATATCAGAAACAACAAAAGTGACGATATTGATGACACTGCAAACATTGTTGGTCAGATATCAGAAATGCTTGAAACTGAGAACGAAGTACTTGAGTATATAGCATCTGC
>DAINQB010000061.1:6171-8781 GCA_036743175.1 Bacillota bacterium | reverse complement strand
GACAATGTTTCAGAAGTAAAGACAGCTGAATCAATGGTCATGCATATCCTGAAGAACATGGAAGGTGTACAAAATATTAACAAGGGCAACACGGATTATATTGACATAATGGAATTCAATGTCAATGGGGAGAGTGCAGCAATGAATGCAGTTCTGCCGGCTGAAGTCCTGAACGAAGTCAGTATAGCCGTAAGCCGGAGGGAAGCAGCAGTTTTGTTTGAAAATGACCGTGATATTCCTGTTTATGTGACCGGTGGAATTTCATCGGACGACGGGTTTGAGGCATTGATGATAAAAACCGGAACCGGCGGTTATGTCAGTTCCATGGAGCTCCTTGAGACAACCAGAGCAACGGTATTGGAGACCATACCCCGGTACAATGGAGAGTATTCAATGCTTATAACCGCAGACTATGAAAGCGGAGCCGACAAAGCTGCTGTTCTGGCTGATATCAAGGATAGCATTGAAGAGAAGAACATGGGTGGTATAACAATACTTTATGAAGGAGAGGATGAACTTATCAGGGAAAACTTCGGCCAGGTGCTTGTAATGGGAGCAATTGCCCTTGCGGTTGTATTCATGATCCTCATGGTTCAGTTCAAATCATTTTCACTTCCGCTTCTGATATTCATGACAATACCCTTGTCTGCAATCGGATCAATTGCCGGCCTTTATATTTCAGGACTTCCCATATCATTTACAGCACTGCTTGGAATAGTAAGTCTTCTTGGCATTGTAGTTAACAATGCAATCATCCTTATTGACTATATACGCAAAGAGATGGAAAACGGCACGAAAATCCAAAAGGCCTGCACCAATGCAGCCAACAGAAGGCTGAGGCCTATACTTCTGAGTACAATTACTACAGTCATCGGTTTGATTCCTCTGGTAATAGGGACAAGCCAGCTTTTCAAGCCAATGGCTGTAGCACTGATGTCAGGACTGATGGTTTCAACACTTCTGACACTTGTTGTGATACCTGTTTTCGCCGAACTTCTATTGAGAAAAGTGAAGGCCGGAAGAACCTAAAAAAAGAACGGTTGAACCGTTCAAAACTCATTGATCTGTATCAGTAGGCTGTGTGCTTATTTTTCTACCTCAACAACCTCTGCGTCAGGTGCATTCTTCTTGATGGATTCAACTCCATTCAAACATGCACTCTTTGATGAATATGCTTCACCTGTGGCAATTACCTGTCCGTTGCTTGCCTTGAGTCTGAAACGGAATTTGCCTGTCTTGTCTGTGTAAATCTCAAACTTACCTGCCATGTTATGTTACCTCCAAATATTTTATATGTTATATACCTACCCCTTCAATAAGTAAGCAAACATAAAAAAGACAATTCCGGGGTATATATACTTGAGGTTGATATGAAAAAGAATAAATCAGGAATCAATATATTCATTTCAATGGTAGCCACCGTAGCATTAGTTTCAGTGGCTTTCATTGCTGTTGTCTTTCATCCTTTTTCAGGGGGACCGGATCCCGGAATCGGGGGTATACTTTCAGCAGGTGCAGCTCATTCTGTATACATAGCCGCGGATGGAACTGCAAGGGTAATCGGTGACGGTAACTTCAGGCAGCAGGGCCTGGAAGCATGGAAGGATCTGATACAGGTATCCGCAGGTTCGGCACATACAGTAGGACTTATGAAAAACGGAAGAGTGGTAGCAACCGGTGACAATCTCTACGGGCAATGTGATGTTGATGACTGGCGTAATATTGTTGCCATAGCTGCCGGGTCATATTTCACCATAGGACTCAGGAGTGACGGAACCGTGGTTGCAGCCGGGGATAATTATTATAATCAGCTTGATGTAAATGACTGGAAGGATATAAAGTTCATTTCCGCCGGAACAATAAATGCAGCAGGTGTTTCAAGGAGCGGAGAGGTTTATGTCAGTGGTGACAATTCAAGAAATCAGTTCGAAGCCGCGGACTTCAGGGACATCAGGATGGTTGCAGTAGGTGCCAATCATATACTTGGACTGAAGACTGATGGAACAGTGGTTGCTGCGGGAGATAATTCATACGGTCAGCTTGACACCGGTGATTGGAGCGATGTCGTCTATATAACGGCAGGTGTGGGACAATCCCTGGGTCTTATGGATAACGGCACAGTTTTATCGGCGGGTGACAATTACAACGGGCAGATTGATGTTGCAAGATGGACAGATGTAATCTCAGTTTCTGCAGGCTGTGGTTATACTATCGGGGTTCTTGCAGACGGGAGTGCTGTGGTTGCTGGAACTGCCGAAGGAATAAGCAATTCAATAGGTACAATCCGTACCCTGATACCAGTCAGATAGAAAAACCGGCAGCATGTAACATAACGGTTATTTTGGTATACTATATACAGTTCCAAAATACTCTATGGAGTGTCGTTATGCATAAGGAAGTTCAGGAAATTCTGGGAAAATTGACCCTTTTGGAAAAAGCCGGACTTTGTTCAGGAAGTGATTTCTGGCATCTCAAGGGTGTGGAAAGACTGGGAATGCCCCGCATCATGATTACAGACGGACCGCATGGTTTGAGAAAACAAACCGGAAACGCAGACCATGTGGGTCTTCAGAACAGTGTTCCGGCAACCTGCTTTCCTACAGCATGTAC
>DAINQB010000061.1:3041-6071 GCA_036743175.1 Bacillota bacterium | reverse complement strand
TCGGGATTTGAGGTTGCTGTAAAAGAAGGGAAACCGTGGACTGTAATGTGTTCATACAACAGGGTCGACGGAATATATCTTAGTGATAACAAACGCCTTCTGACCGATATATTGAAGGAAGAGTGGGGTCATGAAGGAATAGTCGTAACTGACTGGGGGGCATGCAATGATCGTGTTGAAGGAATAAGGGCCGGGCTTGATCTGGAAATGCCGACCAGTTTCGGTAAAAATGACAAGAGGATTATCGAAGCCGTTGAGAACGGAAGCCTTCCCGTTGAACTTCTTGACAAGGCAGTTGAAAGAATCATCAGCCTTATTCTGAAAAGCATTAAAAGCTTGAAGCCTGAGTACAGATACAGTGTTTCCAGACATCATGAGCTGGCCCAAAGGATTGCAGCTTCATCGATGGTTTTACTTAAGAACACGGATGCCCTGCCGTTGTCTGAATCGGAAAAGATTGCTGTAATCGGTGAATTTGCAGTGAAACCAAGGTATCAGGGAGCAGGCTCATCACTGATAAATCCCACTTCCGTTGACACGGTATGCGGTGTCATGGAAACGCAGAATCTAAAGTATGAATATTCAAGGGGATATGATATTAAATCCGATAAACCGGTCCAATCGTTGATTGATGATGCGGTAAACCTTGCAAAAAGAATCCGTCGGGTAGTAATCTTTGCCGGTCTTACAGAAAACTATGAGTCCGAAGGATTTGACAGGAAGCATATCAGGATGCCTGAATCCCACAATGAACTGATAAGACGGGTGGCGGAAGCCAACCCGAACGTAACCGTTGTCCTTATGAACGGAGCACCTGTGGAAATGCCATGGATTGACGATGTCGCCGGTGTACTTGAGGCTTATCTTGGAGGTCAGGCCGGAAGCAGTGCCATTGTTGATATATTATATGGAAGGGTCAATCCATCAGGCAAGCTGGCTGAAACATTCCCATTGAGACTTGAGGATACACCATCATATGTGAATTTTCCTGGCAATGAGAAAACCGTGGAGTACAGGGAAAGCATTTTCGTCGGATACAGATATTATGACAAAGCCGGAAAGGACGTGCTTTTCCCATTCGGGTTCGGACTTAGCTATACTGATTTTGAATATTCTGACCTTGAGGCCAAAAAGACCGGTGAATATGATTTCAAGATTTCGGTTACTGTTGAAAATACCGGCAGGATGGAAGGAGCGGAGATTGTACAGCTATATGTGCGTAATCCTTCGTCCTTGATATTCAAAGCAGAGCAGGAGCTCAAAGGTTTTGGGAAAATCCATTTACAACCGGGGGAATCGGGAAAGGTTTCTATTTCTCTGGACCAACGCTCATTCGCATTTTATAACACCAATACAAATGGATGGCATGTTGAAAAGGGTGATTATGAAATTCTCGTTGGTTCATCAAGCAGGGATATCAGACAAAGGTCTGTAATCAGGATAGAGACCGGCTGTGAAGGAGATCTTCCCGATTATCGTCAGGAAGCACCAGTATATTATAATCCGGGGGATGATATATTCTCTGTAGATGATGATCAGTTCAAGGCAATCCTGGGCAGGGAAATACCGGAGGGCAATTTCAGAGCAGGAGAAAAATTCACTGAAAATTCGATGCTGGGGCAGACTGCTTCAAGGTGGACCGGAAGACTGGTTCTGAAACTTGTGAACGGTCAGGTCCGAAAGATGATAGGTGAGTCTGAAGGAGAAGATGTCGAATCAGCCGGCAGAATGATGGAAGCCGTTGTAAAAGAAATGCCTATCCGAGCAATAGGAATGATGGGTGGAGATATCCTGCCGCGTTTCTTTACGGAGGGATTCGTTGAAATTCTGAACGGAAGACCTATAAAGGGAATGCTGCTGCTTCTCAGGAGGAAGTAGCGGTCAGGTCATTTTCTTAAGAATCTCAAGGATACCAAGGCTGTCATCCAGGCTTTGACCCGTATCGGGGTTCCTGGGAGAATGGATGTTATAGATATATCCTGTTTTACCATAACGGCCTTTCAGGGATTCATTATAGTGAGATTCGTCCATGGTGATATGTCTTGCCTTCAGTGCAATGGTCATTGATGGACTTCCTTCCTGGAGTTCCCTTTGCCAGGCCAGTTCGCATTCGATGTTCAGAAAACACTCTGCAATACGAGGGGCATTGACCGTAATGGCGGGTTCGGAAGTAAATCCGGATTTTGTAATTTCATCATCATCCATTCCATTGTTTGTTATGGTTGCCATACATTTGTCATAATATTCAGCTGATGCAAAATTCAATACACAGACACCGGACCTGGTCAGGGATTCATAGAAATGCCCGTTTCTGTTTACGGCAGCCAGAATACAAAAAAGTGATTCATTGTTACCGACAAACGTCGCCCATGACTGCAGACATGCATTTTCGCGACCGTTTTGTTTGTATGATGTTGCCAAAAAAATGGGTGATGGTATTGCTGTAAGAAAATCCTCCCAGGCGAACATTTCAAGTTCTCCGGGCCATTTTTCAGTGATTTTTTCAGGTTTCCTGTAAAATTCCTTTTTCATAAGAGCCTCCCCTATGGAATAATATCATATACATTCCCCGAATACTTCTCTTTTTCATATGGAGTCCGGCTGGTGTATAATTATATACAACATGGAGTAGCGGGGTGAATTCATGAATGTAATTGAAATCAACAATCTTACAAAGTATTATGGCAGGAACAAAGGTATCGAAGATGTTACTCTTTCCGTCAGGGAAGGTGAAATATTCGGATTCATCGGTCCCAATGGAGCAGGGAAATCCACTACCATAAGACTTCTTCTTTCTCTTATCTATCCAACATTCGGCAGTGCGACCATATTCGGAAGGGACTGCATCAGGTTCGGACATGAAATAAGAAATGACATAGGCTATCTTCCGTCGGAAGTGTTCTATTATGACAAGATGAAGGTTAAGGACCTTCTCAAGTATTCAGCCAGTTTCTTCAAGGGAGACCACAGTGCAAGGATGAAGGAACTTGCTGATATCATGGAACTTGACCTGAACCGTAGGATTGATGA
>DAINQB010000061.1:0-2941 GCA_036743175.1 Bacillota bacterium | reverse complement strand
GAAGAAGAAAGGGATATGACGGCTGATTTTCTTCTTACAAGACCGGTGACGAGGACAAAGGTATATTTTTCAAAGATTCTTGCTTCTCTTACAGCCATGGTTATCACATGGGCCGCTACATGGGGCAGTACATTCTTCAACATTGAAGTATTCAGTGGCAACAAGGAGTATGACCCTGCCATATTTGTCAAAATGATGGCGGTAATCATCCTTTTCCAGCTGTTTTTCTTTTCAACGGGATTGGTGGTTTCCGTAATTTTGAAGAAAATAAGAGGTGTACTTGCCTACGCAATGAGCCTGGCATTCGGGATGTATATGATAAGTTCCATAGGAAGTATCATAAGGGAGGAAACACTGGGGTATCTTACGCCCTTCAAATACTTTGAACCCAATTCACTGATAATAAAGGGCAGGTATGAACCGGTGATGCTGATAATCTGCTGCTCTGTTATAGTTGCAGCCATGGTTTCGAGCTATATCCTTTATATAAGAAGAAACATACATGCAGCAAGTTAGGAGGATTTTATGAACATAGTTGCCAGGGAACTCCGGGACGGATTGAAATCAATGCTGACATGGTGCGGTATTTTCACTGTGCTTGTGATTGTATATATGACTGAGTTCAAGGCCTATGCATACAATGAGGACATGCTGGCCATTCTTGACGGAATGCCTGAACAGCTCATGGATGTCTTCAAGATGAATTCATTCAATCTCACGACCCTCACGGGTTTCTACGGAATACTGTTTACATATTTTGCACTTATGCTGAGCATCCAGGCCATATTGAAAGGCAATTCAATCATCTCAAAGGAAGAAAGGGACAAAACCGTCGAATTTGCACTTGTCATGCCTGTAAGAAGAAGCAGGATTATAACCGCAAAAACAGTGGCGGCTGTTGTGAACTGTATAGTCATACTTGGATTTTTATATGGGCTGATAGTGATTACAGCGCAGCAGTATATGCCTGAGGAGGGATTCACAGAGTTCCTGTGGCTGCTGATACTCAGCACATTCATAATGCAGATGGTATTCATGTCAATCGGAATTTTACTCGGTTGTGTGAACAAAAGGTATAAAAGAGGCGGGTACATTGGACTCGGGATAATAATAACAACATATCTTTTGTCAATAGTCACGGACCTGAGTGATAAATTCGATTTCTTCAAATACATTACACCATTTAAATATTTTGATACCCTGGCAATCAAGACGGATATGGAACTCAGCCTTTTATATGTTGTAATTTCCATTGCGATTGTTGCCGTAAGTCTTGCCGCCGGATATATTACATACCGAAGAAGAGACTTGTACATTTAGCGGCCTTTCCGGGTTGCTGATCATAATATACCGGAGGTTATATGCTTGGAATTAAAGAGATTCTCGTAGAGTACAGAAAAGAACCAATAGGATTGGACTTGCTTAATCCCAGGTTTACCTGGAAATTGATTTCAGATGAAAACGGGACGGAGCAGACATCATATTCAATCAAAATACTCTCCGGTGATGAAATCATGTGGGACAGCGGTATTGTTCACACTGCTCAATCGGCGCATGTTGAGTACAGGGGGAAGGCTTTTGAACCAAGGACCCGTTACGATGTCATATTGGTAGTAAGTGACAATCATGATAATAATGCATCAAAAAGGACTTTTTTTGAAACCGGCATTTTTGGCAAGTTCAGCGGTTCATGGATTACCCATGATCAAAGGGATAATGATGCCTGTCCGGTATTTACAAGAAAATTCAATGTCACGAAAGAAATTACAAGAGGCAGGCTGTATATCACTGCACTTGGAGTATATGACGTTGAAATAAATGAAACCCGTGTATCAGATGAGTATTTCAGTCCGGGATGGACCAGTTATAAAAAAAGACTTCAATATCAGACATATGATATTACAAAACTTATCAAAAACACCAATGAGTTGTCCGTGACCATAGCAAACGGATGGTACAAGGGAAATCTTGCATTCCAGGGACACTGCAATATCTACGGTGACAGAGCAGCCCTTTTGATGGAAATACACATGGATTATTCAGATGGAGCCACTGAGGTGATATGCTCAGACGGGGACTTCATATGCAGTACCGGACCTGTCAGATACAGTGAGTTGTATCATGGTGAAACCCAGGACAGGAATATTTCATTGGAAGAAAGTCATCAGGCTGTTCCATATGATTATCCGGTTGATCAGATAATTTCACAAACAGGTAATCCGGTCAGGATAATTGAGCGGCTTGAAGCCGTGTCCGTAATAGAAACTCCTGCCGGTGAAAAAGTCATTGATTTCGGACAGAATCTGACCGGATTCGTAGAATTTGACTGTGAACTTCCAAAAGGAGCAGAAGTGCTTGTCAGGCACGCAGAGGTTCTGGACAAAGATGGGAATTTTTATACAACGAATCTAAGGGCAGCAAAGAATGAGGACAGGTACATCTGCAGCGGAAGACATGAGACGCTGAAACCCAGGTTCACATTCCATGGCTTCAGATATGCATCCATAGAAGGATTTGACAACCTGGACAGAAATTGTTTCAGGGCATGTGTATTACATACGGATATGACTCCGACAGGTCACTTTGAGTGTTCGGATGATTTGTTAAACCAGCTTCAGCACAACATACGCTGGGGCCAGAAAGGCAACTTCCTTGATGTGCCCACCGACTGCCCGCAAAGGGATGAGCGTCTGGGATGGACCGGTGATGCACAGGTTTTCTGCGGAACAGCTGCATTCAATTTTGACATAGCACTGTTCTTCAGGAAATGGCTTGCAGACCTGGCTGCAGACCAGGGCAGAAATGGCTCGGTCCCAAATGTAGTGCCTGATGTTCTTACCAAGCAGGAAGGTTTACCCGGAAACTCGGCGGCCTGGGGTGATGCTTCTGTAATCGTTCCATGGGAAATGTATTTGCGTTATGGTGATGCAAAATTCCTTGA
>DAINQB010000060.1:8300-14910 GCA_036743175.1 Bacillota bacterium | reverse complement strand
CAGGTACAGGCATTGGTTCTTCCAGGGGTTCGACTCTGATTGGGCCATCCACAGGAATGAGTTCCGTTGCCTGGAGCTTGCTGATGGGCTGCAGTGTGTTGAAATCGAAGGTTCTTATCAATCCCATCTGGAGGTAGTAAACAGTATCGTTTATATAGGTCAGCCTCGTTGGTGTGTAGTAGTACCAGTAGTTGCTCTGGTCAGCAGAAGGAATTATTCCTCTGAGTGAAAGCCTTCCATTGCTGACTTCAACCAATACAGCACCTTCCATCCATGAGTTCCAGTCACCGTATTTCTCAGCATTGTTTATCTGTGCACTGAACATTGCCACCTGTTTCTCAGGCCACCATGTGAATGCCTTGTGGTTGTACTGGGCTTCTGTATAAGAGCCCTGCTTTCCAATTATCAGCACATCAACTTCCTTCGGATTGTACGGATCGGAGACATCGAACAACGACAGTTTCAACCCACCGGTCTCAAAACCGACAACAATCTCGTTGCCCTTTTCATCCTTTGTATAAACTTCCTTTGTATCAACACCTATTCCGAGGAGAAGATTTTCACCAACAGGATGCAGATAGTTTGAGAATCCCGGAATCTTCAGTTCGCCGGTGACCCTTGGATTTGCCGGATTTGAAAGGTCAAGCACGAACAGGGGATCCATGTTCCTGAATGTAACAACATAACCTGTATTGCCGGAGAATCTTACAGAATAGATTCTTTCACCGGGAGCAAGGTTCTCAACACTGCCTGTGTTTTGCATATTGCTGTCAAGTATGAACACATTGTTTACAGTGCCATTTTCTGTCCAGAGTGTTGTTGCTATACGGAAGAATCCGTTGAATTCATCCATGGAGAACTGGTTCAGGACATCACCTCTGACTTCGCCGGTACCCGCATATCTGACTGAATTGGCCGTAAGTTCATATTTGAAAATCTGTGTCTTGGGTTCCTGCGGTTCCTGTACATCTGTGGTTACTGAAGTATCTGAACCTTCAGAATCAGTTGCCATTTCAAGAACAGCCGGGAAGAAGTAGTAGACAGGCTTTACAATATACAGAGCATTTGTGCTCATATAAATTGTTGAGCCGCCGCCAAGCACGGTTTCAACCTCAACAGCCCTGTTGCTGTCCACATCCATGACTGAAATATTCATGAATGAGTTGTCAACGGGATTGGGAAGATAAGCAATTTCATCCGGAGCTATAATTGTAGTGGTGTCATCCTTCGTACTGTCATATTTGTAGGGGAGAACATCCTCAGCCCTGACAACTCCGTCAACTCCGTAGAAGTATGACCACTTGTTTGTTACCAGATAAAGTTTTCCGCCGGTCATCCTTGAGCTCAGGGGGTATCCTTCAATCAAGTATTCCCTGGTCATTACAGGGAGGGATCTGTCAGATATGTCATATACCTTGGCAAATGTATAATTCTTTACTGGGATATACCTGCCGGGCATCAGTTCACGGCCTTCTGGTGCAACGGACTCAGTCATCGGCATTTCTTCATATGTATAACCAATGGTTGTAAGTGTGTTTCCGGTAATATACATCTCAGAGAAGGTTGAGCCTTCGTCCAATGTAATCTTACCTGCAACGGTCATGTTTGCAGGATCAAGGGCATCGACTATTACAAGCGTGTTGCCTGCGATGAAATATATATACCTGCCGTCATTCTTGATTACATCAGCTTCATCAACGCCTTCGACCTGTACATTGGTTTCACCGTATGAAGTTCCCGACTGGCCAGCATCTTTTGAATTGTCAGCTGCTGCAGATTCTTCAGGCATAGCAACTCCCGGGGCACCGTCCCTCAGGCCATACATGTAACCTGCAGATGAGTTCTGCATATATGCAAGAAGCTCCTCAAAGTCCTTGAATTTCGGAAGGCTTTCCGTGGACTCCAGTCCAAGCAGCTCAGCGCATCCTGTGAATGAGAAAACCATAAACGCAAGAACGATCACGGTAATTGTTTTTAAAAGAGTTTTTTTCATTTTCATCACTCCTGTTCTTTATTTATGTTGATTAGACTATTGAATTACAGAAAAAGTTCCAAACATGAAAAAACCCGGTTTCAACCGGGTTAGAAGTTACATCTGAAGATATACGCGAAGCTGGGTGTCCTCGTCAATCATTACCTTGGGTTCAGGACTGAGTGCGACATGGAATCCATCTCTTAGTTTCCGACTGGTAACAGATTTGAAAGTAATTCTCACAGGATAAAGCATAAGATCACTTACCATATCCTCAGGGAGGTAGAAAAGGTAGGAGTGAGTACCGCCCATCGGAATGGAGGTCAGTTTTGTCTCGGGTCCGTCTGATACATAATAATCACCAAGACCCTTGAATTCAACGTCAAGGGCAGCCGAATCACCGACATTTTCCAAAAGGATCAAGCCAACTCTCTTCCTCGAGAGCATATCGGAAACGGCATTCCGTGTTTCAAGCAGATATGAAGTATTGCTGTGATAGAAATTCCGGGTTTCCATGATATTTTTTACAGCTTTCTCAATTCTGACAGGATCCGATACAGGCCTCAGGACAGGAAGATGCTTTGAACGATCCCGGATTGACAGGAATACCAGAATAAGGGCCAGTGCCAGAAAAAGCATTATACCAATTATGGTGATTTCCAGCATGAGTGTTTCGTTATATACAAGGTTATCGTACGGCATTTTCTTCGCTCCTCGCTTCTTTATCATTATACCTTATACCGAATAAAAACAACAGGAACATAACCAGGATGAAACCTGACAGCGGAATCAGGAAACGTAGGGGAAAGCCCGCCATTGACTCATCCGGGAACTCATTTATGGAATAGATGGAAGATGTTCCTTCGGGTGAAAGATCCTCGGCGGAGACCAGATATGAACTGCCGATTGGGATTCCATCGTACTTGTAATTAATGATTCCGACTATTTCTCCTCTTTCCGGTTCTTCTGCTGAAGTATCATAGACCTCAACATCTGAGGTGAGCCGCCATCTGTTTGTGTCAACAGGCATAAGATACTCAAGGCCTGCAGCGGTTGCAACCTCGTAATCAAACCCGGGTACCATATCCGAGTCTATGATTTCACCTGATGATGCGACGGATTGTACTTCGTATTCATCAAAGGCCCTTTGCATGATTCTCAATGAAAAATCAGCCGAAGCCGACCTTGTTGGAATATTTGCGACAACACAGATTACATCGCGCCCCGAGTAATCCCTTGCAGAACTTACAAGTGTAAACTTTGCTTTGCTTGTGTAGCCTGTCTTGACACCGGTAACAATGAAGTCCGTACCCTCATTGGCACCTAGGATTGGATTTGAATTGCTTAGAAGAGGAAACTCATCGTGTAGATTTGTCGGGGACAGTGAGTATTCCTCCTTTGAGACTATCGTCGCAAAGGTGAAATTGTCCATCGCTTTCAGGGTAATCAAGGCAAGGTCGTAGACAGTAGTATAATGATCGTCATCATGGAGGCCGTTTGGGTTGACGAAATGAGTGTCCAGGGCTCCTGCACTGATCGCGGTTTCATTCATCAGATCACAGAAATCCTCCACGGAACCTGATATGTTTTCGGCTATTGCCAGCGCAACATCGTTTGCACTTTTGAGCATAAGGGCATGGAGCATGTCATAAAGAGGCATTTCTTCGTTCTCAAGCAATCCTAGGCGTACGGCGCCGGATTCCAGCGGGCCGGATGCCAAAGGGGAAACTGTAAAAACGGAGGTTATGCCGGCATTCATCAGTGCGGTATATGCCGTCAGGATCTTTGTCGTGCTTGCAGGGAATATCCTTTCGTGGGCATTTTGTTCAAGAAGAATCATGCCTGTGGATTTGTCAATGACAATATAATAGTAACTGCTTTCCTCAGACTCAGCCGTGACTGCCTGTGAAGGTATATATAATAGGAATAGTAAAACCAGTATCAATGAGGTTATCTTTTGTATCATACATGCATTATATCAAAAAAGAACTGATGAAAACCAGAAATTAATTGACAAATAAAGGAAATTATCAGTCGGTGAAGAATATATAGTCATTGTTAAAACCAGGAGTTGACAAGTGAAAAAAGCCGGTAAAGCAATTCTGTATATTATTCTTCTGCTGACAGCCGCAGTCACCATATTCCTGACGGTCAGAAGGTCGGTGGAGGGAAGGGACATGCTCCTTCGTTCTGCTGAGAATGGGATAGCAATCACTGAAGAGGCAGTACCTATGATCCAGGTGTATGTCACAGGAGAAGTCAGGGAACCCGGCATAAAGGAAATTGAAAAAGGTTCGACCATCCTCGAGGCTGTGAATGCATGCGGGGGATTCACCGACAATGCCAGCTCCAACATCAACCTGGTGTATCAGCTTGACGGCAATGTCACATTGATCATCAAGGCAAAGGAAGACGGCGGAGGTGCAAGCATCATGGAAGACGCCGGTGATGCAATCCTAATAGATGATGAAAACGGAATCATCGACGGTAAGATCAATATAAACAATGCAGACATAGCCTCCCTGGGGCTGCTGCCGGGCATAGGTGAAAAAACAGCCGAAGACATCATTTCATACAGGGAGTCAGCCGGTGGTTTCCAATGCATAGAAGACCTTATGAAGGTGCCGGGTATCAAGGAAAGCAAATTCAGCAAAATCAAGGATTTGATCTGTGTGGACTGATTTCATCAAAATGCATAATCATGCATTTATTTTATTGACATCAAAGTTATTGTATAATACTATCATTCGTAAGGAATTTTTCTTTGGAGGTAGAAATGTCGGGTTTTATTGTAATGGGAGCAGCGGTCCTGGTGACATTGCTGTTTGCCGTATATAACTTTAAAAAGGTAAGAAAACTGGAGGGCGGAACCGAACTTATGGAAGAAATCGCCCTTTCTATAAGGGAAGGAGCAAATACCTTCCTTCTTCATGAGCTCAAGGCCATGTACAAGATAGCGATACTGGTTGCAGTACTTCTCGGAGTTCTGGTCAACTGGTACGTTGGCGTTGCATTTATAATCGGAGCAATCATGAGCGGTACCGCAGGATTCGTTGGAATGAAGATTGCAACATATGCCAATGTAAGGGTGTCCAATGAAGCCAGGAAGACGAAGAGCCTTGGCAAGACACTGAAGGTTGCATTCCAGGGCGGAAGCGTAATGGGACTTAGTGTCGGGGGTTTCGCCATGCTGGGATTGCTTCTGGTATTCCTGATATTCGGAGTCCTGATGGGACAGATGAAGACTGAGAATCTTACAATCATCAATAACTGGATAGGTATAAACTATATTCCGTTCACCATGACTGTTGCTGGCTATGCCCTTGGATGTTCGTTGATAGCCCTGTTTGACAGGATCGGCGGCGGAATCTACACAAAGGCAGCTGACATGGGTGCAGACCTTGTCGGAAAAACCGAAGCCAAGATCCCTGAGGATGACCCGAGGAATCCTGCAACGATAGCAGACAACGTAGGCGACAACGTAGGCGATGTTGCCGGTCTTGGAGCCGACCTTCTTGAAAGTTATGTCGGAGCGATAATATCAAGCATAACCCTTGCGGCATATATGTTCTTTGTACAGTCATTTGGGGCCAAGGCAATATCTGAAAGTCTTGTCCAGAAGCTTATAATTTTCCCGGTTCTCTTTGCTGCAATCGGATTGCTTTCATGTGCAATCGGTATATTCTATCTGATTAAGAAGAAGGTTTCAGACAAACCTCACAAGGAACTGAACATTTCCACATGGGTTTCAGCGGCAGTTACTATAATTGCAACGGGAATCGTCACATTCTTCTTCTTCAAGGGTGAGACAACACTTGAAAATGCAGGCTTTAACCTTGGTGTCCTTTCACCATGGATAGCTGCCGTAATGGGAATAGCAAGCGGTGTTACCATAGGAATGATAGCTGAATATTATACAAGCTATGATTTCAACCCAACAAAACATATAGCCAAATCATCAGTGCAGGGAACTGCCCTAACAATAACAACAGGACTCAGCAACGGTATGAAATCAGTTCTGCTTCCTGTGTTCGTTCTGGCAGTAGCAGTTATTTCTTCATTCTACTTCGCCGGAATCTACGGTGTTACAATGGCTGCCATCGGAATGCTTTCATTCGTCTCAACAACGGTATCCGTTGACACATACGGACCCATTGCCGACAATGCAGGCGGAATAAGCGAAATGGCCAAGCTTGATCCTGAAGTCAGGAAGATAACTGACAAACTTGACTCAGTAGGAAACACGACCGCAGCAATCGGAAAAGGATTTGCAATAGGTTCAGCTGCACTTGCGGCATTGTCACTGCTTACATCATATCTGTATTCACAGGTCAATCCGAGTATGGATGTATCACAGTTCAGACTTCTTTTAAATATAATAAATCCCCTTACACTTGCAGGAGCATTGGTCGGCGGAGCATTGCCGTTCTTCTTCTCAGGTGTACTCATAGATGCAGTAGCCAAGGCAGCCGGAAAAATGGTTGACGAAGTAAGGCGCCAGTTCAGGGCTTTCCCGGGTATCCTTACAGGAGATGACAAGCCTGATTACAATCAGTGTATAGCGATTTCTTCTGAAGGCGCACTGAAGGAAATGGTTCTCCCTGCTGTCATAGCAATACTTCCTCCTCTGGTAGGCGG
>DAINQB010000060.1:6688-8200 GCA_036743175.1 Bacillota bacterium | reverse complement strand
GTATCACTGATTGGTGTTTCCATTTTCCAGAAATTCAACCTGTTTGAGTTACTGGGCCTGGCTGACCTCTTCAATCTCTGAGGTGCAGTATGAAATTTGCCAGGTTTAAAAAAGACTCAACAATCGGATATGCTGTTGTTGAAGGCAAAATATTAAAGGTACTGAAAGGTGACTTCCTGGGTGGAGTCACCTTTTCCGGTATTGAGTATAAACTGGAGGAGGTCAGGATCCTTGCTCCTGTAGTTCCAAGGCAGATAATTGCTGTGGGTCTCAACTATCTGGATCATATAAAGGAGTTCGGTGACAGACCTGTTCCTGAAAATCCCACATTGTTTATCAAGCTGCCTTCGACCGTTATAGGACCGGAGGATGACATCCTTCTTCCAAAGGGATACCAGCGGGTTGACTTTGAGGCCGAACTAGCAGTAGTTATTTCAAAACACTGTTATGATGTGTCACCTGAGGAAGCAGGTGAATATATCTTCGGTGCCACATGTCTCAATGATGTTACGGAACGTGTAATACAAAAGGCTGACGGACAGTGGACAAGAGGCAAGAATTTTCCCACCTTCTGTCCAATCGGACCATATGTTGTAACAGACATCAATCTTTGTGAGCTTGATGTGTGTTCAAGATTGAATGGTAAAACCATGCAAAGCTCCAACACAAGGCACTTCCTATGGAACCCGGCTGAGCTCGTAAGTTTCATATCACGTTCAATACCACTTGAAGCTGGGGATATAGTCACAACAGGAACACCCTCCGGAGTAGCACCTATGTCAGCCGGGGATACAATAGAAATAGAAATAGAAGGTGTGGGATGCCTGGTCAACTATATTAAAGAAGGTTGAATTACTTGAGTAATTATGATTAAATTGCATAAGTGGTTCATCTGATGGAGTTGTTATGGCTGAGAATCTGTACAAAAATCTGGGGCTCAGGGAAATATTCGGAGTAGAAAAGCTTCAGGAAATTCAGGATGCCTTTGTGGCAACCACAGGATTTGCAGCTGTTTTTGCAGATATCAACGGCAGCAGAATTACCAGGGCGAGCGGTGAATGCAGACTTTGCACAAGATTAATCAAGGGAACAGACAAAGGGCTTTCCAAATGCATTGAATCAGACCGTCTTTTCAATTTCAAACCTCATGACACAAATGTACAGATAAGGAAATGCCTTGGTTCAGGGCTTATTGATGCTGTTGTATGGATCAAACTCTTCAACAGACCCATAGGCAAGTGGTGCATAGGGCAGATCATGGATGCAGATGATGATATTGAAAAGATGCTTGATTATGCCGATGAAATCGGAGTCAACAGGGATGAGTACAGGAAAGCCCTGGATGAAGTAACCAGACTGTCAATGCCACAGATAGAAAACATATGCAGGTATCTTGATGTATCAGCAAAGATGCTTTCGGACATGGCTGAGGCAGATATAAGAAATCGCCTTGAACTTCGCAGACGTGAAAAGGCGGAAAGGGAACTTGAAAAGTCCAATGAATATTATAAG
>DAINQB010000060.1:4991-6588 GCA_036743175.1 Bacillota bacterium | reverse complement strand
CCGCAGGAAGGAAGATTTGCTACCATTTTCAATGATGTTACAGAAAAGATGGAAGCACAGGAAAAAGTCCACCAAAAACAACGATTGGATTCAATTGGAACACTTGCCGGTGGTGTTGCACACGAGATAAACAATCCGATCAATGGAATCATAAACTATGGGCAGCTGATATTGGATTCAGGGGAATGCAATGATGAAAACAGGGATTATGTCAATGAAATCATCAGGGAGTCCGAAAGAATTTCTTCAATTGTCCGAAGCCTCCTTCAGTTCTCAAGATATGACAGCCAGAACCATAGTCTCGCGCGGGTCGAGGATATTGTCAACAATGCTGTCACCTTGACAAGAACAATCCTGAGGACAGACCAGACCAGAATCAATGTAACAATGCAAAAGAATATGCATCCGATCAAGTGCCGCAGCAACCAGATTCAGCAGGTGCTTATTAACCTATTGATAAATGCCCGTGACTCCCTGAACATCAAATATCCCGGATATGATGAAAACAAAGTAATATCCCTTGATTGCCGTGAAATAGAGGAAGATGGATTTTCGTGGCTTAGGATTACCATCGAAGACAAGGGAACCGGTATTCCAAAGAATATACAGTCCAAGGTATTTGAGCCGTTCTTCACTACAAAGAGCAAGCATGATGGAACAGGTCTTGGACTTTCAATCAGCCATGGAATAATCACCGACCATAAGGGAAGGCTGACTCTTAAAAGCGTAGAAGGCATGTACACAAGGTTCTTCGTGGATCTGCCCATCGACAACGGCTGGGAACTCTGAAATTCACCTTGATAAACAGCACCGGTACCACCGGTGTTTTTTATTGCACAAAAACAGACAGTATTCACCCACAAATATTCACACCTGGTGTAATTATCGTTCAATTATAAATCAAACCGAACGATAATTACCTCTCAGGAAAATATTTTCCTGAGAGGTAATTATTCGAGATAAAAAAAGAGCCCCGGTTGGAGCTCTTTTTGGATTCCGATTATAGTTTTGTTATCTCTTCGAGGACAAGTGGGATTATTTCAAAGAGGTCGCCTTCCACTGCGATGTCAGCCATCTGCATGAGGGGAGTATTGGGATCCTTGTCGATTGCGATTATAAGGTCTGATGACTGCATTCCTACGAGGTGCTGTATCTGGCCTGAAATCCCGCATGCCATATATACCTTTGTCTGTACTGTCTGACCTGTCTGGCCTACCTGATGTGAATATGCTATCCACCCGGCATCAACGGCTGCTCTGCTGGCACCGACGGCACCTTCAACCTTATTGGCAAGTTTCTTCAGAAGTTCGAAGCCCTTTGGACCCTTGACTCCTCTTCCTCCGGATATGATTATCTGTGCATCTGCAAGATTTACGGTATTTTCATCACTGTGGTAGACTTCCAGGATTTTCTTGGTTCCGGCAATGTCTTCTTCGATTATCGATTCGGTTATAATGGTTCCGGTTCTGCCTGTATCAGGCTCAGGAACCTTCATTACCCTTGGCCTTACAGTTGCCATCTGGGGTCTGTGATTGGATGAACGGATGGTTGCCATGATGTTTCCACCGAATGCGGGTCTTGTCTGCAGAAGGTCTCC
>DAINQB010000060.1:2640-4891 GCA_036743175.1 Bacillota bacterium | reverse complement strand
TCGCACTGCCCGTCAAAACACGGACCTGCAGAAAATACCCAGACTTCGCTGCCCCTGTCATCGGCCAGGGGACGGGCTGCTCCTATCAGTTCATGGGTGACCTGCTGTATATGGCCTGATAATTGTTCAGCGATAACCCAGATATTCTTATATTCCTTTTTACTGTTTTCAGTCAATGCTATCATATCTATCTCCTCGCTTACAGTATGCTGCGAAGCCTGAGTTCACGAACCAGTTCCTTCGCACACTTCTCGGATGAGCCGGTTATCTTGATTGTGCTTGATTCACGCGGCGGTGGCGGATTTGTTTTCACAACCCTTGTGGGAGAAGCCATGAGACCTATTTTCTCAGGATCAGCTCCTATGTCGGCAGCGGACCAGGTCGGAATTTCGACTTCCTCGGACATAAGTCTTCCTTTCAAAGTCGGAACCCTGGGGGTATTTATTCCCTTGACTACGGTAATGACTGCAGGAAGCTTCATCTCACAGATGTCATAACCATCTTCGTGCATCCTTTTCGCAATGATGGATTCTTCGGTTATGTCCTGAACAGCATTTACATAGGTTGCCTGCATCCAGCAAAGATGAGCGGCAATGCCGGGTCCTACCTGTGCGGTGTCTCCGTCAACTGCCTGTTTCCCGCAGATTACAAGGTCAACATCTCCTATTTTTTCAATGGCCTTTGCCAGTGCATAACTGGTTGCCCATGTGTCGGAACCACCCAGGGCACGGTCGCTCAGAAGCACAGCTTTGTCTGCGCCAACGGATATTGTCTCGCGAAGGCTGTTTACTGCACTCGGGGGTCCCATTGAAAGGGTTATCAGCTCTCCACCGAACCTTTTCCTAAGCTTGACACCTTCCTCAACGGCATATGTGTCAAAGGGATTAAGTTCAGCTTTAACGCCTTCCCTTATTATTCTTTTTGTTTCCGGATCTATCTTTGCGTCTGTGGTTGCCGGTACTTGTTTGATACAGACTACTATTTTCATAACGTTTCCTCCTATATATGAGTGCTATTTCCACAGGCCTTCGAGCTTGTCTATCTGATACTTGAAACCAAGCAGTGACAGGTAGACGCCGCATCCGGGATAAAGCCTGTGAAGTTCTCCGAGGGTTTCAAGGGGATCAAATACCGTATCCTCGGGAATTTCGTATCCGACAGCATCAGAGAGAAGACTGAGCTTCTTGCTCATCCATGCTTCTACAATAACCGGCATGGATGGGTAATTTTCAAGCAGCTTGTCGACCACTTTGTTTTTCTCGATAATCGGCTGGGTTATTACAAAGGTGGCACCGGCAGCAATCTTGCGGTCGAGTTTTTCAAATTCATGTTCTTCAGGCTCATAAGGGTTGAAAGCAACTCCGATGACGAATTTACCGGGATATTCCTTAAGAATATATCGGGTCAGTTCAACGGATGTAACCGCTTCAACAGTGGTTGCGCCAACATCGGATGGCTGCAGCTTTGGAAGCCTGTCGGAACCATCTCCGCTTATTACCAGAAGATACTTGATTCCAAGCCTGATGCATGATTCCAGTATTTCGTCCAGGTTTTCCTTCGTGTGGAAGGTGTTCAGATGGATCATGACCTGTTCCGGATTTACCTTCAGCTTCAATTCTTCAATTACTTCGGTGCCCTGGAAAGCCAGCAGGCCCATTGCATTGTCAGTAATACAGGCACAGCGGCCGTCATCCATTACGCGGTTGTACTTTTCGGCGAATCCGTCAAGCCCCTCATGGAGTTTTTCAATTGTCACTGCCTGCTTCGGGGGTAGAATTTCCACATGGTAAATTTTATTCTTGATGTGATGTTCCATGTTTCCTCCTATAAAATAATCAATATAACAATGCCCCACAAATAAAATGAGGCATCATATAAAAACCTCTTTTTAATTATACACTATAGTAAAATGGAGTGCATTGTGAAAAGACGCTGTATTTTGTCATTTTTATCACAAAATTGTCATGTTGGCCCTCAGGAGGGAATATCCCGGAGGCCATATGTCCCCGTCAGACAGAGCACTTCCTGAAAGCATCCTTGATTTCATCGGAATTCAATGAATAACCAATCAATACAAGACATGAATCGGATTCAATGGATTTGGATGACGGTGTAATAATGATTTCATCCCCGGCCAGTTCAATATATGCAGGACCGTCCTCGAATCTTATGAAACCCTTTGCCCTAAGGAGGGATACGGACAGATTTTCCACGAACTCCCTTACCATGGAACGACTGTACACTGACCGGG
>DAINQB010000060.1:0-2540 GCA_036743175.1 Bacillota bacterium | reverse complement strand
GGCAGGGTTTCGAATACCTTGTGGAAATTCCGGGCATCCACCAGACAGAAGTTCTGCCTGATTGATATTCTTCCTGCAAAAGGTTCCATGGAAAGATACTCACTGATGTCGCGTGTATTTGCAAGCCCTGTGGCCTCAACGATTGCCACATCATAGGCAGGGGAGTGCCCGGCAATTCCATCAAGGGCCTTCAGGAACTGGTCCCTTGTACAGACACAGAAGATGGAACCCTGGTTGACTTCATATATCCGGGCAGCCTCTGCTTCAACCAGATGACTGTCAATGTTCACAAGTCCGAATTCATTTATAAGAAGGGCAACTGATTTTCCAGACTCCCTGAGGTGGGAAAGAAGACCATTTACAAAGGTTGTCTTTCCTGCACCCAGGAAACCGGTTACCAAAATTACGGGTATTGGTTGTTTCATGATATATCCTTCAGCCATTCCTTGATTATCTTCACTTCAGGCACTTCAGACCAGGTCTTGAGTTGGGATGTACAGAGTATTACGGCAGGGAACTTCTTGACTCCATAACTTGCAGCAACCTCAGGGTCATCCATTGGAATGGCTTCAACATCTACACCAAGTTCCTTGATTGCTGTCTTTACATTGTTAATTGTTTCATCAGAGGCTTCACTGTCATCAGTCAAAATTATGACCTTGGTCTGTTTTCTTCTGATTTTTATCCTCAGCTTCTTGTTGATCCTTGCCTGGATTGCCTGGATGAGTTCATCGCGGCTGGGAATAACACTCACAAATTTGATGTCACCGTCTATGCATATGGTAGGAACGTTCTTGACCATCAGGGAAGCCATGAACTGAACGCTTTCCGGTGATTTGATCTTGTGCTCCCTCCAGATGACAAGGTCTTCGAACTGGGGGACTATGGCCTTGACTGATTCCACCATATACTGGCAGGGGGCACATGCCTCCGAGTCCAGGGTTATTATATCCACGATGACTTTGTCGGAACGTCCGTATTCTGACATGTCGAAGAGTTCTTCTTCTTCTGTTTCGCCTTTTGCCGCAAGGGTCCCTGCGATTTCCTTCTTGTATTCATCACGGGCGACTCCGGCAACGGCCTGTAGGTTTTCAACAGGGGTTTCATAGGGGATATCGCAGCCGGGGGCAAGGATATATCCCTTGTTTCCTCCGGTCTGCAGACATTTGTAAGCATGGATGGAGTTCTGGTCAGGTGTTCCGTTCAGCAGAGATGTAGTAAGCCTAAGATTACCGCCGAAGCTTACATTTCTTTCAAGGCATATGTTCCTTACCACATCAAGGGGGATGTTCTCATCAACACTCAGGTTGTCAGGACGGCAGTCACACATGACCTCAAGGTTTTTAAGGGCATGTCCGCAGACAAAGAAGCTGGAGAGTTTTCCATGGGACCGTATATAGTCAAAGAGTTCAGTGCAGCCGGGTGTTACGAACTCGCTGAAATGCCCAGGGCTTATCTGGCTTGTCATGGGGTCTACAAGTGCAATTATGTCACAGCCTGCATCAATGTATCCGTCTATCATGACTTTCCCCACCTTGGTACAGAAGGAAATAAGGTCCTTCAGTCCGTCCGGATCATCATACATTTCCATGAAAAGATTGGAACCCATGAGATGAAGGGCAAGGGTGAATGGACCTGTGATAAGGCCATAGAGTGCTGTATCGGGAAGAGCCTTTCTCAGTTTTGCAGCGGCTTCCATCATTACCGGAATCCTTGCATCACCAAGTGACGGAACCTTCAGGTCTTCAAGTTTAACATTATCAAGTATGTGTGATGAAACTGCGGGAGGATTTAGCTTTTCCCACTTCAGGTCACATCCAAGTGCCTCGGCTTCAACCTGCAGGTCGAAGGAAACGGGTATTCCGTCAGCTTCATATAATTCGGCAGCCTTAAGCTGTCCCTTGACAATAAGGTCGGAGTTTTTCAGGAATTCATCTGCACCGACTCCTGTAAGGTATCCTCCATGACATCCTACGAATGGTACCCAGGGCACCCTTTCGGTATCCTGAAGCTTTATTGCTGACATTACCAGTTCTTTTCCGGTTCTCATTTGTTTATCCTCCCTGACGGTTCTTAAATTATCATCATTCTACTCGCTTGTTATTATTTTAACAAACAAAATATTGCCTTTTTTATAAAAATATTGTCAACTGAAATTCAAAGTCTGAAAGGGGAGGGAATACGGGGTTTTCAAATGAAAAAGACCGCCTCCAGGGGAAGCGGCCTTTGATAGTTGTGCTGTATTTTTTAGAACAAGCCGGTTATTTTTCCATCATTGTCAACATCAATCAGTTCAGCGGACGGAACCTTGGGAAGTCCGGGCATGGTCATGATTTCACCTGTAAGGGCCACAAGGAAACCTGCTCCTGCTGATACTTTTATTCCTCTGACAGTCACCGTGAAACCTGTAGGTCTGCACTTTTTAAGCGGATCATCAGACAAGGAGTATTGAGTCTTTGCCATGCAGATCGGTAGTTTACCAAATCCCTGTTTTTCAAGCGATTTGACTGACTTAAGGGCATCAGGAGTGAAATCAACAC
>DAINQB010000059.1:10893-15005 GCA_036743175.1 Bacillota bacterium | reverse complement strand
AGAAAGAAAGCGGTTGATGAAAGCTTTTACAGTGATTCGGAGAAGGCTGACCCTGAGCATTATGGCCTAATAAGTCATGACGAAGTAACCGCGTTAAGGTTCCGAGTGCTTCCGGAAACGGAGGAATCAGGGTGGTACCGCGAGATGTTCTCGTCCCTCAGGGACAGAGGACTTTTTTATTGTAAAAAATATTTTAGAGGTGGACTGATGAAGAATATTGGATTGAACGAACTAAGGAAAAGTTATTTGGATTTCTTTAAGAGCAAGGATCATTTGGTGGTGCCGAGTTTTTCACTTGTACCAGAGAACGACCCAAGTATATTGCTGATCAATGCAGGGATGACTCCATTGAAACCATATTTCACCGGTGCGAAGAAACCACCGTCATATAAAATGGCAACCTGCCAGAAATGCATAAGAACCCTCGACATTGAAAGAGTAGGGAAAACTGACAGACACGGAACATTCTTTGAAATGCTTGGAAACTTTTCATTTGGAGACTATTTCAAAAAGGAAGCAATAGCATGGGCATGGGAATTCTTTACCAAGGTACTTGAAATTCCGGAAGAACTGCTTTCGGTTTCTGTTTATCTGGAAGATGACGAAGCTTATGATATATGGAACAAGGAAGTGGGACTTCCAAAGAGCAAGATATTCAGGCTTGGCAAGGAAGATAACTTCTGGGAACACGGAACCGGACCATGCGGACCCTGCTCAGAGATATTCTTTGACCGGGGAAAGGACAAGGGCTGTCAGAGTGAAACCTGCGCACCGGGGTGCGACTGTGACAGATTCATTGAAGTCTGGAACCTTGTCTTCTCGCAATTCGATAAACAGGAAAACGGGGAGTACCTGCCGCTCAAGAACAAGAACATCGACACAGGCATGGGCCTTGAGAGACTTGCTTGTGTAATGCAGGGTGTGGACAATCTGTTTGAAGTCAATACAATCAGAAAGATACTGGATAAGGTCTGCGAACTTGCCGGTACGGAGTACAGAAAGAATCCCGCAAAGGATGTATCAATAAGATTGATTACAGACCATATCAGAAGTACGGTAATGATGGTGTCGGACGGTATCATACCATCCAATGAGGGTCGGGGCTATGTGCTTAGAAGACTACTAAGACGTGCCGCAAGACATGGAAGGTTGCTCGGTATCAGGGAAAACTTCCTCATTGATCTTGTCCGTGTGGTAATTGAGGAATCCGGACAGGCATATCCCGAACTTGTTTCCAACAAGGAGTATATAGAAAAAGTCATTGGTATCGAAGAAGAGAGATTCCAGTCAACCGTTGACCAGGGGCTTAATATATTGGAAAACATGATTGCTGAAATCAAATCGTCCAGTGGCAGTGAAATCAGTGGAGAGCAGATATTCAGGCTGCACGATACATTTGGGTTCCCTTATGAACTTACCGAAGAAATAGCAGCCGAAAATTCCCTCTCAATGGACAAGGCGGGATTCATGAAGGAGATGGAAAGACAAAAAGCCATGGCCAGAAGTGCACAGAGAGCTGATGATGGTTCCCAGGCATGGGGCAGTGGTGAAGAGGAACTTTTCGATGATGTAAAGGCAACTGTATTTACAGGATATGAAAATCTGACGGACGAGGGAACGGTTCTTAAATCCTTTGTGGATGGGGACATGATTGAACTTGCACTTGACAGGACGCCATTCTATGCCGAAAGCGGAGGTCAGGTGGGGGACATAGGCCGCATTACTTCATCCAATGGATTTGAAGCGAATGTTACAGATTGCATAAAAACCCATAATGGAGTCTTTGTCCATAAAGGCAAGGTTCTTTCAGGTACGGTGAAATCTGGTGAAAAGGTTACTTGTATAGTTGATGAAAAGACAAGAAGGGCAACTGAACGCAATCATACTGCAACCCATATCCTGCAATATGCATTGAGGGATGTCCTTGGCAGCCATGTGGCACAGGCAGGCTCTTTCGTCGGCCCGGAGAGAATGAGATTTGACTTCACTCATTTCTCTGCAATGACGCCTGAGGAAATCAAAAGAACGGAAAAACTGGTAAATGACCGCATACTGGACGATGCCAGGGTTGACATTACAAATATGACAATGGATCAAGCCAGGGAAAAGGGTGCGACTGCATTGTTCGGAGAAAAATATGGAAGCGAAGTCAGGGTTGTAACTACAGGTGGATTCAGCATGGAACTTTGCGGAGGTACACACCTTGACCATACATCTTCAGCCGGATTATTTGTTATAGTTTCGGAAAGCGGTGTTGCTGCAGGTGTCAGAAGAATTGAAGCATTAACCGGTGAAAAAGCCTACGAATTCATTTCTGCAAAAAGGGATTTGCTTGGAGAGGTTGCAGCTGAAATAAAATCCACGGACCAGGAAGCCCCGGGCAAGATAGACAAACTGCTCAAGGAACTGAAGGCTGCCAAAAAGGAAATTGAGAACCTGAAGAAAAAGGCTGCCACGGGAAATGCATCTGATATATTTGACAACCCAAGGGATGTCAATGGCACAAAAGTCATAGTGGCACAGCTGGATGGGGCTGACATGGATACATTGAGGGGCATGTGCGATGCCGCCAGGGAGAAGTTCAGTGATTGTGTCGTTGTTCTGGCAAGTGGCGGTGAAAAGGTGAATCTTGCAGCAGCTGCAACAAAGAATGCAGTCAGCAAGGGTGTGCACGCAGGTAAGATCATCGGTGAAGTGGCAAAGATTACCGGGGGAGGCGGAGGAGGAAGACCCGACATGGCCCAGGCCGGTGGAAGGGATTCGTCAAAGATTGGCGAAGCCCTGGATAGAGCTCTTGAACTCATAGTGGAGGTATTGAAATGAGTGATTGCATATTCTGCAGAATAATTGAGGGTGAGATTCCTTCAACTACAATATATGAAAACGAGTCAGTCAAGGTTTTCAAGGATATCAAGCCAGTTGCACCAGTCCATCTGATCATAGTACCAAAAATGCATATAGATGACACTGGAGCCATCAATGATGACAATAAGGCGGCAGTTGCCGAATGTCTTAATGCAGTAAAGGTTGCAGCAAAGCTTGCCGGAGTTGAAAAAAGCGGCTATAGGGTAATATCCAATTGTGGGAAGGACGGAGGACAAACCGTAAACCATCTGCACTTTCATCTTCTAGGAGGAGTGAAGATGAGAGAAGGGTTGATATGAAAAGAATTCTGTCGCTGCTGATTGCCTCGGTAACGGTAATAGGCATGCTGACCTCCTGTCAGGCTCCCGGAGAGGGGGCCGACAGGGTTGCAATCGCAGGCGACTATGTTGAAGCTTTCATTGACCAGGATTACAGGGAGCTTGGATCATTCAGTCTGACATTCCGGATGAGATGGTCCTTGAACAACCGTGTCTACAGAACCATCAAGGACCAACTTTTTCAGGAATTCGGAGAGTTCATTGAAGTATCAGAGGTCGAGGAAACCGTATCGGGTGAGTACTATATTGTCAGGCATATCTGCAGATTCACAGGGGGATATGGGAATATAAACGTAGTGTTCGACGGGAAAAACAGGATAGCCGGTCTCAACTATACATTCAACAAGACATATAAAGAAGATGATGAATCCATCAATGTGCTTTTTGGGAGAGAATATACGCTTCCCGGCTCAATGATTGTTCCTTCAGTGGATAATCCTGTGCCGGCTGTGATAATTGTACATGGCTCCGGACCAAGTGACAGAAACGGAGAGTTCGGTGGAAATGCAGTATATTTTGATATTGCACAGAAACTTGCAGAAAAAGGTATCGCTTCCCTGCGATATGACAAAAGGACATATGTATACCAGGACCCTAATGATTATGATATGGGCACTTTCACGGTTTACGATGAAACCATAAATGATGTTGTTTCGGCCTTTAAGTTCCTAAGTTTACAGCCGGGAATAGATCCAAAAGAAATATATATAATCGGGCACAGCCTCGGAGGATATCTGATTCCGAGGATTGCAAAGGAAATTCCGGATGCCAAAGGCTTCATTATGCTTGCACCGAATGCCACACCCATAGAAGATCTTATGATTGTTCAGACGGAATATATCTACGGAATCGATGGAAGAATTTCGAAAACAGAGCAGAACACCATAGACTCCATTGCAGAAACCGCTG
>DAINQB010000059.1:0-10793 GCA_036743175.1 Bacillota bacterium | reverse complement strand
GGAAGAATTTCGAAAACAGAGCAGAACACCATAGACTCCATTGCAGAAACCGCTGAAATCATCAGGCATCTTGCACCGGGGGACGCTTATGAATCAAGTGAACTTTTAAATGCTCCGGTATCATACTGGCTTGACCTCAGGGATTACAATCCTCTTTTCGAAATAGGTGGGATTGAGCGTCCTGTTCTGATTGTACACGGAGAGCGGGATTATCAGGTCAACCGGTCAGAATATGAGTTATGGCATTCGTCAGTCATGGAGCTTGACAATGTTGAATCGGTTCTTCTTCCAGGTCTGAATCATATGTTTGCCTATGGAACTGAGGCAAGTACACCCCAGGAATATTACAAGCTTTCGGAAGTGGATTCATCTGTGATTGATCTGATATCAGAGTTTATAGGAGAAAACCAATATGGTGATTGACGGACATGTGCATATACGCAAAGGTGATGTAAAACCGATTGAATTGCTTGGGAAGCTCAGGGAATCCAATGTTTCGGGAGCTGTTCTTATATCACTTGCCCCATCCGAAGGAAGTCCGGAGTACAGAATGGCAAATATGATGGAATGGACCGAAGGACATAAGGGTCTTGTACCGTTTTTCTGGATAGATCCAATGGAACCAAATGCCATGGAACAAGTTATGACTGCCATTGGACGGGGGGCAAAGGGTTTCAAAATAATCTGTGACAGCTTTTATCCAGGTGATGACAAATGCCTGTCAGTCTGCAAAGAAATAGCAGGAACAGGAAAGCCAGTACTGTTCCACTCCGGGATTTTGTGGGACGGAAAACCTTCATCTGAATATTGCAGGCCTGTGCACTTTGAAAGTCTTCTTAAGATAGATGGTCTTAGGTTTTCACTGGCCCATATCGGGTGGCCATGGGTGGATGAAATGATTGCGGTGTATGGGAAGTTCCTTAATTTCAGGACCATGAATCCAGAAAGCAAAACGGAGATGTTCATTGACATGACCCCCGGAACCCCTATGAATTTCAGGAAGGGTGCCCTTGAAAAACTAATAGGAACAGGATATGACATTTGGGATAACATGATTTTTGGAAGTGACTGCAATGCCAATGATTATAATGAAGAGTGGGTGGAGAGCTGGATTACCACTGACAATGATATTTTCAGTGGGCTTGGAATTGACTTGGAACCAAGGGAGAAAGTCTTTGGCGGAAATGTCACAAGATTCATTGAAAACGGACAGGGAAAAACCTTTAAAAACCAGAGCCCCGGAGCATTTTGATTTGTTGACTAATGAACATTCATCATGTATAATGGCTTACAGTATTTAAGGAAGCAGTGCCTGAAAACTTGATTTGAAGGCAGTCCCTTTAGATAAAACCCCATTGCAGAAGGGAGGGATTGAGAGTATGTCAGAAGTTAAAGTCAGGGAAAACGAAAGCCTTGAAAGTGCATTGAAAAGATTCAAAAGGAAATGCGCGAAGGCAGGTGTTCTTGCTGAGGTCAGGAAGAGAGAGCACTATGAAAAGCCCAGCGTGAGAAAGAAGAAGAAATCAGAAGCTGCAAGAAAGAGAAAGAAAAAATAATAAAAAAAAGACCGGTTCGCAGGAACCGGTTTTCTTTTGCGATTCAATCAGGTAATCATATCGTAATCAAAGCATCTCTTTCCGGTCCGACGGATACATATGAGATTCTTGTACCGGTAAGGTTTTCAATCTCCTTCAGATATGCTCGGGCTTCTTTTGGGAGATTCTCGAATTTCCTTATGCCTGTTATGTCCTCAGACCATCCCCTGACGGTCTTGTAGACCGGCTTTGCTTCCGACAATGTGCAATTGATTGGGAAGTCAGGGGTTTCTACGCCGTTGATTTCATAGGCGGTACATATTTTAAGTTCTTCTATTCCGGTCAGGACGTCAAGGCAGGTAACAGTCATATCAGTTGCACCCTGCAAAGTACAGCCATAACGGGTTGCGACTGCATCAAAATATCCTATTCTGCGCGGCCGTCCGGTCTTGGCGCCATATTCGTGGCCGGTTTCCCTGATCTGATGAGCCAGGTCGCCGAATATCTCGGTTGTGAACGGCCCTTCGCCTACACAGGTTGAGTATGCCTTTGTTATGCCTACGATCCTTTTGATTGAAGAGGGTGGCACCGGGATTGCTGCACATGCATTTCCGCTCAGTGTGGAAGAAGATGTTGTATATGGATAGATTCCATGGGTTATGTCTCTCAATGCTCCGAGCTGGGCTTCCACGATTATGGATTTCCCTTCAGAAAGAAGCCTGTCCACCAGCACCTTTGTATTGGTGATATAGGGCTTGAGCAACGGGGCATATTCCCTGAGATAAGCCAGTATTTCATCGGCATCAACGGGTTTTGCACCATATGCTGAAATCTGAAGATTGGCATAGGTAACGACATCCCTTACATGTTCCTCAAGATATTCGGGATACAGCAGTTCGCCGGCCTGTATTCCTTTTTTAAGATATTTATAACCATAAGTCGGAGCTATGCCACTCATGGTTGACCCGTATTTCTTGTCCTTCAGGCGCTCCTCTTCAAGTTTTTCAAGGATTTTTGCATAAGGCATTATAAGGATAGCCCTGTCCGATATATATATGTTTTCGACCTTGAGTCCCTTGGATTCAACATCCTTAAGTTCAGCTATGAACGAATCCGGACTTACGACAGAACCACTTGCTATGATGTTGATGACACCGGGGTAGCACACCCCTGACGGGAAGTTGTGGAAGGCAAATTTACCGAGTTCATTGACCACCGTATGACCGGCATTGTCTCCACCCTGATACCTGATTACACAATCAGCCTTACCGGCAAAATAGTCGACCATACGACCTTTGCCCTCATCGCCCCAGTTCAAACCTACTACAGAAGTTATCATTTTGCACCCCTTGATATTTTGTATGCCTTAAGTATAGACTCTGCTATAATATAAGTAAAATTAATATAATTTATGAAAAGGATAAGATTTACTAATGGATAACATAGATTCCTACAGAATTTTCCTTGAAGTCGCCCGCGAGGGTAGTTTTTCCAAGGGTGCCCTGAAATTATTCGTTACACAGTCAGCCGTAAGCCAGGCCATTGCGGGTCTTGAGGAACGAAATGGTGTCAGATTGTTCCAGCGAATGTCCCGGGGGGTTGTTCTGACCAATGAGGGCAGGATATTGATGGAGTATCTGGAACCTGCATTCAATCTGATCAAGGATGCCGAGAGAAGACTTCAAAGCGCAAAGAACAATAGGTTGGGTGAAGTCAGGATAAGTGCTTCAGATACCTTCTGCATGTATTATCTTCCTCCTTACCTCAATAAATTCAGCAGAAAATATCCCAATATCAGACTGAACATAGCGAACAAGACATCGGCAGAAACCATAGAAGCCTTGAAAAGCGGCAATGCGGACCTTGGAATAATCAATCTCGGAAACACTCCTGATGAAAAACTGAAAATATGGAAGAAGAATGAACTGGAGTCATATTTCATCATGAAAAGGGGCATCAGGAAGTACGATGACCACTCCACACCTGAACAGCTGGCACGTCTTCCAATAATGACACTCGAGAAAGGTACGACAACCAGGGAGCACCTGGACCAGTATTTCGAAGAGGCCGGAGTTGCATTCACTCCTTTCATGGAACTGGGGTCCGTTGAACTTCTGCTAAGATTTACGGCACTGGGGATGGGGGTAAGCTGCATTGCAAGGGATTTCCTTGAAAAAAGCCCTTATGACAAGAAAATTGATATAATTCACCCGGATGTACCGATTCGTAAAAGGAGCATTGGTGTGGTAACATTGAAGAGCAGTGTTGTATCAGGTGCTGCAAAAGCATTGATAGATGTAATGACGGAGGAATGATGAAGATAAGAAGTGCGGTACATGTGACTACTGCGGTCAAGCAAAACCAGTATCCCGAAGCCGATAAACCTGAAGTGGCCTTTGCCGGAAGGTCCAATGTCGGTAAATCATCCATGATAAACAGCCTTGCGAATCGTAAGCGCCTTGCTTATGTAGGAGCTACACCCGGTAAAACAAGGCAGCTCAACTTCTTTCTGATAAATGATGAAATACAGCTGGTTGACTTGCCGGGATATGGATATGCAAAGGTGCCAAAAGCAGAAAGGAAGTCCTGGGGAGCACTTGCCAATACATATCTGAAGAATCGAAAAACACTCAAACTGATAGTTCATCTTGTTGATATCCGTCACAAGCCAACTGAGCAGGACAGGGAAATGACGGAATGGTTCAAGGAATCAGGGATCCCATTCGCTGTCTGCGCTGTCAAGTGCGATAAAATTCCAAAGGGTAAATACAGAAAGCATGTAAAACAAATCATTGATACCCTTGAGCTGCCCGAGGATACTCCATTGGTAATATTCTCATCGGCATCAGGAGAAGGTGTGGACTATTTATGGGAGATAATCAATTACTACTGTCTGGAGCATGAGCAAGCAGAAGAAACGACTGATTGAATCTGTAGTGATATAATGTATATAGATATATAGAGGGGGGATTGAAGTGAATAAGAAATTCAGTGTTTCCGATGTGATGAGAAAAATAGTTTCAGGACTTTCCGAAGTTTTGAGAAGATACCCTGCGGCTGTGGCACTGGCTGCGGCAGCGTCCGTCTGCGGTATAATACTGGTCAACCTGGATAATCCATCAGAAGAAACAGAAAGACTGCTGGCAAGCATAATCATGGCAGCCATCCTGGGCCTGCTTGTTTCCGTTGTGGTCAGGACGGTGTTCGAAAACAATCCTGCCAAGCTTCGGATCAGGGTTTTCACATGGATTGTCTTTGGCTGTGGAATTCTGCTTTATATAGCATATCTGTATGGAATGATGGAGAGGGTTGAGCTGTTCCAGGTCCTTCGTCTTGTGGCGTTGTGCCTTGCCTTCTTTGTAATGTTCATGACAGCTGTATTCAGAAGGAAAACCGGCTACCAGGAAGTTTTTTCAACGGTTGCAGGCTGGCGTCTAGCCATAACGGCTGTATATACATTGATTATCTGGGGGGGCGTATCGCTCATACTCTTTGCCATTGACAGGCTGCTGGGTGTAAGGATAGAGGAAGAAGCATATATGGACGCAATTTTGATCACCCTGGGCTTCTTCTCTCCTGTGTTCTTTCTTAGTGGAGTTCCACATGGTGATGAACCAATGGAACCTGACAGGATATATAAATTCTTCAGAATACTGGTGATTTATGTAATAGCACCTTTACTGACAGCTTATTCCGTGGTTTTTTACATCTATTCCCTTCGTATTCTGATCAACTGGAACTGGCCTGACGGAATAGTCGCAAACATGGTACTTTGGTATGCCCTGATTGGAACGGTCACGATGTACTTCATCCATGGCATGGACACGGACAGCAAATGGGCGTCTTTCTTTGGCAGGTGGTTTCCCAGGATTGTCATCCTGCCGATTGTCCTGTTGTTCATTTCCCTGGGCATCAGGATAAATGCCTATGGAATAACAGCAAACAGATATCTTCTTGGAATCACAGGGGTCTGGATGCTTGGGTGTGCTGTATATATGAGCATCGTGAATTACAAGACAAGATGCACAAGGGTGATAACGGTTTCCCTTGCCATACTTGCAGTTCTCAGTGTGGTTGGACCTTGGAATGCAATCAACATAGGAAGGATCAGCCAGACCAACAGGCTTGAAAAAATTCTTGTTGAAAACAATATCCTGCAGCCGGATGGCAGCATTGTCAGGAATACCGCCATTGATGAAGAAACCAAGGGAGAGATTTCCGATAAACTGCGGTATCTTGAATACAATTATGATTATAAGAAAGTGGATTTTCTTCCTGCTGACTTTGAGACATCTGACATGCAAAAGGTATTCGGATTTGAATATACCTATTATTATCCCGAAATGCCTGACACATCCAAGGATGATTATGTAATGATAAATGACACAATCCTGGGCTCAGTCGTTGCCCTTGATGGCTATGAATACATATGGGATTCAGAAAAATGGGGCTATACAGAACCACCGGAAGCACAGGGAAGACTTGGATTCAGGTTCCTTCGGGATTCCGATGGATCGGTGCTGGATGTCATCTTTGACGGGGAAACGGAATTGAGTATGGCCATCGACGGGTACATCGGGGACATACTGGAAGCCTGGGATGAAAAAGACGGTGATGTGACATATGATGACATGACCTTTGACATACAGACAGAGTCCCTGGACCTCAGGTTGATCTTTACAGGAGTGGAACTGTATCCTGACGATAAAGGCTTTGAGATGGGTTGGGTCAGGTTCTATGTTCTGGCAAAAATAAGATAATAACAACTGACATTATCATTTGAAAGATGTTTATTTGTTTTTGATGATGCTTTTTGAAAGTATTTTTTCGTCGCACTCAAGTATTACTTCCTGGTTGCGGGCCATTATGTACATTGCAATGGTACAGTCATATTCTTCGAAATACCTGATGTAAAGCCTTCCCAGCATCAAAATTAGCGGAAAATCCTCCGATGCCCTTTGGCCGGGATTTCCGTACTGTATGTAACTTCGTTTGAATCCATCGGAATTGTGTGAGGTGCCATTGGTGTTGATCATGGCATCAATCATAAGCCAGTCATCATATCCAAGATAATCTGTCCGGATTGTTTCATATTGTATTGGGCTGAAGTGAAAGTCATCATTGCCAAGGCTTTTAAGGACAAGATTCACATAGTCATAAGAAAAGGCAGTGGATATCTCATCAGTGTTCATCCAGGAGTCCGTTAAACCATATGGAATACCATCATCCTTTTTTATCACATAAGCTCCGTAAAATGCAGAATTATACAATGAATCATCATCAAAGAGCATACTTGACCTCGAAATACAATTGAAGGCAGGGAAGTTATATATTATGGACATCCTTGCACCATCAGTGAACTCACCTGCATTGAACACCATGGGGAAGGGGTACCAGTCCTTCTCCAAAGTGGAGAGTCCACCGGGAATGGAAAGGTCGAAACCGGATTCCTTCATGATACTGCTGTTTTCATGTACAGCTGAATATATTGACATGACAGCAATGCTTCTGAACAATGGGAAGAACCAGAGCACTAATAATATCAGCAATATAATCAATGTAATCAAGGGCACCCTTTTCATAAATCAATGTTAACACAACATGCGATTCAGGGCACCCTTGCAATTTGCGATTCAGGGCACCCTTGCAATTTGCGATTTAGGGCACCCTTGCAATTTGCGATTCGGGGCACCCTTGCAATTTGTGATTCAGGGCACCCTTGCAATTTGCGATTCAGGATACCCTTGATTATATATGGGGTTTATTGTAAGAAATGGTACTCTGTGATAAAGTATAAGTAAGGTTGGGGATTTCACAGAAAAGACCATAAAATTCAATACATTCAGAATGACTGCCTAATACTTTTAAGGAGTTGAGAGAATGAAGAGAAGGAGAGGACCTGGAATCAGATTGATTGCATTCGGGCTGGTTCTTGTTTTTATGCTGGCTTTTTCGGGGATTACCGGAATTGCAGGTGAAGATCAGCCGCCTGTGGCACCGACTGAGGAACAGGAGGAAGTAATAAATGAGGCCGCAGACTTCCTGGAAGATATGGATATGGAAGATATGGCCGAAAATGTAAGGCAATGGCTTGAGGATGACAAAATAAAAGTAGATCCCGACATGAGTGCGAACGGGTCTACTACAAGGACCGGTAATATTCGTTTAAGAAGAAACTTTGTTTCACCACTGCCTGAGGATGAACTTGCAAAGTTCAAAAGGATAGCTGACCTTGCGCAGTTGTTGCTTCATGAAAAGACCCATGCACATCAGGCACCTGAGGGAGAGGCTCTTGCTGACGGAGTTTCGGAGGGAGACTGGGATGCAAGCTTTGATGTCATGTCGGAATGCATCGGTCCTGACGCCCTTGAGGTTGAGGCATATTATAAGCAGATAAGGGCATTTTTACTATGGGCTGAAAAAGTCGATGAGGAGCCAATCCCGGAAGGACTTTCTGAGGAAGACCAGACTGCCGCCCAGACATTGAAGGATGCAAAAAAGGCATGGCTTGTTGCACAAGCAGCCAGGTGGGCAGTAATACTTAAAAGGCACAACTTTGAAAAAGCCACAGAAAATGAGGACATTGAATATCTTGCTGACAGATTCGCTGAAATTGACGGCAATTCTGAACTTACCGATGCTGAAAAGCTGCAGCAGAAAATAGACATACTCAATGACCTGATTGACAATCTTTTCGAAGACGGGAGCTTCTACGACTGGGCCAGGGAGGAATATGAAGCCAAGAGAGGCGAGGAAGAAGCAACAGATGCAATGCCCGCTGTACCAGGCTCACCAGATGTACTTACAATTGAATTCCCGGGAGGTGGCGGTCATATAATCATCGAAGGTCTGCCGGAAAACCTGGATGTCGGTTTATCTGAGATGCTGACGGTCTCCATATATGATTTCATGGTTCCGCCTGAGCCTGATCCGGGATACGCAATAGTCAGTCCCGTGTATGAGATTGTATGGAACTCCCTTGTACCGATTCCGTTTGACATTACATTTGAAATGGAGGGAATCGGAGGGCACAGTCTGCGTATCGGAGCCTTTGCCATGAGCCGGACGGATATCAACCATGACTGGGAATTCCTGCCAACGGAAGTGGTTTCTGAGGAAGGCACAAGTTATGTATCTGCTTCTTCAGATGCGGGAACTATGTTCGCAGTAATGAGCCCGGTTATGTCATTCATTGACATGCCCGGAGACCACTGGGCTTTCGAAGCTACTGCACGGCTGGATTCAAAAGACATTCTTGACGGAGGAGTTATATTGATGCCCGGAATGGAAGTGCCAAGGGAACTGTTTGTAATGTATCTTGTAAAGGCACTTGGTCTTGAGCTGATAGAGGAACCAATACCGTTCACGGATGTTCCACCTGAAAGTCCTTATTATACATATATCAGTACTGCATACCACAATGAACTTACAACAGGTGTTGAACCTGACAGATTCGGCCTGGGTGAAATAATACCAAGGGAACAGAGCATCACGTTCCTGATAAGGGCCATAGGAATGGAGGAGGAAGCGCTTTCTATGGGAGAGGATGAGATGTGGGGACACATTGATTCATTCTTTGATATATATACGGACTGTTCCGAATGGGCATATCCATATCTTGCACAGGCAAAGAAGCTCCTCCTTGCAGAAGGGTATCCGGACGGGACCATGAAGGGCAAGGCACTGCTGACACATGCAGAGGTCATAACCCTGATTGACAGAATAATCACCCATGTGGCATACAACGGAAGATAATTGAAGTGGAAAATTGTATCAAACGGGTCCGATTAGGTATATTCGGACCCGTTTCATTTGAAAAAATCTGTCTGTATTGTATTATTTATTTATACAATCACTCAGGGGGGGACTGTTATGTCATTCAGGGAAAAAATGGAAAACAACAGAGGCATACTGACAATCGTAGTATTGATAGCCGTGGGAGCACTGCTTCTGATAGGCTGGTTTGGTACAAAGATAACGGCAGATGATGATTTTCTTAGGATTACGGGTCTTCACGGCAGGAAACTCCCTTATGATGAAATTGCCTCTGTGGAACTTATTGAAAAACTTCCTGCAATCACATCAAGGACGGGCGGATACAGCCTGGGAGGCAAGAAGCTGGGTAATTTCATGACAACTGAATACGGTGCAGTAAAATTATATTTGCAAAATGGTGAAAAACCGTTTATATTTATCACCGGCACAGACGGGAAATTGTATTTCCTTAATACCACTGAGCCGGAACAGACCAATGATTTGTTTGATAATATCATGGATAGGATGGACTGAATTATCATACAAGATGCTGTTTACAGGAAATAACTGATGGATGTTTGTATATTCTATTTTTCAGGGACAGGCAATACAAAGTGGGTTGCCGACAAGTTTGTAGAGAATTTTTCATACAAAGGCATGGAGGCTGAGGCTCATTCCATTGAGCTGCTGGAACCGGTAAAAGTCAAGGAACTGGCCGCTGAATCAAGGATACTTATGTTTGCTTATCCCGTTTATGGTTCCTATATACCGGAACCAATGAAGAGATTTGTAGATGAATTTCCTCCTCTCCATTTGCATAATGAAATTGCCATAGTCTGTACACAGATGATGTTTTCAGGCGACGGAGCATGGTTTTATCATGATGCCTTCGAGGAAAAGGGATATAAGGTCAAATGGACATATCACTTTATAATGCCAAGCAATGTAAGCATAAGGCTGTTTCCGCTGCCTTATACATCAGACCAGCATAAGATCAAAAAGATACTTGCAAAATGCGAAAAGAAAATCGTGGAAGCTGTTGACAACATCAATATGAACGTTCCGTCGCTTACGGGAAGCAGCACCCTTAGTTACATCCTTGGACTGATGCAAAGGCCATTTTATAAAAAATATATAAAGAGACCCTTCAAAACACCACTGAAGGCAGATCATGATGCCTGTGTAAAATGCATGCGATGCATTCAGATCTGCCCTGAGTCCAATATCCGCCTCAGTGACGGTGAGATTGTTTTTGGTAACGAATGCACCCTTTGCCTGAGATGCTATAACTTCTGTCCGAAGACCGCCATAACTGCATACGGCGTCAGGCACAAGAAGAACAAGCCCACGTATAAAGGCCCCGAAGGATTTGATCCTGCTCTGATTGCAAAGAGAAAAGACCTGATGGATTTCATGGAGTAAATAAAAAAAGCAGCTGACAAAAGCTGCTTTTTTACGTTCGCCCGGCACGGGCGAACTCTAAGGGGTGAGAGTCCCGAGTGC
>DAINQB010000058.1:1215-15140 GCA_036743175.1 Bacillota bacterium | reverse complement strand
CAATGTTTGAAAAGCAAAGTAGCATATAATTGAATTGAAACATGGCATGAATTGGAATATAATCACCACAGGGGTAAATATATGCATAATTTCAACTTTGACATGGCCACGGTCAGAAGCTTCTATGATGATGCTGATTTTGGATTCTGTGTTATAAAGAACCAGGAAGAAATTATCTATGCAAATAAGAATGCCCTGCACATAACCGGTCTTGCCGGAAAAGCCCTCAGAATGACGAATTTCAGGGATTTGTTTGAGAACAAGGATGAGTGGGAGAAAATCCTTTTGGCAATGACTGAAGACGGAGAAGTCAGTGAGTGCAGCTTTAAAGATAATAGCATGGCAAAGTCATCATACATCTTAAAATTTTCTAAATTCGGCAGAATCTATTCCAGGGTATACATATATGATAATACTGAGAATTCACAATTGAAAAGTGAACTGATGATCACTGAAAAGAGACTGACCATAGCACAGAAAGCAGCGGATATAGGCAGCTGGGAATATGACATTGAAACAGGGATATTCAGGACATCAGAAAAAGCAAACCTGATATATGGAGAACCTGGGTTGTCACTTGAGGTTTCCTTTGATGTAATCCTTGAATTTATAAAAGACAAGGAAAGGGTTAAGAAGGAATTCCTTGATTTCATAAGTGGAAAAGAGCAGTATGATACCGTCTACAGGATTGAAGTAAGAGGTGGAACCGGTGAAAAAGTCATTTATTCCTATGGAAACATAGTTTATGACAACTCAGGAAAACCTATCAAAGCTATCGGATATATAAAGGACATTACTCCCTGGATAGGCAGGGAACAAAACATAATATATGAAAAAGGACTTATAAACACATATCTTGATTTCGTAGGCACTATAATAGTAATGCTGGATACTGATGGCAACATAACATTCCTGAACAAAAAAGGGACCATTACCCTTGGATGTACCCTTGAGGATGTTCTGGGGGTTAATTGGATAAACACTTTCATTCCTGATAAGGATAAAAAAAGAATCAGCAAGGTAAGACAGGAAATATATGACCGGAAAACCGACAAATGGCAGACAGTTGAAAATGCTTTATTGACCATGACCGGTGAAGAAAGAATCATAAGATGGAACAACGCAGTAATTCGGAATGAAATGGGAGATGTTACCGGAACTATATCCTCCGGTGAAGACATTACCGATATAAGACTCAGTGAAAAGAAACTCACGGACAATGAAGAAAGCCTTAAGCGAGCTGAAATAAAAGCAAGAATGGGGCATTGGATCAGAAAACCTCAGGAAGGCCTGCTTGTATGGTCGGAAGGCTTGTACAGAATGTTCGGGTATGAGGTCGATGAACTTCCTGCAACTTTGGAAAATACACTATTTGTAATACACGATGATGACAAGGATAAGTTTACTCGATTGATCAAAAGGGCAGTTGAAAATGGTGAAAGCTATGAAATTGAGCTGCGTGGAATAAAAAAAGATGGTGATGTCATCAATATAAAAATTGAGGCCGATGTTTCTGTAGGAGATAATGGTCAAACTGAGACCATATATGGCATTGTAACGGATACAACGGAAACATATAAAAGAATCAATGAACTTGAAGAAGCAAGAAACCGCTTGAATCGGGCAGAGGCCATGTCAAAGACCGGCCATTGGCAAAGGGATCTGAGAACCAATACATATATTTTCTCAGAGGAGCTATACAGGATATTTGGTCTGGATGAGGGAATTGAACTGATTACACATGAGCTGCTTCATGAAAAATTCCATCCTGAAGACAGCAGGAGAATATCAGAGTTCACGGAAGAAAAACTTAAAAGCGGTGAAGATTACACATTTGAAGGTAGAATCCTTCATGACGATGGCAGAGTAACATTTATAGAAGCCCAGGTTCAGATAGAGAAGGACAAATCCGGAAAACCGGTAATTGCCAATGGAATAATGCGGGATGTTACGGACCTTAAGGAAAACGAAAGAAAACTTCAGGAAAATGAATTCCAGCTTAAAAGGGCAGAGGAAATATCCGGTACCGGAAACTGGGTCATGGACCTTGAAACAGGTAACTATATTTGTTCTGACAATTTCTATAAGATTTGTGGATTTGACCCGGAATCAACGGAAGCAAACTTTGAATCCATTATGTCTGCAACGCATCCCGATGACATGGAAAGAATAAGCAGGATCATTGAAGAATCAAGTAAAACAGGAAGTGATTATGAATTTGAAAACAGGGTTTTGCTTCCTGATGGTTCAATCAGACATGTCAGATCCAAGGGGACATATATCAAAGACAGTAATGGGAAACCAATCAAGTCCGTAGGAACGCTTCTTGATATAACCGAATACAAGAATACAGAGGAAAGACTTAAAAATAGCAGGGAGCGCCTTGAAAAAGCAGAGGAAATTGCCCACGTGGGCCATTGGGAAAGGGACTTTGTTACAAGCAGGAGTTATTGGTCGGATGAAATCTACAGGATTCTGGGGTGTGAACCTCAAAGCTTTGAGGCCTCTGAGAAGAGGTATGCAGATTTCATCCACAAGGACGACCTTGGTGATTTCCTCGAAAAATCCAGACAGGCCCATGAAGGTATTATTCCATACATCATAGATGCAAGGATACTGGACAAAGAAGGTAATCTCAAATATATAAGAAGCAGGGGGAACACTGTTAAGTCAGGTGACAAGGTCATTCAGACGTTTGGTACCCTCGAAGACATTACAGAAATGCGTCTTCGTGAAGAAGAACTGCTTGAAAAGAACAGGATGCTTGATGAAGCCGAGGCAGTTGCCCATGTAGGGCATTTCATCAATGACTATACTAAAGGTACAAGGTATTGGTCGGATGAAATGTTCAGAATACTTGGATATGAACCACAGTGTGACATTGACAAATCAACTTTGTACAAGGGACTTATGGACCCGGCGGAGTTCAAGGATACTGTGGATAAAATGAATGAAGCTATTCGCAGTCGAAAACAAACCCACGAAGCAAATTTTGCAATAAAAGATGCATTTGGCAACAAAAAGTATTTGCGTCATTTATATAGGTTCAAATATGAAAATGGTGAACATGTCACAAGTTTTGGTGTAGTACAGGACATGACTGAACTTAAGTCCCATTATGAAGACATGGAATACATGAACTACCATGATGCCTTGACAGATTTGTATAACAGAAGGTATTTCGATGAGATATTTGCTGAACTGGACTCTGCTGTAAACTATCCGCTGGCTGTTATTATTGCAGACATCAACGGATTGAAGATGATAAATGACACCCTGGGGCATGCAGCCGGAGACCGTCTTATCATGAAGACAGCGAGGATATTGAAGAGTGTTGCAGCGGAAGGAGATATACTTGCCAGGATAGGCGGGGACGACTTCATCCTTTTGATGCCCGGAACCATAAGGTCACAGGCTGAGATCATAATGAACGACATACACGAGCTGATTTCCGAAGCTGAAGCTGAGATGCCTATTTCAGTATCAATGGGTCTTGCAGTGAAAAACACCAAAGATGTTTCAAAGGAAGATTTCATAAAGGAAGCCGAGGATAACATGTATACAAGCAAACTTTATGAAAAGACGAGTAAAAGAGGGGACCTTCTCCGATTGATAATGGATACATTGTATGAGCGAAGTTCAAGGGAAGAAAAGCATTCGGAGCGTGTAAGCCAGTATTGCCAAGAGATGGCAAAGGCCCTCAGGATGCCACAGTACAAGATAAACGAATTGACGGCACTTGGGTTGCTTCATGACATAGGAAAGATTGCGGTCAAGGACAGTGTCCTCAACAAGCCTGATAAACTTGACGATGAGGAGTGGCAGGAAATCAAACGGCATTCGGAAACAGGATACAGGATACTCAGTCAGTCACCGGGAATGGTACAGGCTTCGAAATATGTTCTTGCACACCATGAAAGATGGGACGGAAAAGGTTATCCCCAGGGCCTGAAAAAATATGAGATACCGACACAGGCGAGGATCATATCAATATGTGATGCCTTTGATGCCATGAGAAGTAAAAGACCATACCGCGACCCCATTTCAATGGAGGAGGCTGTTTCTGAAATCAAAAAAGGTGCAGGGACCCAGTTCGATCCTGAACTTGCCAAAGTATTCGTAGTAAATGTTCTGGGTGAAAAGTGGTAGGATTATAAATCTTTCTTACGTTGGTACCGGTATATTGAAGGTGTAATTCCTTATTAGGAATGGAGACAGTATATGAAGAGGACAGTGGAAGTAATAAGCAGAATGGCACCGGGAACCAATTGCCTGGTTTTTGAGTGCGACAAAAGTTTTGATTATAGGGTGGATGGTGCAGAAACTGTACTTGTGAATAAAAATGATAACCTGTATGAAGTGCAGGGGCTGGAAAATAACAGGGATTACGAAATTGACATTATCACGGACGACGGCTTGACTTGCAAAAGATTGTTCCGGTGCGGGGAGTTTCCGGGTAAGGTTATCAACTATATACATCCTGATGATAAGATGTTTTATCCGTCGGGGATGTGCCCTGCAAGTCCTTCAGTTCTTATGCTTGAAAGTGGAAGGATTCTGGTTTCACACGATATATTCTACAGGGATATGGCCGAAAATCTTTCAATGGTTTTATATTCAGATGACCTTGGAGATACATGGCATTTTCTATCAGTGATTGAAGGCTGTTTCTGGGGAAAACTGTTTCTATATGAGGAAGAACTGTATCTTATTGCAAACATGCATGAGTATGGTGATCTTGTGCTGTATAAATCTGAAGACATGGGGAAAAGCTGGAACAAGGCGTGTGTGATTCTGGAAGGTGGCAATAAATATACAGGAGGTCCCCATAAGTCAGCTGTCCCGGTATTATATCATGAGGGAAGGATATGGATGGCTGTGGAATTTGGATCATGGACCCTGGGTGGACATGACTGCGGTTATATAACTGCTACAGGCGATATTACAAAGAAAGAGAACTGGACGGTTTCAGAATTCACTGAATATAGTCCGGACTGGCCCGGAACGGCAAAGGGCTCATCAAGCGGATGCATCGAAGGAAATATACTTTTGAAACCTGACGGAACAATGATTGATTTTCTAAGATATGGAATCAATGCCTGTGAACCCAACTACGGCAAGGCACTGTATATGACCATCGACCAAAGTAAACCGGGTACTGCAATGGAGTTCGGCAAAGTAGTGGATTTCCATGGGAATCACAGCAAGTTCTCAATCAAATATGACGAAAAAACAAAAAAATACTGGACCATCGTCAGCAGGGCGGATGAGAAGAAACCTACAAGAAGGAATGAACTTGTTCTCATGAGTTCCCATGACATTGACAATTGGAAGGTTGAAAAGGTACTTCTGGATTATGAGCACAACGGATGGCATGAGGACCATACAAAGGCTGGATTCCAATATGTAGATTTCATATTCCATGGGGATGAGATTCTCTATGTTTCAAGGACTGCACTGAACGGGGCACTGAACTTCCATGATTCAAACTGCATAACTTTCCATAAGGTCAGATATATCTGATTGATGTATTTTTATATACAAATGTCTGATAAGTTATGCCTGTTTCAGAGGTAACTGAATCAAATGATGATCCGACAATCCAGTTTGTATCTTTGTCAAGATCAGGGAAAAATGTATCAGTTTCATAACTTCCATCAACTTTTGTGACATAGGCTTCACTGCTGTAGGGAAGAAGCTGTTCGTATATCTGGCCGCCGCCTATGACAAAAACAGTTTCATCCCTGGTTATTGCCAAAAGAGCTTCAATCGAGGGAACAAATTCAACACCGGGTACACTCCTGGTCGTGTCCCTGGAAAGTACTATATTCCGCCTTCCCAAAAGAGGTCTGCCGCCGGGAAGTGATTCAAGGGTTTTTCTTCCCATGACTATTGTGCTGCCCATGGTTGTTTTCTTGAAGAAAGCCAGTTCTTCAGGAATTCTCCAGGGCAGCCTGTTGTTCCGGCCGATGCCCCAGTTTTTGTCTGCTGCCACAATGCAAATCATCATACAGCCACCGGGAAACTCACATGAGGTCCTTTTTCATAGTCAATCAGTGTGAAATCAGATGTATTAAAATCATAAAAATCGGTTTTTTCCTTGTTCATGACAAAACGGGGGGCATCATAAACAGGTCTTTCAATGAGTTCAAGGATAATAGGGACATGTCTGTCATATATATGGGCATCAGCTATTACATGAACAAATTCACCGGGCTCAAGTCCGCTGACGTGAGCGAAAAGATATGTAAGAACAGCATACTGAACAACATTCCAGTTGTTTGCTGCGAGTATATCCTGGGATCTTTGGTTGAGGATTGTATTGAGCTTGTTACCTGTTACATTGAAGGTCATGGAATAAGCGCATGGATACAGGTTCATCTCATTGAGGTCCTGATGATTGTAAAGGTTTGTGATGATCCTTCTGCTGTACCTGTTGTTCTTCAAATCAAACAGCACACGATCAACCTGGTCGAATTCACCTTCGGGATATTGGTGGCGGACTCCGAGCTGGTAGCCATAGGCCTTGCCGATGGAGCCTTTTTCGTCTGCCCATGCATCCCAGATATGGCTTCCAAGGTCATTTACATTGTTAGATTTCTTCTGCCATATCCATAGAAGCTCATCCACGGATTTTTTAAGGGATGTATGCTTGAGTGTAAGAATGGGGAATTCGTCAGACAGGTCATATCTGTTGACCACTCCGAACTTTTTGATTGTATGGGCCGGAGTGCCGTCCTCCCATCTGGGTCTGACGTCATGTCCCTCGGAAGAGAATCCGTTTTGAAGGATGTCCCTGCACATATTTATGAATATAAGATCGGCTTTGCTCAATGAATTTACCCCCTTGGCTGTTAATGCAATTCTACCAAACATTTGCTGTGATGCAAAGTTGCCATGTTCATTTGCCATGTGATATAATTCCATCATTACAAAAGATAACGGAATTTACAAATGAAAAAGTGGTTCGGAAAGGTTTTTATAAATATCGGTAAAATTGCCTTGGCTGTATACATAGTATATGTCCTTGTTTCGCAACAACCGATAATGGATGCCAAGGAGAACCAGAAGGAGGAACTTGAAAAGGAACTTGCAGCAGCCATTAAGCAGGAGATAGAACTCAGGACCGACATTAGCATGGCAGACAGCAAATACTATATAGAACAGGCTGCAAGGGAAAAGCTTGGAATGGTAAAACCCGGTGACAGGGTTTTTATTGATATAAGGGACTGACATTGTATCAGTATACCTAAATAGAATGTGCGTGATTGGGATGCGTTCCAGAACGTTTGTGTAACTGGCACGCATCTTTTATATCCGAAATGGAGCAACAGTCCCAGGGATTGTTGCACTAACAGCTAAACGGAACAACAGTCCCGGGGACTGTTGTTCAACAAAACATGGAGGTGATGTTTATGGGAATGACAATGACACAGAAGATACTTGCTTCTCACGCAGGACTTGAAGAAGTGGTGGCCGGACAGCTTATCATGGCTGATGTTGATATGGTCCTTGGAAATGATATTACTACACCGGTTGCAATCAAGGAATTCAGGAAACTGGGTGTCGGTAATGTATTTGACAAGAGCAAGGTATCCATTGTGCCGGATCACTTCTGTCCCAACAAAGATATCAAAAGTGCAGAGCAGGTCAAGTTCATAAGGGAATTCGCGAGGGAAATGGAGATAGAGAATTTCTTTGAGGTAGGTCAGATGGGAATTGAGCATGCACTGCTTCCTGAAAAAGGCTTGGTAACTGCAGGAAATGTGGTAATCGGTGCAGATTCACATACATGCACATACGGGGCTCTCGGGGCATTCTCAACAGGTGTCGGCAGTACTGACATGGCATGTGGAATGGCGACCGGAAAAGCTTGGTTCAAGGTGCCTGAAGCAATGAAATTCGAGCTTGTTGGAAAGCCGGGCAGATGGGTAAGCGGCAAGGATGTCATACTTCATATAATCGGCATGATAGGTGTTGACGGAGCTCTTTATAAATCAATGGAGTTTACCGGCGAAGGTCTTGCAAACCTCTCAATGGATGACCGGTTTGCAATGGCAAACATGGCAATTGAAGCCGGCGGTAAGAATGGAATATTCGATGTAGATGAAAAGACTCTTGCATATATCAATGAACACTCGACAAAGGAATTCAAGGTTTTCAAAGCAGACCCGGATGCCGAATATTCTGAAACTTATATAATTGAACTTGACAAGATCAAACCTACGGTTTCATTTCCACACCTTCCGGACAATACAAGGGCAGAAGGTGAATTCGGTGATGTTACAATCGATCAGGTGGTAATAGGTTCATGTACAAACGGAAGAATCGAAGACATGAGAATGGCTGCTGAGATTTTGAAAGGACGCAAGGTTCATTCCAACGTCAGGTGCATCATATTCCCTGCAACACAGAAAATCTGGAAACAGGCCATGAATGAAGGCCTTTTCGATATATTCATTGAAGCAGGCGCGGCCATAAGTACCCCCACCTGCGGTCCATGTCTCGGAGGACATATGGGAATTCTGGCAAAAGGTGAAAGAGCGGTTGCAACCACCAACAGAAATTTCGTCGGAAGAATGGGACATCCTGAAAGTGAAGTCTATCTTTCGGGACCTTATGTGGCAGCGGCATCGGCAGTGACCGGAAAAATATCATCACCGGCAGAATTACAGGAGGTGTAGTATGATAGCAAAAGGAAAAGCAATAAAATATGGTGATAACGTTGATACCGACGTTATAATACCTGCAAGATACCTCAATTCATCAGACCCTTCAGAACTTGCGGCCCATTGCATGGAAGACATAGACGCTGATTTCGTAAACAAGGTTGAAAAAGGTGACATCATCGTTGCTGCAAAGAATTTTGGCTGCGGATCATCAAGGGAACATGCTCCGATTGCCATTAAGGCATCCGGTGTTTCCTGTGTAATCGCCAAGACATTTGCAAGGATCTTTTACAGAAATGCCATCAATATAGGATTGCCAATATTGGAATGTCCGGAGCTCTTCGAGGAAACTGAGGAAGGTGACAGGCTCGAAGTGGATTTTGATACCGGAACAATCAACAATATCACCAGAAAAAAGGTTTTCAAAACCCAGCCATTCCCGCCATTCATGCAGGAAATAATTGCAAATGACGGGCTGGTGGGGTATATTAAGAAAACCACATAACAGGAGTGATTTCAATGAGTTACAAAATAGCTGTATTAAAGGGCGATGGAATCGGCCCTGATGTCGTCGACTGTACCATAGGGGTACTCAACAAAGTAGCCGCAGAACACGGTACTGTATTTGAATACACTGAAGGTCTTATCGGCGGCATAGCAATAGATGAAACCGGAGTTCCACTGCCAGGGGACACCCTGGATATCTGCAAAAGGAGCGATGCAGTTCTTCTTGGTGCAGTAGGAGGTGCTGTAGGAGGATCAAAGTGGGACAATCCTGACGGTAATCTGAGGCCTGAAGCAGGTCTTCTGGCCATAAGAAAAGAGCTTGGGCTGTTTGCCAATCTAAGACCTGCTGTAATATATCCTGCACTCAGGGAGGCATCCCCCCTGAAGTCTGAGATAGTCGGTGATGGAATTGACATCCTTGTCGTCAGGGAACTGACAGGCGGAATATATTTCGGTGCAAAGTGTACAGAAACAGATTTTGCCTACGACCAGATGAAGTACACAACTGCGGAGGTAAGACGTATTGCCCATGTTGCATTCAAGGCTGCAATGAAAAGAAACAAACGGGTTACCAGCGTGGACAAAGCCAACGTACTTGATGTATCCAGATTCTGGAGAAAGATAGTAATTGAAGTTGCAGCTGAATATCCTGAAGTGGAACTAATCCACATGTATGTTGACAACGCCGCCATGCAGCTTGTAAAGAACCCGCATCAGTTTGATGTCATTGTAACAGGAAATATGTTCGGTGATATTCTGTCGGACGAAGCTGCTATGATAACCGGATCCATCGGCATGCTTGCATCGGCAAGCCTTGCAGAGGGTACAATGGGACTTTATGAACCTGTCCATGGTTCAGCCCCCGATATTGCAGGCAAGGACATCGCAAACCCTATTGCTACCATATTGAGTTCAGCCATGATGCTCAGATACTCCCTTGATATGCCAAAGGCCGCAGATGACATTGAAGCTGCAGTAAACAAGGTCCTGGCTGATGGATACAGGACAGCTGACATTGCCAGGGAAGGCGAGACGGTCGTAGGTACGGCCCGTATGGGAGAACTTATAAAAAAATATCTTTAGCAGGAGGAAACCTTGAAAAAGGTACTTGTTGTCTCAAAGGGTATCTTTCATCCTACTTTATTCTGCAGGATGCAGTTATGCAGGACAATTGGGAGATTCAACCTTATTGAAACAGAAGCAAGTTCTGACCTGAAGTCACTTGACGGCATCACCCCGGAAGGGTTCGATGCCGTTGTTTTGTATTTCCACGAAAAGAAGGTCAGTGATTCAGTCATTTCGTCATTGAAGGATTATACTGAAGCAGGAGGTCTGTTGGTTTGCATACATGGCGCTCTTGCTTCATTCAAGGAATATCCGGAATATTTGAAACTGACCGGTTCAAGGTTCACGGGACATGGGGAAATATGCGAAATGAATATAAAAGGATTCGTTGATTTCTCAGTAACCGATGAACCTTATGAATTTGAGCTGTCGGATGATTGTAAAGTGCTTCTTGAAAGCGAAGGACTTCCTGTCTGCTGGGTCAGAAAATCTGGCCTTGGACATGTTGCAGGTCTTTCACCCGGGCACAGGCTGTCTACTATGAAAAATCATTCATTCCAAAACGTGATAGAATATATATTGAATGAATATTCCTGTCGGGGGGATTAATGGGAAATATCAGACTGGGTGTAATTGGTTGCGGTGAAATTGCGAAATCTATGCTTCTTGTATGTAAATTAACAAGGGGAATAAGTGTATCTGCACTCTGTGACATCAATGAAGACAGGCTGAACAAACAAGGAAGACGTTTTAAAAAGGCAAAGCTTTTTACAGATTATAATGAAATGCTGTCAGTTGCTGAGATTGACGCAGTATATATTGCTCTTCCGCATTATCTCCATTATCCCGTAATGAAAAGGGCTCTTGAATCAAACAAACATATCCTTTGTGAAAAACCTATCACAATCAAAGAGGAAGATGCACTTGATGTGGTCAGTGAAGCCAGGGAAAGAAATCTGAAAATAGCCGTGAATTATCAATACAGATATGATAACAACTGCTATCGACTTGTCAATGCTGTCAGGGACGGGCATCTCGGGCATATCAATTTCATAAGGTGCAGTGTGCCATGGTACAGGGATGAAAGCTACTTTGTAAATGCCCCCTGGCATGCAAGCCTTGAAAAATCAGGAGGAGGGACACTCCTTACTCAGGGCTCCCACCTTCTGGATATAATACTCTGGATGGCTGACAGCGGGATTGAAGAAGTCCGGAGCACTTGCAGAAAACTGAAGTTCACTGAAGCTGAGACGGAGGATTTCTGCACAGCAGAACTTCGACTGCAGAATGGTACTTTGGTTCAGTTCATGTCTACCATGGCATCCCCTGTGGAAGAAGCCGTCCGGCTGGAGGTATTCGGCTCAAACGGATATGGTGAGTATATAAAGAAATTGGGCTCAAAGGTGAGATTCAAAGGTGTCAGGCCGCCTGCCTATAAATATGGCAGACCTGCCGTCCATGCAGTACAAAAGGGTCTGAGGGATTTCAGGGATTCCATAATTTCCGGGAAAAAACATCTTTGTTCAGGTGAAGATGCCATTGAGGTACTGAGGGCTGTAAATCAGATATATGGAAGTTCAGAGGGGGTTTATCGTGAGGGGGTTTCGAAAAAGGAAGGGTAGAACGGCATTGATAATAATACTTGTTGTTGTATTGATACTTGCTGCAGTTGGAACATGGGTTTATCTTGATTTTTCAAGGAACGATAAAATCAGGAAATTGCCTTCAAGACCTGAAGAGTCAATTGCCATGAATCCGGAGGAAGTTCTCTGGAAGCTTGAGAATGGAATAGAAGTGGATTCATGGGAAGGTGTGATCGGCGCCTGCGAATATGTGGATGGCAGGTATGACTGCTCAGATTTCAGGCTTCAGTCTCTTCTTCGGATAATATATGTCCATGCTGACAAGGTTCCCGGGGATGTACTTTCAAGAATCAGGAATACTTTCACCGATTTCAAATACTGGATGGACCAGCCCGGTGAGGACAGCATGTGTTTCTGGTCGGAAAACCATCAGATACTTTTTGCCGCATCAGAATATCTTGCCGGCCAGTATTATCCTGACGAGACCTTCTCAAACGATGGCAAAAAGGGATCAGAGCACATGGAAATAGCCCGTGAAAGGATTCTCATATGGCTTGAACAAAGATGGCTTTATGGATTCACGGAATGGTATTCCAGTGTCTATTATGTTGAGGACATTGCACCTCTTGCCAACCTTATTGAATTTGCGAAGGACGATGAAATTGTTGCCAAGGCAACGGCCATAATGGACCTACTGTTATATGATGTGGCAACCCAGTCATATGAAGGCTCTTTCATAAGCACAAGCGGAAGAGCTTATGAAAGAAACAGAAAGAGCGCCGACGAAGGAAATTCCATGAAGGCTGTAATACAGCAGGAGTTCGGATTCCCTGTTGATCCTGAGGGCAGAAAAGGCATGGACCTTTGTTTCCTCTATATGGAGAATTATGAAGTCCCTGAGGTAATCAGGCTTATTGCAAGGGATACTGATACTTCAATAATAAAAGCAAGCAATGGCCTTGACCTTACCGAGTTGAAGGAAAGGGACTTGATCGGGCAGGACACAAACCAGATAATGATGCAATGGGCCATGGAGGCATTCACAAATGCTGAGATAATTGCGAACACCGTCAGATATGCAGACAACAACAATATGTTTTCCAATGAATTTCTCAACGATTTGAAACTCGTCAACATAGACTTGCTTAAAAAACTAAATCTTCTGCCATTTGTATCAAGGGTATTGAATCCGGTAACAAATGGGGTTGCAATCCAAAGGGCCAATACATACACTTACAGGACTCCGGACTACATGCTGGCAACAGCCCAGGCCCACCATGGCGGGGAATTCGGCGACCAGCAGAGCCCATGGGTAGCAACATTGTCGAATGAACTTAGTATATTCAACAGCCATCCGGCTAAACCTTTGTCTGACAAAGGGGCACTCAGCGGTTCCCCGGGATACTGGGTTGGCAATGGAAGAATGCCTTATTCGGTGCAGGATGAAAACATTAATATAAGCATTTACAGGATTCCTGACAAAAAAGGATTCATGGAAAAATCCCTGGTGGATTACACCCATGCGTACTTCCCGACTTCAATACTGGATGAAGTAATCATAGACGGACGGTATGCATTTGGAAGTTATAAAGGCAGATATGTTGCATTCATAGGCAAGACGGAGCTTGAATACCTTGAAGGCACTGATGACGACCTGATCCAGCAAGGCAAGGACAACTACTGGATATTCGAGATAAGCACAGAGGATTCTGAAGGCAGCTTCCAGGCATTCAGGGACAGAATCATGTCCAACCAGCTTTCCTATGATGGAGACATTCTGATATATACATCAGCCGGAAAGACCATGGAAGTTGAATACAACTCAGGGCTTAAAGTAAATGGCAGAGATGTTGACATGGACTATGAAAGGCACGAATCACTGTATGCCCAGAACAACAGGGAACAGAGTACAATGAAATTCGAGTTCGGTGGAAAGAGCCTGTACATAGATTTCTACAACATGTTCCGTACGATGAATTGAATGGGGGAAAGACATGAGTAAACTGACCGATATAAAAAAGCTTACAAAAGGTGAGATAATCACATTCGGGACCGGAGATCTTTTTGGTGGCGGCGGACAGCTTGTCATCAACTTCTTCTA
>DAINQB010000058.1:0-1115 GCA_036743175.1 Bacillota bacterium | reverse complement strand
CAGCAACCTTTGCCTATGTACTCTTTGCATACCTGTTCTATTCAACGGTTTCAACGATAATAATGGTACCGTATTCTTCAATGAGCAGCGAGCTCAGCATGGATTACAAGGAGAGGAACACAGTCAACGGAACCAGGTTGTTTTTCTCCCAGCTGTCATCATTGATATGTGCAGTCCTTCCCATGGAAATAGTCAAGATGGCATCAGATGTGGAAACCGGATATATTCTGCTGGGTTTGGTTTTCGGGATATTCTTTGCCATACCTCTTTTCCTGATCTTCTTCATTTGCAGGGAGAGAGCTCCTATGATTCATACAAAGGCAAAGTTTTCCTTGAAGGCATTTGTGGCACCATTCAAAATACGGTCCTTCAGGATACTTATATTCATTTATATGCTTGCATTCTTTTCAATGGATGTCATCTCCTCCATATTTGCATATTATATGAAGTACTTCCTTGGAAGACCAAATGAACTGAATTATGTCCTTGGAACGATGCTCATCATGCAGATTGCATTTCTTCCGTTGGTTGTGATTTTGGCAAATAAAATTGGCAAGGCCAGGACATTTATGATAAGCGCATCAGTTTGGATTCTGGGCGCAGCACTTCTTGGGTTCTTCTCTCCTTCATGGCCCGGTTTTTCAATTTATGTAATCAGTGCAGTAATCGGAATGGGCTTGTGCGGATGTGTTGTAATGCCATGGACTATGTTCCCGGATGTAACCGATGTGGGTGAACTGTATTTCGGTGAACGTAAGAGCGGATCATTCAGCGGGATAATGACCTTTGTCAGGAAATCTTCAAGTGCCTTTGGAATATTCCTTGTATCCCAGATGCTGAACATAGCAGGTTATATAAAACCCGAAACCGTAGACGGAAAGGAAGTCTTGTTTGACCAACCGGAATCGCTCATAACCGCCCTTAAAATAATAGTGTTTGCCATACCGGTCGTGCTGCTTATAATAACTATCTTCATAGCACGCAGATACCCCATTTCCAGGGAAGTACATGACCGGCTCAGAAAACTGCTGGAATCCAAACGGGGTGAATCCGCTGAACCCGTAAGCAGCCAGGAAGAAAAGGAACTCACACAACTTCTAATATAACCCTGAATT
>DAINQB010000057.1:0-15594 GCA_036743175.1 Bacillota bacterium | reverse complement strand
AATATTTTCCTGAGAGGTGATTATTCGCAGGGAGTGATTTAGTGCATTTTTCACAAAGGATTCAGGTTGTTTTTTCGGGGGTTTTTGCGTATACTGTCTAGAGAGAAAATTATTTTCAGAGAGGTGACAGTAGTGAACGAAAAAGGCAGTATTTCAATTAATACGGAGAACATTCTCCCTATTATCAAGAAATGGCTTTATTCAGACAAAGACATTTTCATCAGGGAGCTTGTTTCGAATTCCGCTGATGCAATCAGCAAGATCAGAAGATTAGTGGAAATGGGTGAAGCAGAGGGTACGGATGAGAAGTATGAAATACGTATCAAAGTTGACAAAAAGAAGAGTACCTTGAGCTTCATCGACAATGGAATCGGGATGACGGCTGAGGAAGTAAAGAAATATATCAATCAGATTGCTTTTTCAGGAGCAGAGGATTTCATTGAAAAATACAAGGACAAGGCAGAGGCCAAGGATGATATCATCGGTCATTTCGGACTTGGTTTCTATTCGGCCTTCATGGTGGCTGACAAGGTTGAGGTGGATACCTTATCCTACGAGAAAGGTGCAGAACCTGTGCTTTGGGAGAGCGATGGAACGAGCGGTTACTCAATTGTTTCAGGCAGCAGGACTGAAAGGGGCACCACAATAACCCTTCATGTTATGAAGGAGGAAAAGGAATTCCTGGATTTCTACAAAGTCCGCGAGATTACGGAAAAATACTGTGGTTTCATGCCCTATGAAATCTTCGTTGAGGATGTAAACAAAAAGAAGGAAAAGGATGAAGAACCTGAAAAACCCGTTAATGATACGGCACCGCTTTGGTTGAAAAAACCCGGTGATGTAACTGACGAGGAATATGAAAGTTTCTATACAAAGACTTTCCGTGATTACCAGAAGCCTCTTTTCTGGATACATCTGAACATGGATTATCCTTTCAGACTGAAAGGTATCCTGTATTTCCCAAAACTCAAGCATGAGCTTGAATCGGCGGAAGGCAGGATCAAGCTGTTCTATAACCAGGTATTTGTAGCGGACAATGCAAAGGAGGTCATTCCTGAATTCCTGTTGCTTTTGAAAGGTGTTCTGGACTGCCCGGATCTGCCGCTTAATGTTTCAAGGAGTTTCCTGCAGAATGACGGCTATGTTCAGAAAATCTCAACACATATTACGAAGAAGGTAGCCGACAAACTGAATAAATTGTTCAAGAAGGAACGGGATGATTACAACAAATACTGGGATGATATTAACGTCTTTGTAAAATATGGATGCATGAGGGATGAAAAACTCTATGACAGGATAAAGGATGCCCTCATTTACAAGACCATCAACGATGAATACAAGACAATTGATGAGTTCACAGGTGAGTCCGGTGACGGGGAAAAGAAGATTTATTATGTTTCTGATGTCAAACAGCAGGCCCAGTACATCGAAATGTTCAAGACTAACGGACTTGATGCAGTGATCCTTGATACGATGCTTGATTCCAGTTATATAAGTTTCATTGAATCAAAGCTTGAAAAGGTCAAGTTCGAAGGTATTGACAGCAACATTGCTGAAGCTCTTGCGGGTGAAGGTGATACTGACGGATATGAAGGTCTTGTTGAGTATTTCAAAAAAGTACTTGATGACGAATCCCTTAAAATCGAGGCACGGGCTCTTAAAAGCGGGGAGTTCCCGGCAGTCATCATGAGCAATGAACAGTCAAAGAGGATGAGGGACATGACCAGGATGTTCGGAGGCATGGACACAGGAATGGCATTCCCTTCAGATGATACACTTGTACTAAATACAGCAAGTACTGTAATAAAGAAGATGTTGAAAAGCACTGACACTGATGATAAAGCTGATGCAGTGCAGCATGTATATGAGCTGGCACTTCTGGCAGCTGGAAAGCTTGATTCCAGGATTCTCGGTGAGTTCATCAGGAGAAGCGGTGAAATGCTTGAAAAAAGCGTAGAGGGAACGGTACCGGATAAACCGGCTGAGTAAAAAGTGAATACAAGAGAATGAAGGTGCACGGCACCTTCATTTTATTGATATTCATGGAAAAGGTATAAAATGGGGGATGTAAGAAGAATATTTGTCGAGAAAAAGCCCGGGTATGATGTCGAGGCAAAATCCATCCTGAATGACATCAGGTCCTTGCTTGGAATAGTAAGCATTGAATCTCTGAGGCTGGTCAACAGATATGACATTGAAGGTATAGACCAGGTTTTGTACGATCAGTCACGGATGACCATTTTCGCCGAACCGCCTGTTGATGTCGTATATGATGAAATACTTCCGGTTTCTGACAATAGCACGGTATTTGCCTATGAATATCTTCCGGGCCAGTTCGACCAAAGAGCCGATTCATGTGCCCAGTGCATCCGGCTTCTTTCTGAAGAGGCACAGCCTATTGTCAGAACTGCCAGGGTCATTGTAATTGAGGGCAAAATAACAAAAGCTGAAACCGGAAGGGTCATGGAGCACCTTGTGAATCCTGTTGACAGCAGGATTGCATCCCTCGACAAGCCGGAAACATTGAAGATGGAACTGGAAATACCTGAGACCGTGGAGATACTGGATGGTTTCACTGCAATGGATTCCAGAGCACTTGATGGCTTCATGAAAAAGATGGGTCTTGCTATGAATCCTGCAGACCTCCTGTTTGTGCAGGAGTATTTCAGGGATATTGAAAAGAGGGAGCCGACCTTTACAGAAATCAGAGTTATCGATACATATTGGTCTGACCACTGCAGACATACAACCTTCCTCACGGAATTAGAGGACATCGAGGTAGGAGATTCGGGATACCTTGATAAGTGCAGAAAGTCTCTGACGGACTATATGCAAGCCAGAAAAACAGTGCATGGTGACAGGGTTGACAAACCCAGGTGCCTGATGGACATGGCAACCATGGCAATGCGTGAGCTCAGGAAGGCTGGAAAGCTTCCCGACCTGGAGATATCCGATGAAATAAATGCATGCAGCATTGTAGTGGATGCGGAAATTGACGGAGCTACTGAGGAATGGCTTGTAATGTTCAAGAATGAGACCCATAACCATCCTACGGAGATTGAACCCTTTGGCGGAGCTGCCACCTGCCTCGGAGGTGCTATCAGAGACCCGCTCTCCGGAAGAGCATATGTTTATCAGGCAATGAGGGTCACAGGTTGTGCAGACCCGACAGCTGATGTTTCAAAAACCATTCCGGGCAAACTCCCTCAGATCAAAATTACAAGGGAAGCTGCCCATGGGTACAGTTCATATGGAAATCAGATAGGCCTGGCCACCGGGCAGGTCCATGAAATCTATGACGAGGATTTCAAGGCAAAGAGAATGGAAATCGGAGCAGTCATTGCTGCTGCGCCGAGGAAAAATGTAAAAAGGCTCAGTTCGGATCCGGGTGACATCATAGTACTTGTAGGTGGAAGAACCGGAAGGGACGGCTGCGGTGGAGCAACGGGATCATCCAAGGAACATACTGAGGATTCACTGGAAAGCTGCGGAGCTGAAGTGCAGAAGGGGAATCCGCCGACAGAAAGAAAGCTGCAAAGGTTGTTCAGGAATCCTGCAGCAAGCTCAATGATAAAGAAGTGCAATGACTTCGGTGCAGGCGGAGTTGCCGTTGCCATCGGTGAACTTGCTCCCGGTCTGTCCATTGACCTTGATGCAGTTCTGAAGAAATATGAAGGACTCGATGGTACTGAACTTGCAATAAGCGAATCGCAGGAACGCATGGCGGTTGTCCTGAATCCCGGGGATGTTGAAAAATTCATGGAGCTTGCCGGTTCAGAGAATCTGGAATGTTCAGCAGTGGCCAGGGTAACAGGAAACAAACGTCTTGAAATGATATGGAACGGAGTTAAAATCGTTGATATTTCAAGGGATTTCCTGGATACAAACGGTGTAACACAGAGATCCGCTGCAATTATTCAAAACCCCGGTCCTATGGAATATATGCAAAAACCATTGTCATTGGACTTGGTCGGATGGCTTGGCAATCTCAATGCATGCTCACAGAAAGGCCTTGCTGAACGGTTTGATTCAACGATAGGAGCAGGCAGCATTCTGATGCCCTTCGGAGGTTTGAATCAGATGACACCACAGGAGGGAATGGCTGCCAGGCTTCCTGTTCTGGGCAGGGAAACTGATACAGGCACTTTGATGACTTTTGGGTACAATCCTGAAATAGCCAAATGGAGTCCTTTCCATGGAGCCTGCTATGCTGTTTTGGAGAGTATTGCAAAAATAACAGCCCTTGGCGGACAATTTGAGAGAACGAGACTTACCTTCCAGGAATACTTTGAAAAACTTGGCGCTGATCCGGTCAAATGGGGAAAACCCGCAGCGGCTCTTCTTGGAGCATATCACGCGCAAAAGGCACTCGGGGTTGCAGCAATAGGTGGAAAAGACAGCATGTCAGGAACATTCGGAGAACTGAATGTTCCGCCAACATTGGTATCATTTGCGGTTTGTCCTGTAAATACAAGCAAGGTCATTTCAGCAGAGTTCAAGAAAAGTGATTCCGAAGTAATATTCATAGATGTTCCTTCTGATGAAAATGCAGTTCCGGATTTCGACCTGGCAACTGAAAGGTACAGTGTGTTCCGGGAACTTGCTGATAAGGGGAATGTACTGTCATCCATGTCACTGAAGTCCGGTGGAATTGCAGAGGCTGTCGCTCTGATGTCCTTTGGAAATGAAATAGGATTCAGTTATATTGATGGAACAGCGGATGACAGGCTGTGGAAACCGGGTTATGGCTGCATAATTGCTGAAGTTGATTGCAAGACAACATTCCCTGTAATTGGAAAAACAATTACGGACAAGGTCATAAGGATAAAGGACAAAAAATATCGCATAGAGGAACTTCTTGATTCATATACCGGAAAACTTGAGGATGTTTTTCCTACAAAAACAATTAAAAGTGCCGGTGTTCCCATTGATGTAAAATACAAGGCTGACGGAAGGATTGCTGCTTCTTTGAAGATTGCAAGACCCAGGGTAATAATTCCGGTATTCCCGGGTACGAACTGTGAATATGACAGTGCAGTTGCATTTGAAAAAGCAGGTGCCCTTGTGGAAACAATGATTTTCAGGAACCTTTCAGCAGAAGATGTACATGAGTCAGTGGACAGGCTTGCCGGACTGATTCATAAAAGCAATATCATGATGATTCCAGGCGGATTCAGTGCCGGGGACGAACCCGAAGGTTCGGGTAAATTCATTGCAAATGTCTTCAGGAACAAATTCCTTGAGGAGGCTGTCATGGATCTCCTTGACAACAGGGATGGTCTGGTGCTGGGAATATGCAACGGATTCCAGGCCCTTGTCAAACTGGGACTGCTTCCGTATGGGGAAATAAGGGCCATGGGTGATGACAGTCCCACACTGACATTCAATGAAATAGGAAGGCACGTTTCATGCATGGTCAGGACAAAGATATCATCAAATAAATCACCTTGGCTGTCTATGGTTGAAACCGGTGATATACATACCATACCGGTAAGCCACGGTGAGGGCCGGTTCGTTGCCGATGAGGACCATTTCAAGGAAATGATCAAAAACGGCCAGATTGCCACCCAGTATGTGGATTTCAATGGAGTTCCTTCATATGATATAAAATTCAATCCAAACGGCTCAATGCATGCCGTCGAAGGAATAACCAGTCCTGACGGAAGGGTCTTTGGGAAAATGGGACACTCAGAAAGAATAGGAGCTAATGTATGTATCAATGTTCCGGGTTCAAAGGACCAGAGGATCTTTGAATCAGGAGTAAGATACTTCGGATAGGAAATATGGGTTTATTTGAGATACACTGCCACACTTTGGAATCCAGCATCTGCGGCAAGGTTCCCGCAAGGGAACTGGTAAAGATGCATAAGGAAGCCGGATTTGAAGGAATCTGTCTTACTGACCACTACAATGATTACCATTTCGCTGACCGTTTCAATGATGATGTAATGAATTTTCTGAAAGGCTACCGACTTGCAAAGGAATATGGAGATGAGATTGGTCTTAAAGTGCTGTTTGGGGTGGAATACAGGTTCTGCGACACAAACAATGATTACCTGGTCTTTGGGATTACGGAGGATTTTGTAATAAGGAATCCTGATGTTTATAAGCTGACGCTTAAGGAGTTCAGGAACAGGTTCCAGGGAGAGGATCTGATTATAATCCAGGCACACCCGGGAAGAGACGGGCAGAAAAGGATTGATGTAAATTTACTCGATGGAATGGAAGTTGTGAACGGAAACCCCCGTCACGAGGCCCGCAATGAGCAGGTGTTCAAATATGCAAAGGAAAACAATCTGCTCATGACAGGAGCCAGCGACTATCATCGTGATACAGACCTTTTCCTTGCCTGCATGGAATTTGAGAATGAAATAAATGATGAAAAAGAGCTTGTAAGGGAAATAAAGGCCGGCAGATACCAAATAATTGACAATACAAGATTTGCCTGACAATTGGGGAATACCTTTGGCAAGGAGGATGAAATCTTGAAAAAAGCATACTTCATGATGAACAGTGAGTCATTTCAACTGATATATGGGAAGGACGAACTGAAAAGAATAAGGACACTGGTAGAACTGGAACCTGAACTGATTGTTCCCGATAAAAACGGTTATGTTGAAAAGGTGCCGAATGACGGGCAGATTATACTTTCAGGCTGGGGTGGCCCGAGGATTGACAAAAGGTTTCTTGATTCAATGACCGGACTGGAGGCAGTATTTTATGGTGCCGGTTCAATAAGGGGAATAGTTACTGATGATTTCTGGGAAAAGAAAGTTGTAATTACAAGTTCCTGGTCCGCAAATGCGGTCCCGGTGGCTGAATACACATTTGCTCAGATAATACTGTGTCTTAAGAATGCATATCAACTAAACAAGGGCTATTGCCGGGAAAAAGACAGTTATGACAAAACAAAAAGATTTGCAAATGGCGCTTATAAAACCCGTGTTGGAATAATTTCCCTGGGTCTCATAGGAAAACTAGTCTGTAAATTCCTCAGGTCAATTGATGTTGAGGTACTGGCATATGACCCATATGCGGACAAGGAAGAAGCCAGGGAACTTGGTGTAAGGTTTGCAGATCTTGAAGAAATCTTCGGTACCTGCCATGTTGTTTCGCTTCATGCCCCGTGGCTTAAGGAAACAGAAGGAATGATAAGGGAGGAACATTTCATAAGAATGCTCCCTAATTCTGCCTTTATTAATACCGCCAGGGGAGCAATTGTTAATGAAGGTGAAATGGTATCCGTTCTATCAGAGCGCAAGGATATTACAGCTGTTCTGGATGTTACTTATCCGGAACCCCCTGAATCGGGTTCTCCTCTTTATAATATGGAAAACGTCTTTCTGACACCGCATATAGCCGGTTCAATGGATGGAGAATGTGCCAGAATGGGGCGATATGCAGTTGATGAACTTGAAAGATATTTGAGTAATGAACAAATGCTTTACAGAATTACAAAGGAAATGGCTGAAAGAATGGCTTGATCCGGAGCAGTTGCCAGGATTAATGCCTGTATGTATAATTTGTTTTAGCAATTGGAATAACTTTTGACAGGAGAATAACATGAAGCCAAGGGAAGTAATACAAAGAGCAATTGAGTTTGATAAACCCAACAGAATAGGCTACGATTTCAAATATGGTCATTATACAGACTTCCGGGGACTGGATATGAAACGCAACATGAGACCTGAACTGGAATGGCAGAAGCCTGAATTTTTTGCAGATAAATTTCCCGGGTACAGTAATTTCGACGGGTTTCTTCGTCTGGATGAGTTCGGAAACCTCTGGGGAAAGATGTCCCATGACCTGACCGGCGGCGGTGAGGTTTTAAAAGGTGTTCTGAGTGACTGGGATAAGGTTGATGACATTGTATTTCCCGACTGGGCAAACCCTGCGAATTTTGAGCATCTTCCTGAATTGAAGGAGAAGCAGAAGGATTACTGGCAGACGGGCTGGCTCTGGGGTTTTCCATTTTCACTTATGAGAAAGATGAGAAAGATGGAAAATTTCCTCATGGATGTAATAATAGAGCAGGAAAATGTCCTGAAATTGAATGAAAAGGTTGTTGACCTGCTTCTCGGTGTAATTGACAATTACGGTCAAATCGGTGCAGACAGCATATTCTTCTGTGAAGACTGGGGTCTCCAGGACAGACTTCTCATTAATCCGGAGCTATGGAGAGAGTTGTTCAAGCCGTCATTCAAGGTTCTTTGTGACCGGGCAAGGAAATATGATATGAAAGTCATCATGCATTCATGCGGATATATCTTTGATATACTTGATGATTTGATTGAGGTGGGCATAGATGTCCTCCAGCTGGACCAGCCGGAACTGATGGGCATCGAGAGAGTTGCCGAGGTTATAAACGGCAGGGCTACCTTGTTTGCCCAGACTGACATCCAGAAGATCCTGCCTACAGGAAACAGGCAGCTCATAGAAGAAAGAACAGAAAACATGGTCAGGTTGTTCCATAAGAACGGAGGTTTCATCGCCAGGGATTATGGAGATTACAGGACAATACAGGTCAAGCAGGAATGGGCCCAGTGGATGAGATGCAAGTTCTTTGAAGTTGGCGGCCTGCCGGAGCAGATATGAAAGATTTTTTAAAGAAAACCTGGGAGAAAATTCTGGAAATCCTGAAAAGCATTGCCTCTTTTTTCTCAGGTCTGTTTCAAAGGATCAGGGATTATTTTAGTATGAAGAAACAAAAGAAAAAAACTACTGCAGTAAAAAAGGCACCCCAAAGGGAAAAAAGCACTTCAACCACAGCGGCAAGGAACAGAACGGTCAGAACCGTAAAAATGAGAAAAAGCAATGCACAGGTGATAGCAGGAAGAATATTCTGGCTTTCTTTCATTGCCATACTCGTGGTTCTTGCAATTTTCACATACAAGCTTACCAACACTTTTGTCAAGGACAGGGCTGCAACTGACATTAAAACACTGGTGGGCGAGCTGGACGAGACAAACAGTTTCAAATTATACATCCCGCTGGGATCCGATACCGGAGACATTGCTGACATCCTCATAGACAATGAAATCATCAGTGATGACAGGGTTCTCGGATTTACATTGTTTGAGCTTTATTCGATGCTAATGGGGAATGACGGTGGATACAAGTCAGGAAACCATTGGATCAATAAAAGCATTGACTATAATAACCCAGTTGGATACGACATGCTTATTTATATTTTCTCGCAGAATCCAATTCAAAATCCCACAGCAAGGATATTCTTTGCAGAAGGCCTTACTTTCAGGCAGACTGTAAACAGGTTCCTTGAAAATGGATTTCTGACTGAGGAACGCTTTGCAGACGTAGCAAACAATTATGACTTTGGATATGATTTCATCGATGAAATACCTGACAACGGAAGGTACAACAGGCTTGAGGGTTATCTTTTCCCGGATACCTACATCTTTGACAAGACAAAACCTGAAGAAGAGGCAATAGACAAGATGCTCAGTAACTTCGAGCTTAAATTCAAGGAGTTGTACAGGAACAGGCTTGAGGAAATAGGTATGACCATGGATGAAATCATAATAATAGCTTCCCTGGTTGAAAAGGAAGCGATGATTGATACTGAGAGGGATACCATAGCAGGAGTCATTTACAACCGTCTGAATTCATCCCAGGGTTTCCTGAACTATCTGCAGATTGATGCCACCATACAGTATTATTTCCTCAATGAGACAGGAAAGGTCAAGGAACCCCTGCTCACAGAGGATACATTGATTGACAGTCCATACAATACTTACAAATATCCGGGCCTTCCGCCGGGACCGATATGCAACCCGGGAGAGAAATCCATAATTGCGGCACTTTTCCCTGAAGAACACAATTATTACTACTATGTGGCAAAGGGAGACGGCAGCCATGCATTTGCCAGCACTCTGCAGCAGCATAACAACAATGTAATAAAATACTCAGGGAATTGAGTTTTGATGAGCAAGGAGAAAAGATTCTGTATAACAGACCAAAGGGTTGAGGATTACATCCGGGGAGTGCTGCGGCCATATGAAGGCATCACTGAACAGATCAGTGAAGGAAAGACACACCGTGAGCATCCTACAGCAGATACTGTAACCCTGAGATTGCTTGAAATAATGGTCCGCACACTGGAACCTGAACGAATTCTCGAAATCGGAACAGCCAATGGCCGTTCGACCATAATACTCGCCAATGCAACAGGTGCTAACTGCAGGATTGACACCATAGAAGTGAATTTCGAAGCAGCAGAAAAAGCTGTGGAGAATTTCAAAAAAGCGGGAGTAGATGAAAAAATCAACATGATTGCAGGGGATGCAGTGGATGTCCTTGATAATCTTGACAGGAAGTATGATTTAATCTTCATTGATGCGGCCAAGGGACAGTATGTAAGATATTATGATCTGTGCTCCGGCATGACTGTACCGGGCGGTATCATCTTCGCCGACAACGTCCTGTACAGGGGCATGACAGCAGGAGGTGCCAGGATCAACAGGAGGCAGCAGCTTCTTGTTTCAAGGCTAAGGGAATATATAGAAAAGGCAGTCAATGATGACAGGTTCATAACTGATATTCTTCCCGTAGGTGACGGAGTCTGCATCAGCTATAGAAAAAAGGATAGTTTGGATTGAAAAAGATTGAACTTCTGGCTCCGGCCGGTAATTATGAAAAAATGGAAATGGCTTTTGCGTATGGAGCAGATGCAGTATACCTTGGAGGAGAAGCCTTCAGCATGCGGTCAAATGCAGACAATTTTTCACGGGATGACATTGCCAAAGCCATTGGTTATGCACACTCAATAGGTAAAAAGGTTTTTGTTGCATTGAACATAATTGCCAGAAACCAGGATCTTGCACCAATCATCGAAGAGCTTGGATTCCTTAAGGAAGCAGGACCCGATGCATTGATTGTTTCCGATCCCGGAATAATGAGACTGGCCGGCAGATATGCACCGGGAATTGATATACATGTAAGCACCCAGGCAAATATTCTGAACATTGAAACAGCAAAACTCTTTGCTGAGCTTGGCGCAAAAAGACTTATTCTGGCAAGGGAACTCAGTCTTTCCGAAATAATGGAACTGAGGAAGAGTCTGACGCCCGATATTGAGCTTGAGGTTTTTGTACATGGCTCCATGTGCGTTTCATACTCCGGACGTTGTCTCATCAGCAGTTACATGGCAAACCGTGACAGCAACAGGGGGGATTGCGCACAGCCATGCCGCTGGAACTACCACCTTATGGAAGAAAAAAGACCCGGTGAATTTTTCCCGGTATATGAAGATGAACGGGGAACATATTTTTTCAACTCAAAGGATTTGAACATGATTCGGCACATACCTGAACTTATCAGAGCAGGGGTGGACAGCATCAAGATAGAGGGCAGGATGAAAAGTGTCTTCTATGCGGCAATGACGGCAAGAAGCTATCGACGGGCGATTGATGAATTTTACCGGAACCCGGATGATTACATATTCAATGAAAAATGGGCGGAGGATCTTGAAAAAACCAGCCACAGGGAATATACGACAGGCTTTTTCTTCGATGACAAGCCAAAGGAAACGCAGGTATATGAAACGAATTCATACATACGCACACACTCCTTTGTAGGGAAGGTACTTAGGTATGATGAATCCACCGGTACGGCGATGATAATGCAGAGAAACCCTCTGTTCAAAGGTGAGGAAATTGAAATAATAAATACGGACGGGAATGATTATTTCCAGATTGCCGAAGGAATGATGGATGAAAACGGCGATGAGGTTGTTTCAACACCCCATGCCCAGATGATATACTATATGAAAATGAAAGAGTATTCCGGAGTGAATTCAATTCTTGTCAAGAAGAAAACGGAGGTTGATGATGACGTATAAAATTGCTGTAATAGGTGTGGGTAACATGGGTGGATCCCTGGCAAAGGCAGTTGCCAGGAATCTTGAAGGCAGTTCAGTTTTCATCTATGACAAGGTCTTTGAAAAGGAAAGGGATCTTATCAAGAGCGGATGCATAGCAACGGCAAAGGTCGGTGATGCATGCCGTAAGGCAGACATTGTCATTCTGGCAGTCAAACCCAATATCATCCCTTCGGTTCTTGCGGAGATTAAGGATGACATCAATGAAAAGCTCCTTATATCAGTTGCTGCAGGGCTCAAGACGGAAACCTATGAGGAAATTTTGCCCGGACAGCGTTTTGTCCGTGCAATGCCCAATATGGCCGTTGAAGTCAATGAAGGCATGACAACCCTGGTTGCCGGGAAAAATGCAACGGAGGAAGACATAGAGACTGCAAGGAAGATATTTGAAGCCACAGGTGAAGTTGTTGTAATAAATGAATCACTGATGGATATTGCCACGGCACTTGCAGGCAGCAGTCCCGCATATGTTTTCATGTTCATCGAAGCCATGGCTGATGCCGCTGTAAGTGAAGGCCTTTCAAGGAAGACATCATACAAAATGGCTGCACAGGCCGTAATGGGTTCTGCTAAACTGCTGCTGCAAAGCGGTGAAAATGCCGGAGCCATGAAGGACAAGATTTGTTCTCCAGGGGGAACCACCATTGAGGCTGTTCTGAAACTTGAGGAAGAAGGTTTCAGGAACAGCGTCATAAAGGCTGTAAAGGCTTGTACTGAAAAATCAAGGGAACTGTCCTCAAAATGAAGAAAAAGCATGTGACAATCTATACGGATGGTGCATGCAGCGGCAATCCGGGGCCGGGAGGATGGGGAGCTGTCCTTCTTTATGGAAAGCATCGCAAGGAAATCTCGGGATTCAAGGCCTTGTCCACAAACAACGAGATGGAACTGAGCGCTGCATTGCAGGCACTTGATACGCTTAAGGAAAAGTGCCGCGTTGACTTATATTCAGACTCTGCATATCTGATAAATGCATTCACGCAGGGCTGGGTGGAGGACTGGAAGGCCAACGGATGGAAAAGAAAAAAAGATCCGCTTAAAAACAGGGAACTCTGGATTGAACTCGACAGGCAAAACTCAATACATGACATCAAATGGATCAAAGTAAAGGGTCACAGTGACAATGTTGAAAACAACCGGTGCGATGAACTCGCCACGGGTGAGATAGAAAAACATACAAAGAAGCTTTGAGCCATGAATCCCAGGGCACTTCACCTATAAATTAACGCTTTACAGATATATTGCCGTGTGTTAGAATACGACAGGTAGCCGCACGAAACAGGCTTTTTAAATGCATGCCCATGCTGCCTGGATTCGGCGAGACTGGTTTGAGGAGGAAAGTAGAATAATGTATGCAATTATAGAAACCGGCGGAAAGCAGTATAAGGTTTCCAAAGGTGACAAGGTTTATGTAGAGAGCCTTGGAGCAGAAGAAGGAAAGAAAGTCACTTTTGACAAGGTATTGGCGTATTCCGATGGCGAGACCCTTCTTGCAGGAGCACCCTATCTGAAGGATGTCAAGGTAGCCGGCAAAGTTGTCAAGAACGGCAAAGGCAAAAAGATAATAGTCTTCAAGTTCAAGGCAAAAAAAGGTTACAAGAAGGCCCAGGGTCACAGACAGCCATATACATGCGTTGAAATCACTGATTTGAAGAAGGCTGATAAGAAGTCTGAATCAAAGCAGGCAGACGGCGAATAATCGGAGGTGAGATAAATGGCACATAAAAAAGGTGTTGGTAGCACAAAGAACGGAAGAGACAGCGAAAGTAAAAGATTAGGCGTAAAAAGAGCAGACGGACAGTTTGTACTTGCAGGAAATATTCTGGTCAGACAGCGCGGAACCAAGATTCACCCGGGTGAAAATGTAGGACGCGGAAAAGACGATACACTGTTTGCAACAGCAGATGGAGTAGTCAGATTCCATAGAAAAGGCAAGGACAGAAAACAGGTTAGTATTATTACACAGTAATGATCCTGTACTAAAAAATGACCGTTTCGCTTCCGGGTGAAACGGTTTTCTTTTTGTCGAAGCAATAATATAATGTACATATTGCTGATGCATCGGCCCGGATGAAGGCAGTTGCAGGAAAATGGTGGAAAATGTTCATAGATGAGGCAAAGATTCAGATAAAGGCAGGGGACGGCGGAGATGGTGCCGTATCCTTTTTGCGTGAAAAATATGTTGCAAACGGTGGCCCTGACGGCGGTGACGGTGGAAAAGGCGGTGACATTGTTTTTGTTGCCGATGGAAATGCCAGAACCCTTGCGGACCTGCGTTATATGAAAAAATATGTCGCCGAGGACGGCGAAAAGGGGAAGAAGAGAAACTGTGCCGGAAAGTTTGGTGCAGATACAGTAATAAAGGTACCCATAGGAACAATAATAAGGAATGCAGAAACTAACAGAGTAATGGTTGACCTCAATAAAGACGGACAGAGATTCATTGCAGCCAACGGAGGAAGGGGTGGCATCGGCAACCAGCATTTCGCGACTTCAACAAGACAGATCCCTACATTTGCAAAAAGCGGATTGCCGGGTGAAAGTCTCTTGGTTTCACTTGAACTGAAGCTTCTTGCAGAAGCAGGGCTCATTGGTTTTCCAAACGTAGGAAAATCTACGATACTTTCAATGATATCATCAGCCAGGCCCAAGATAGCAGATTATCATTTTACGACGCTGACTCCAAATCTTGGTGTTGTAAAGGCGGGAAGGGATTTTGAGTTTGTCGTTGCCGACATACCCGGATTGATTGAAGGTGCACATGAAGGCACCGGACTCGGGCATGAATTCCTGAGGCACATTGAAAGAACAAAGCTGCTCATACATGTAGTTGATATTTCGGGATCCGAGGGAAGGGACCCTTTGGATGATTTTGAAAAAATCAACAATGAGCTGAAACAGTACAGCGAGGTCCTGGCTGAAAGACCCCAGATAGTAGTGGGAAACAAAACAGATGCCGTTTCTGACATCTCTGCTGTTGATGATTTCAAAAGAACCATGAAGGAAAGAGGATATGAATTCTTTGCAATTTCAGCTGCCACAGGCGAAGGAATTGACAAAATGATAAGCAGGACTGCACAACTGGTAAGGGAACTGCCCGAGACAAGCATCGTTGAAATTACAGATGAAACAAAGGTATATACAGCAAGGCCCGAGGCACCTTTTACAATAAAGCAGGTTGAGGATTATTATGTAATAGAGGGGGATGAAGTTGAAAGACTCGTTTCATCCGTTGACCTTGACAATTTTGAATCTCTCAGTTATTTCCAGAGAAGGCTCAGGTCCCTTGGTGTCATAGATGCACTCAAGGAAGCAGGAATAAAAGAAAACGATACGGTTTGCATAAAGAATTTTGAATTCAACTTTGTTGAGTAGCCCCCGGCTGAAAGGATTGAAATGTTAACGAACAAGCAAAGAAATTATCTCAGGAAACTGTCCCATGGACTGGATGCAATATACCAGGTAGGAAAAAATGGCCTTGGTGAAAATACAATAAAACAGTTCTTTGATGGGCTGGAGGCAAGGGAGCTTGTAAAAGCAAGTGTTCTCAATAATTCTCTTTTCGATGCCAGGGAAGCAGCCGAAACCATTGCAGACAGTACAGGTGCAGAAGTCGTATCCGTCATCGGAAACAAATTTGTGCTTTACAAGGAATCAAGGAAAAAGAAAACAATAGAACTTCCGAAGGCTTGATTCAG
>DAINQB010000056.1:0-15763 GCA_036743175.1 Bacillota bacterium | reverse complement strand
ACTCAATCACAAGATAAGACACAAGGCTCAGGGCAATACCGAAAATCAAAAGATACAGAAGAAGCTGTCTGAATAGTGTTTTCCTCATTCATTGACCTCGAACTTGTATCCTATCCCTCGAATGGTCCTTATACAGTCACCGCAGTCACCCAATTTTTTGCGAAGCCGTTTGATTGTTGTATCGAGTACGCGGGTATCTCCGGTGTATTCGTAACCCCATATCCTGTCAAGAAGCTGCATTCTTGTCAGTGCCTGTCCCCGGTTATCTATGAAGTAGACCATCAGTTCATACTCTCTTGCGGAAAGCTCTGCCTCTCCATCTGAAGTTCTTATGGATTTGGCTTTGTTGTCAAGTTTTATTCCGGGGAGTTCAACCACATCCTTTTGGGAAAGTCTTCCGCTTCTTTTGAGAAGAGCCTTCACCCTCATCAACAGCTCCCTGGAGCTGAATGGTTTTGTGATATAGTCATCTGTTCCAAGCTCAAATCCGTGAAGCCTGTCCTCTTCATCCCTTCTTGCTGTCAGCATGATAACCGGATTTTCACTGTCCCTTCTGATTTCTTCGAGAAGTTCCCAGCCATCCATACCGGGCATCATTACATCAAGTATGGAAAGATCTATCGACTGGTCGAACCAGATATCCAGTGCATCATCACCATTGGCTGCAGAAAAAACCTGATACCCTTCTTTTTCAAGATATCTTGTAATTATTTTGTTAAGGTTTACATCATCCTCTGCAAGAAGTATTCTAATCCCGCTCATTTTTTCCTCTCTTTGCCAATACAAACAAATTATATCACAGGCTTCTTTTATATCATGAGTATATATTATCCTGCTTATCTGTCATAAATGTGTCAAGGAGCACAAGGTTGTTTGTTTGTTGCCTGTATGTGATATAATCTTAGCAGTTGAGTATTCTTTTTGGTTCGAAAAGTTCAAGGCGCGGGGTAAATTATGGCTAAGATATTGCTGGTAGATGATGAAAAAAGCATTCGGATTACGTTTTCAAAATTTCTTGGGAATGCCGGGTTTGAGGTTATACCTGCCGAAAATGTTGATAAGGCTTTGGAAATAATTGAGAAGAATGAACCGGATGTGGTAGTAACGGATATAATAATGCCGCATTACACAGGAATGGACCTGCTTCAAAAAATTAAAGAAAAAGCACTTGATATCCCTGTAATAATCATGACAGGTGAACCTTCGATTGACACTGCAACATTTTCCCTCAGATACAAGGCATATGATTATCTCCAGAAACCTGTAAATAAAAGTGATCTTGTTCATACCGTTGAAAAGGCTCTTGAATACAAAAGGCTTGTAAATGAGAAAATGCAGCTGGAAACAGAAAATGAGAATTACAGGAATAACCTTGAGAAACTGGTGGAAAAAAGGACCAATGAACTCACTGAAGCTGTTACAGGTTCCATACAGACCATTAGCTCAATGCTGAGGCTCAGGGATCCTTACACCGCTGACCATGACACAAAGGTTGGTAATCTTGCAGGTGCAATAGCAAAAAAGATGAAATTATCCAAGAAGCGTCAGCAGACCCTTATAGTCGCCGGATATCTTCATGATATAGGCAAAATAGCAGTACCTTCGGAAATATTGTCAAAGCCCGGAAGACTGACGGATATTGAATATGAGATTGTAAAGGGACATGTGAAGAACAGTTATGATATTCTATCTGCCGCCAAGCTTCCATGGAACATAGATGAGCTTGTTTTCAATCATCACGAACGGCTTGACGGAAGCGGTTATCCCAGGCAAGTCAAGGGAGACGACCTCAACCTTGAATCAAGGATACTTATAATATCAGACGTTGCAGAAGCGATATTATCCCATAGACCCTACCGACCCGCACTGGAATATTCAGTACTTCTTGATGAACTTAAGAAAAACGAAGGCAGGGCATATGACCAGGATGTTGCAGCTGTAGTAAATGAGCTCTTTTCAACGGACGGATATAAGCTTGAAAACAAAAACATGGAATTCGAGTTTTTCATAGATAATGAGTAGTTTCATCAGAGGGGTATGAATATGGTTGAAGATTCTCTTTTCAGGGTTCTGTTTGACAATATGACAAGCGGGGCCGCAATTTATGAAGTCAGGAATGACGGTTTATTAGGCAGGGATTATATCATCAGGGACTTCAACAAAAAAAGCTGCGAAATAGAGAATGTAAAAAGGGAGGATGTTATCGGTAAATCCCTGTATGACCTTCGCCCCACAATTGATGATTATGGATTGATAGATATATTCAGACAGGTTTGGGAAACGGGAGAGCCGGCGTTCTTTCCATCAAAGCAATATGTCGATGAGAAATACAGTGATTGGTATGAAAACCAGGTTTTTAAACTTCCTACCGGGGAAATAGTTGCAACGTACAATGATGTAACGGAGAGGGAGCTTCGTGCCATTGAGACAAGAGAAGTGAACGATATGCTGTCATCATTGATTGATAATGCGCCTTATGGGATTTTCATTGTTGATGAAAAGGGAAGATACAGGAAGGTCAATAAAGCAGCATGCATACAGACAGGATATACCCATGATGATTTCAGGGACCTGTGCATCAAAGATTTTGAGACTGATATTACCGGGGACGAAATAACTACAGATTTCACAGACCTAAAACAAAATGGGGCCATCAATGTTAAAAAAGAGTATTGCACAAAGAGCGGTGAGAAAAGGATGTGGGAACTCAGCGCAGTTAAAATCAACGATTACACATTCATTGCCTTTACCAAGGATATAACCGAAGAAGAGAAAATGAAGAACAGAGTACTGGAAACGTCTGACGAATATCAGGCGCTGTTTGACAATGCTGCACTTGGTATAGGATATTTTTCGACAGATGGACAAGTAATATGGTTCAACAAACTGGCAGCCCGGAACATGGGTGGAGAGCCCGATGAGTTCAAAGGCAAGACTTTCATGGATATTTTCCCGGAGGATGCTGCAAAAGAGTATATGAAAAGGCTCAGGACAACCATTGAATCCAACAGCAGTACTTCCTATGAAGATGAGCTTACCTTGCCAATAGGCACAGTCACATTCTATAGTGCATATAACTGCATACATGATAAGAAAGGAAATTTAAAGGGAGTTCAGATAATTTCCCAGGACATAACAGAGCTGAAGAATGCGGAAAAGGCTATAGCCCAAAGCCAGAGGGAATATAAGATACTGTTTGATGAAGCTCCCCTTGGTTATCAGTCCCTTGACGAGAACGGAAACTTTCTAGCAGTGAATGGAATTTGGCTTGAAATGCTCGGATATCCGGAAAACGAAGTGATTGGTCACAATTTCAGTGAGTTCATCCATCCGGATTACATTCCGTTATTTCATGAAAACTTCCCCAAATTCAAGAAGGATGGATCTACCTGCGTAATATTTATAATGAAGAAAAAGAACGGAGAGTTCATAACGGTTAAATTTGACGGTAAGATAGTCAGAGGTGAAAATGACGAGTTCATAAAGACACAGTGTATGCTTCAGGATGTTACCCAGGCACAGGCGATGGAAGAAAAGCTGAAGGAGAGTGAAAGCAAATTCAGGGATATGTTTGAAGAGGCACCCATGGGTTATCATCTGCTTGACGAATCCGGAACAGTCATTGATGTAAACAAGGCCTGGCTTGAGATACTGGGATTAAAAAAGGACATGGTGATAGGAACAAGCATGTTCAATCTGGTTTCTGATGAATATCATGAAATGTTCAGGGATTACAGGGAAAAACTGAAAGACAAGGGCAGGAATACAATTGAACTTGAAATGATAAATAAGAAGGGAACCACTTCCTTTGTTAAAATCTATGGAAGGGCAATATCTGATTCAAAGAGCGGTCTGTATCGTTCCCTGGGGCTTGTACAGGATATTACTGCTCTTAAAAAACTTGAACAAGTCAATATCAATATGGAGGCACAGCTCAGAAACCAGAAAAAGCTTGAGTCCATAGGGGTGCTTGCGGGCGGAGTGGCGCATGAAATAAATAATCCCATCAACGGTATAATGAACTATGGTCAGCTTATACTGGATGAACTGGGAGAGGACAGTGAGTGCTCTGAATATGCCAGGGAAATAATACATGAATCACAAAGAATCTCCCTTATTGTAAGGGATCTTTTGCAGTTCTCAAGACAGAAAAATCAAAGCTTTCAGCAGGCAGATATAAAAGATATCATTACCCATACGGATACATTGATAAGAACCATCATGATGCATGACCAGATTGAGCTGACCATTGATGTTGAAAGGAATCTGCCCGGGATACTGTGCAGAAGCGGTGAAATTCAACAGGTTCTCATGAATCTGCTGACAAACGCAAGGGATGCACTCAATGACAAATACAAAGGATATGACAGCAGTAAGACAATCAGACTTGTATGCAAAAAGATTACAAGGAGCGATGGAGCCTGGATACAGATAAGCATCAGGGACAATGGCGTAGGTATATCTGAGGATCTGAAGGACAGTATATTTGATCCCTTCTTTACAACCAAGGGAAGGGACGAGGGAACAGGCCTTGGACTTTCCATCAGCTATGGAATAATAAAGGACCATGGTGGAAATCTGTATTACGAAAGTGAAGTAGGATATTATACGACTTTTTATATTGAGCTGCCCGTTGATTGAATCAGTTCAAATCGTTTGCAATTGGCAGTTCCATGAAAAATCTTGTATATTTTTCAGATTCGCTCTCAAAGTATAGCTCTCCACCGTGTTCGGCAATGATCTTATAACTTATTGAAAGTCCAAGGCCCGTACCCATTCCGGGTTCCTTAGTAGTGAAGAACGGGTCAAATATGTTTTCTCTGATTTCATCGGGAATCCCGGAGCCAGTGTCCTCAACCTCAAGTTGAACAAGTCTGTTACCATCCTTTGAAACCGTACGGGCAGAGATCTTTATAATCTTATCCTTATGGTAACCGGGATACTTCTCATTCAAAGAGTCCCTGGCATTTGTCAGGAGATTCATCAGAACCTGTTGAATCTGCTGGCTGTTGCAGTTTATTGAAGGCAGTGATTTTGGTATGTTTATATTGAGGGTAATTCTGTCTTTCTTAAATATGGTATTTATCAAAGAAGTGGTGTTTTCGATTATATCCCTTATGTTTTGTTTTGAATAATATGACTGGTCTTTTCTTGAAAACTTCAGAAGATTTCGAACGATATTGGCAACTCTTTCAGTCTCATGCAGTATTTCACTTGCATAAGTACTTATTTCCGAATCGGGTTCACTCTCGTCAAGTATAAGCTGACCATAGTTCATTATACCGTTGATTGGATTGTTGATTTCATGGGCAACTCCACCGGCAAGTATTCCGATGGATTCAAGTTTCTGCTGGTTCCTGAGCTGGGACTCAAGGAAAAGCTTCTCCTTCTTTCTGGATAGTTCCTCAGTGACATCCATTACAGTTCCATATACCTTTATCGGGGTTCCGTCAGTGTCTTTAAGAAGTTTTGCCTTGACATTGATATTTCTTTTTTCGCCATCAGGTCGTTCTATTCTATAATTAAGTTGATAATCCTCATTGTTTTTCAGTGCCTTGTCGATTGTTTCAATTATTTCGCTCCGGTCATCAGGATGAACAATGGACAACTGGTCATCAAGCGTTAGATAACCCCCCGTATCCTTTAGTCCGGTAATCCTGTAAATGCCCGGTGAACATACGTAAAGCCCGGTTCTGAGATCCCTTTCCCAGCTTCCTATATGCGCAGCGTCTTCAGTGCTCTGCATCCTTATTTCATTTTCGCGTATCTGCTGCTGGTATTCCTTTATTTTTGTTATATCGGAATATGTCCCCTTTGTTTTAATGACATCTCCGTTTTCATTCTTGATCAGGATACCGTTTACACTTACAGTTCTTGGTTCCCCGTCAGGCCTTACTATGACTGCTTCGTATGAATATGAATCCTTCCTGCTGTTAATTGCATCGGATATAATCATTCGAACCCTTTGGGAATCCCTTTTGTGATATATGGCACTTAGTTTCCACTCAGAGGGTATCTCTTCCATTGATAAGTAACCAAGAATATTGAGCAGACCTTTTGACATATAGTGTTCATCGGTTTCAATGTTCCATTCCCAGTTGCCGGTCCCTGACGTAATTTCAGCTTCTGTTAAACGCCTTTCGTTTTCCATTAACTTTTCAGAAGCCTTTACATAGTCAGTAATATCAATGATTGTGCCGATTCTTTTTATTGGTTTTCCCGATTCATCCTTGATATAGGTGCCCTTGCTTTTGATATACTTCAAATTACCGCTTTGTGTTATCAGTCGGTGTTCGAAGGAGAAATCATCTCCTTTTTCAAGTGTTTCGTTGAGAATCTTGAGAACCATGTCTAAATCGTCAGGGTGAACGGCACTTGCCATTGCTCCTGGACTAAGAGCACCATCTTCTCTGATGATTTCGGTTATCCTGTAATATCCTTCGGAAGCAGTGTATGTGTCAGATTCAATGTCCCATTCCCATCTGCCTATCTGGGCAAGCTCTTCAGATGCTTCCAGTAATTTATAACTTTCCTTGAGCCTGTTTTCGTTTTCTATGTAGTCTGTAACATCGAGTATGGTTCCCATGACACTGATCGGCTGATTGTTTTCATCCTTTTTATAGAATCCCTGAGAACGAATATATCTTGTTATACCATCCGGCCGAATTATTCTATGGGTAAGCTGAAAGTTTTTTCCTATTCTATCAGCTTCATTAATTACAGAAGATACATAAGCTGCGTCACCATAATGCACAGTTTTTGCTATGTTTTCATAGTTTGGTATAAAAGTACTGGAATCAAGACCACATACATTATAGAAACCTTCAGAACAGTTATATATCCCGGTTTTCAGGTCTCTTTCCCAGAAACCGATTAAGTCAATTTTTTCCACCTGCTCGATTTTACGAAGATTGTTTAAAAGGGTTTTCTCGTTAATCTTATAATCCGTAATATCCAGGATTGTACCAATTATCTTGTTTATATTTCCTTTATTATCTCGCAAATGCGTTCCCTTTGAACGAATATACCTAATATCTCCGTTTGTCCTTACAATCCTGTTTTCAAAATTAAATGTATCAGAATGTTCCAGTGCTTTTTTAATTTCAAAGGAAACCCTCTCAATGTCATCGGGATGGGTGAATGCAATGATATCATCATATTTCAAGGGTTCCAATGGTGTATCAAGACCAAGGATATTCAAGAATCCAACAGAACAGGTATAGGTGTCTGTTTCCAAGTCTCTGACGTAACTGCCGACATTTGCAAGTTCCTCGGCAAGCATCAGGCTTTTGCTGGTTTCAATTACTTCATTCTTTGATTTCATCAAGTCAGTAATGTCAACCACCGTTCCATAGGACATGAGAGCATTTCCATCCGAATCATTCTGGAACATGCTTGCGGCATTTATATGCCTGATTTCACCGTCTTTTCGGATTATTCTAAAAACGAAATTGTAGCCCATATGTGTTTTATATGAGTTCAATATTGTGTTACGGGTATATTCCTGATCATCGGGATGAACGATATTCAACAGCATGGATAGGTCAGGCTTGATGGTTCTCGGTTCATATCCCATCAGTTTTATAAATCCATCAGAGAAGACATACTCATCTGTAATAAGATTTTTTGACCAGTTTCCCATTCCGGCTATTTCATCTGCCAGTCTGAAACGCATCTCATTCTTTGATTGTTCAGTTATATCAGTTCCCGAAGACAGGATCCCGGTAATCTCATCATTAGAGTTTTTAATGCTGACATTTCGCCAGCTGATGAATCTAACCTCTCCGCCTGCTGTAAGAATCGGATTTTTTACCACGGATTCCATGGGCGAGTCCTGGGATAATGCATTTGAAATATTTATATCTGCATCTCCTGCCCATTCTCTTGGAACAAAATGCTTGATCCACTCCTTGCCAAGTATATATTCTTTGTCATACCCGAGAATGTCACAGCCGGTTTTGTTTATATAGCGCACCCTTCCGTACGAATCAAGCATTAGGATGATTGAGTCAGTAAGGTCAAGGAAAAGCCTGTACTTTTCAGCATCTTCAAGACCATGTACATCAAGCTTCGATACATCAGTTATTTTCTCTGAGAAAAGAACCCTGTAGTTATCATTCAAGGGGAGATAGGTACATATTGCGGGAAATCCACCACCTCGTGCATGAAGCAATTCAATGGCTTTGTTTTGAATGAATTCCATGGAAGAAAGACCGGTAATCTTGTTCAGAGTCATATTGGAAAAATCTGATTCGGTAAAGCCTGTCATTGTGAGCATAGACTTGTTTACATAACAGACCTTTCCCTTGGTTGAAAAAACAGCCGTGCCGAGAGGTAGTTCAGAATAAAGCAATTCAAAATCACAAATCTCATGAATGTTATCTGCCATAGGTCATTGGTTCCTTGTCGTTTTCAGTAAATGCATTATCACGCAGAATTATATCACACAAACCAGTATCAAAAAATCAATGTTTCAAACGGCTTCGACCAATGATGTCTGATATAAAAGTCTCGCGCTGAATATATCCGTCCATCTTACTGAGTCAATGAAAATTTCAGGAAGAAGCTGGTATAAAAGTCCATAAGTCGAGGCAAGGCAAAGCAGGCCATGTGTGGTCATTTTGTCATATACATCCTTCTGTGCAAGTGTTTCTTCAAGAAAGTAGTAATACCTGAGAGCGCTCATCTTTGCCGCATCAGCTCTTTTATCAGAGATGCGGAGCATCGCAACATATGAATATAAGCAGTCCATATCAAAATAGCTGAATGAATCTCCGTCAAACCATCGCCCGTTGTCGGACTGCATCGACAGGACATAATCAATTACCTGGTCGGTGTAAGGGAAGGGTTTGTCATGAAGTTCATAGATTGGATAAATATGAACGAATCCACCCAGAGGCTGATAAACATTGACAGGAGTAATACCCTTTCTCCACATACCGGTAGAAGGGTCAAGATTATCGGTCAGCCAGCCAATTACCGTATCAATCCATTGTTTTGAACACTTGCAGCCTGTTGAATACATCATTGGACCACCCCAGAAACCGCTTGCCCATTGTGTGGGCCAATTCAGGTTTTCAAGCCATGATACTGCCTTTGCAGGCGTGTTGAAATCTTTATAGAAATCAACGGGCAGCAGTTGCCGGCCGCCCAGATAACCAAGTGCACCAATTACCATGCCGTTTGCATGGGAAGGGGAGTGTCTTGGAATGACATCCTTGTAGGTTCCGTCATTCCTGTAGTCGTCAATATATGAGTTGATATGTTCTATCCACCCAAGTCTCCGGGGTTCATCGATATCATTGCGATCAATGCCCATGACAGCATAGGCTATGGCTGTATCTAGACTTGCATAGAGGTTGGTCCTGCTGCCCGGCAGCCACCTGTAGCAGCCAGGGGGGCCACCGGTGTCTTTACGGGATTCAAATATCTTAAGTAATTGTTCTCTTCTTAAAGATAAATCAATGCTCATGAGTATCACCTATGAACAATATCAGTGAGACAATGGATAACACGATCAAAGATCCGAACATCACAACAAACAGATAATCCTCGGATTGTATATAGTAGCCAGGGCTTACTATCAATGTATAAAGAAGCATGCCTATGGAAAGAGGGTAAAGCCACTTCCGGTGTCCTGATGACTTCAATGCCAGAACACCGGCTACAATAAGGGCCAGTGCAGTTAAAAATTCAGCACATAAATGAAGTATGATTTCTGCAGGTCTGCTATCCAGTTCGGGGACCATTCCAGCAAACAAAAAGAATGACCACATAAGCAGCATAAGTATTCCGACCACAATGGCAAAAAATGAATAAAAGCTTCTCTTTTTCAATTTTCATCCTCCTGGTTGTTTTCGAACAGGGATTTCTTTACTTCCCTTTTATAGATTCCCAGGTCAAATGCATCTGTTAGAAGGAAAGGCCTTATTGCCTCTTCACCTAGATTCCGTATCCTGTTGAATGACCTTGGAAGGACAAGGTCTGCACCTGTAATTGAAAGTTCGTCACTTTTGAACTGAACATCAAGAAGTTCAATGTATTCACCGGTGTAATTCCTTAGAATACCGTATACATCATGTGTTTTACCATTGAAGACATGATTGCATACAACTTTATTTCCAATGTATTTTTCAAGCAAAGGATTGTGTGTTGAATCAATGCTTGTTACGGCCTCCCGGCTTACTTTGGTTAAATATGCCTCGGATGATGCATAGGCTGGATTAATTGTCTTCAATTTACCTGAAAAGGCTGAAAAAACATCCATAAGAGAATCCCTTATTATTTTAAAGAATATGGTTATTGCCCTTCCGGTTCTTCTGAAAACATTGGGATGATAAGTTTTTCTGATGACCTTGAGACGTTCTTTTTTTCTCCTGTCATCAAGGTCATCGTGATAGCGCACAAAGAATCTTACATTAGGGTACTCATCCTTATAGACAATATAACTCTTCTTGGGTTTTTCACCGGCGTGTTCCGCAATGAGTTCACAGCCTGTGTTTTCAACATCAAGGCGGCCTTTTATATTCTCACTATTGTTGAAATAGATTGTGACAATATCAGATTTGAAGCTTTTGATGCACTTGTCCCTTTTCATGTGGTTTATGAATGCAATCAATATTGTTGATATTACTATGACTGCAACGGTAACCAGAAAACCGCTGTCAAAGATAGCTGTCTTAACGGTAGTTGTCGTTGCGTTCAATAGAGAAATGGTCATGATACCCCCTAAAACATTGTCTATCAATATGATAATGTTTTTTCACTTGGTAAGCAAACACCTATGACAATAAATTGGGAAGGAAGGTTACGATACCGGGGAAAAGGAGCAATATTCCAAGACATACAAACAATGCAATAAGGAAAGGCCATATGCCTTTGAATATGGTTTCGGTAGGTATATCTTTTGCGACACCCTTGATAATAAAGACATTCATCCCTACAGGTGGAGTTATTACGCCCATGGCAACAACAAGAACAATGACAACTCCAAACCATATGGGGTCGTATCCAAGTACACCGACCGCAACAGGGAAGAAGATCGGTATTGTAAGAAGAATCAGTGCAAGGGCATCTATGAAACAGCCAAGTACCAGATATATCAGAAGTATGACGATCATGACACCAAATGGGGGCAGGGACAATGATGATGCCCATTCAGCCAGGGCAAATGGAAGGCGGCTGATGGCCATGAATCTTCCGAAGACGGTGGCACCTGCAACCATCATCATGATCATTGCCGTGGTCCGAACTGTATCCATGAGTGATTTTTTTAGTCCTGCCCAGTTGAGTTGTTTTCTGAGAAGTGTAATAACAAGAATGCTGGCAGCTCCGACGGCACCGGCTTCAGTGGGGGTGAACCATCCGAGCAGCAGCCCTCCTATGGAAATAAGGAAAGTTATCATGACTTCAAAAAGTCCGTTACCAAGGGCTTCAAAGCGCTCTCTCCAGGTTGACTTTGGTCCGACGGGACCCAGTGAGGGGTTTCTTTTTACCAGAATCCTTATGGTAAGCATGTAAAGGACCATAAGAAGTATGCCCGGGACAATGCCCGCAATAAACAGTTTCCCAATGGACTGTTCAGAAGAAATTCCATATATAATGAATATTACGCTGGGAGGAATCAAAACACCAAGTGCTCCTCCGGCGGCAACACTTGCCGATGAAAGTGAATCATCATAATTATACGTTTTCATTTCCGGAATGGCTATTGCTCCCATGGTTGCAGCTGTGGCTGTATTTGATCCGCAGATTGCACCGAACATTGCACAAGCTGCCTGTGTGGCTATTGCAAGTCCACCCGGTCTGTGACCGATCATACGATAGGCAAAGCGGTATAGGTTTGTTCCCACTCCTGAGTAAAATGCAATGAACCCCATCCAGACGAACATTGGTATAACACTGAGTGAATAGGAAGAGAAAGTTGCATAAACCTCACCCGCTGACATACTGAATGCAGCTGACGGAGAGACAATGATACCAAAACCAAGGATTCCCACAATCAGCATCGCAAATGAAATAGGCATTCTGAAGGCTATCAATGCCAGAAGAAGAATAATTCCAAGGAAACCTATCAATTCAGGACTCATTTTGACTTACCTTTCCTATGGATTCCTTGATTTTAATAAGGTAAACGAGACATAGAAGAGAAAAACATACAGCCATTACAAATATGAATATATAATAGGGCACCTGGGTTGTGGGGGAAAGCTGATTGTTTTCCATTGCCTTCAGGGCATACTTGAATACGTTCCATGTAAAGACACTCAGGAAACCTGTGGCGACGAGGCCTGTTGCTGTATCTACGATGCCCATGGACCTGGGTTTCAGTTTTTCTATTATGAAATCAACTGCTATATGGGCATTAACAAGCAACACATAGGCAAGACCGAAGCTTATGATGAGAACAGACAGAAAGCCAGTGAACTCGTAGACTCCGAGAATGGGATTTCCGAATACTCTTCTAAGTATTACATTCCCAACAACCAGTACCATGGCGATTACTATGAATCCCCCTGCAATCAGGTTGAATATTTCAGATGCTTTTCGAATGAAACTTTCTGTCTTTTTCAATATAAACCCATCAATATATTCCGTTGTATTTTTCAGCCAGTGTCTTTACTGTATCAAGGGCATCGTCAAGACCAAGGGAATCCATGCTGGCGGAATATTCATCCTGTATTCCCTGTACCTTTTCAATCCATAGTGCGGTTTCTTCAGCTGAAAGGTCAAATACTTCCATGCCCTGCTCGTTAATGGCATAATCCATACCTGCTTCATTCTGCATGTCCCAGAGACCTATGCCGACTTCCTGATGGAAGGTTTCCGTTGTTTCGGTTATGATGTCCTGAAGCTCCTTTGGCATTGAGTTCCACTTCTCAAGGTTCATTGTCACAAAGAACAATGTGTTGTAAAGGAAAGGTGTCCTTGTAATATAATCAGTAACCTCACCGTGTTTCCAGCCCTTCAGAACTTCAACAGGTGAAAGATTGCCCTTAACGATTCCCTTTGAAAGTGCTTCATATGCATCTGACTGGGGCATTCCGACAGGTGTTCCGCCCAATGCCTCTATTGTCTTGGCGCTTAAGCCTGTAGCTCTGATTTCAAGACCTTGCATATCATCAAGTGTTGTGACAGGAACCGTTGTGAACAGATCACCGGGGCCTGTGGCTATTACCATGAGGAGTTTTGTGTCCTGAACTTCCTCGGGGTTAAGCTGTTTGATTCCATCCCATGCCACCATGCTTGCAACCTTTGAATTCTTGTATGTTATTCCGGGAAGTTCAAAGGCCTCTAGTACAGGGAACTGTCCTCTTGTATAAGAGAAACAGGACAGGCCAATGTCTGCAACACCCTCAACGACCTGGTTATATGTTTCTGTGGCACCTACAAGGGTACCACCCGGATAGCTTGTAATTTTAACACGACCACCGGTTGCTTCATCTATCCTTGATATCCAGCCCTGTACAAATACCGTTTCAGCGGGATGTGTTCCGGGGAAGAAATGTGCGAGACTCAGTTCATATGTCTCGGAGTCTTCAGAGCCCGAACAAGATGCAAAGGAAAAAACCATTGCTGCAATGACCAATAGAATGACTGTTTTTTTAATTGATTGTTTCATAAATTACCCCTGTTTCCGTACTACCATACTTCAAAATGCTTTCCGTAAAATTATATATACTGACATCGGGCATGTCAAACAAATTGAATCATAATATGCACTGATTATGTAAGAAAATGTATTTATAACCAAGACCGCTGATTTGCCGGACAATGGTATAATCATAGAAGTGAAAGGGGATTGATTCAATGGAAACAATAAAGTGTCTTCAATATGCTTCAGCAGGCAGGCCGATATTTACTTCGGTTGATAAAAATGCACCGGGTTCAGGTGAGGTGGGCATCAGGATCATGGCATCTTCACTGTGTAATACTTCCGAAATGAGAAGTTTTACAGGCGGTTACAAATCCGGGTATGGAACCACCTACCCTATGCTTCCGGGAGAACCGGGGCATGAGGCGGTTGGGATTGTTGAATCAATCGGTGGAAATGTTTCGACAGTAAGGGAAAAAGACATTGTTGTAATGACCGGTCATGGTGGAGAGCCGTGCCACAGATCTTATGTTACAAGGAGGGTTTTGGACATTGCAGTCATTGAGCCCGGGAAAAGAAACCCGGAGGATGCAGCGATGCTTGAAATGTATGGGTGTGCCTACCATTGTATGCTGGCGCCCGGAGGAGAGGATTTCTATAAGGGGAAAAAGGTTCTGGTAATAGGTCTTGGCTCAATGGGTCTTTGTTCAGTTCAGGTATTGAATAGCATACAGGATATTGAAATTACGGTTTCAGATATTAGTGAAAACCGACTTGATATTGCCGGGGCATGCGGAGCGGATATCACAAAGAAACCGGATGAAATAGATCCGCAAGAAAAATATGATGTAATAATTGAGTGCTCGGGAAGTGTTGCCGGACAGGAGCTTGCGTGCATGCTTGCCCCCCGCACTCTGATCTTTTCAAGTTACAGTACAAAGGAAATAAGAGTCAGGCAGAATCTTTGGTTTGATTCAAATACAACAATATATAACCCCGGAATTCTTACCTCAGAAAACTTCATAAAGACTGCCGGCCTTTATAATGAAGGAAGGCTTGACCCCTCATTGTTGGTTACAGGTAGAATAAAGGCTGATATCAATGAATATCTTTCGGCAATCGACGAAATAAAGAACGGCAGGACAATTAAGACCCTGATGCTGTGGTGATGGATATGGATTTTGCAATTGACTCTTTCAGTTTTTACAAACACTTCGGTAAACACTGGTATAAACCATCAAATCCGGTTGATATTCGATGGTACTGCGAAAAATGTCTTTCACTTGGTGCAGGTGGCCTTCATATAGATCCTTATCATATCGACATTAAAACTGAAATGGAGTGGGTTTCCAGATTTGCCGAAGAACATGGAATGTACATTGAACTTGGTGCTTGCGGAACTTCATACAACGAACTCAATCCATATATCAAGGTTGCAGGTAATTATGGGATAAAGGTTCTGAGAACCTTTGTGGGCGGATCCTGCCTTGATGAAAGGAGTATCATACAAGAAAGGACAATGGCGGCTAAGCGTGGATTGAAGGAATCATTGGAGCTGGCAGAAAAATATGATGTGAGGATTGCCATTGAGAATCATGGTGATCTGTTCATTGATGATCTGATCTCACTTCTGGAAATTGATTCCGAGTATATTGGTATTTGCTTTGACAGCGGCAACTTTGCATTCACCGGGGAAGATCCTCTTGAAGCCCTGGCTGCATTCAGGGGAAGGATTTTTTGCACCCATCTCAAGGATGCATGTCGCGCGGATAAGTGTTCCGGTGACAATACCTTCATGACGGTCACCGAACCGGTTCATTTCTGTTCTCTTGGGGAAGGCTTTATCCCTGTGGATAAGGTAATCAGGCAACTTGTATCTGATGGATTGGATAGATTTACAATTGAAATGTGTATTCCGGTTACGGAAGGACTTTCCGATGAACAGCAGCTTTCATCAGAGGAAAATGCAGTACTCCGGAGCATTGGTTATATCAGAAAATTTTTCTAAAAAAGTGCGGAGCCCCCGATTGGGGGAGGCTCCGCCAAGATAGAGAAAGAGGATATTGCAATAACAACGACATGTTTAAATCTAATTAAAACACATCGTTAAGATGAGTATATCATTGATTTGCCGGATATTCAATAAATATCATCGAGTAACTTAAATCT